>NZ_NWMQ01000026.1:0-46642 GCF_002901215.1 Paracoccus sp. SY | reverse complement strand
GAGGTGCGCAACAGGACCGAACTGGCAGTGCTAAATCCGGCTGCACGGCCCGCCCCCGTCCAGGCGGCAGGGCCGTTGATCTAGGGCACGGCGGCGACCTTCCCGGGTGGGCATGGGATCGGCCCTGGGTCACGTCAGGACCGCGAGTTTCCATAGGTTCTGGCCCAGGGGGTCGCTGCAATGCCGCCGAAACGCGCTGCAAGCAGTCTGCAGGGCCGTGGATCGCCGTCTGCACCCTGATCCGACTGGACTTCAGTCCAGTTTCCCCGACCATGCATCCGGGGAATGATGGATCATGCGAGGACGGGAACTGGTTTGCACGGCTTGGAACAGGGCATCGCTCGCCACCCGCTTCGGATTGGCGGGCGGGGTGGTCCTGCTGGTCTTCTCGCTTCTGGCGGGGGGCCTGATCGTCCAGCAGATCCAGCGCGTCGTCGTCCGCAACACGGCGACCGCCGCAGCCTTCTACATGGAAAGCTTCCTGCATCCGCTGGTCGAAGGCTATATCGGCGACGAGGCTCCCTCTCCGGCCATCCGGCGCGCGTTGCAGGAGGTGCTGCCCGCGACCTCGATGGGCGACCGCATCCTGTCCTACAAGATCTGGCGCCCCGGAGGACTGGTCATCGAAGCCTCGGATGCGGACCTGATCGGAAAGACCTTCCCGCCGTCGGACGAATTGCGGCAGGCCTGGGCCGGACAGGTCGCCGCGACATTCGAGGACGATGCCGAGGAGGAGGACGAAGCGGAACACGCGCTCGGGCTGCCGCTTCTGGAGATCTACAGCCCAATCCGCGCCGACTGGACCGGCGAGATCATCGCCGTGGCCGAGGTCTATGTCGCCGATCCCGCGTTGAAGGCCGACCTTGTCGCCGCGCGCAACAAGGCGCTGCTTTGGGTCGGGGGGGCGGGGCTGGCGCTTGGCTTGCTGCTTTATGCCATCGTCTATGGAGGCAGCCGGACCATCGAGGCGCAGCGCCGCGATCTCGACCGTCAGTTGGCAAACCTGCACAGGCTTTCCTCGCATAACGGGGCATTGCGCCGGCGCGTGCAGGAAGCCGCGGCCCGCGCGGCGATCACGGCCGAACAGGGCTTGCGCCGGATCGGGGCGGATCTTCATGACGGCCCCGCCCAGTATCTGGCCTATGCCAGCCTGCGGGTGGATGCCCTTGGCCGTGCGATCGGGCCAGCGGCGCCGGAACTGGACGAGTTGCGCGATGCCCTGGCGCAAGCCATGTCGGAAATCCGGTCCATCTCGCGCGGGCTGGTGCTGCCCGACATCGCCGACATGTCGGCCCGGCAGATCGTCGAATTGGCGGTCGCGGCGCACCAGGCCCGCCATGGTCAGGCCGTGGACCTGACGGTCGATCTGCACGGCACGGTGACCATGACCCCGGCATTGCAGGTCTGCCTGTTCCGCTTCACCCAGGAAGGCCTGAACAACGCCGCCCGCCATGCCCCCGGTGCGGAACTGGGGGTGGTTCTGTCCCGAAGCGGGTCGAACCTGCGGCTGGTCGTGCAGGACCGAGGTCCGGGACCGGCGCCCGACAGTGTCCCGGGCCTGGGGCTCAGCGGACTTCGAGACCGGGTCGAGGCCTTGGGCGGACATTTCGGCCTTGAGCGCAAGAATGGAAGGACCGAACTGTGGATGGAGGTGGAGACATGACAAGGCACCGCGTTCTGGTCGCCGACGACCACCCGCTGTTTCGCGAAGGCGTTGCACGGACCCTGGCGGAAAGCACCTTGTTCGAGGTGGCGGGCACGGCCGCCTCCGGCGCCGAAGCGGTCGAGCAGGCGTCGCGCCTGGCACCGGACCTGGTTCTTCTGGACCTGTCGATGCCGCAGGGCGGATTGTGGGCCCTGGAACGGATCGCGCGGCTTGAACCCGCGCCGGTGGCCGTCATGCTGACCGTTTCGGAAGACAGCGAGGCCGTCTTTGCCGCCCTTGAAGGCGGGGCCCGGGGCTATCTTCTCAAGGGGATCGGCGGGACCGAACTTGTCGCCATCCTCCAACGCCTGATGGAGGGCGAAAGCCATGTGGCCCCCGCCCTGGCGGCGCGGATGCTGACCCGGATGCACAAGCCGCAAGACGCCCCGCCCGATCCGCTTTCAACCCTGACCGCGCGCGAGGAGGAGATCCTGCGCCTTGTCTCGGCAGGCCTGTCGAACAAGGAAGTCGCGCGCCGGCTGGATCTGCAGGAACGCACCATCAAGCATCACATGACCCAGATCCTGCAAAAGCTGCACCTGCGCAACCGGACCGAAGCCGCGATCCTCGCACAGCGCAGATGGGGCGACGGCTAACGCCATCGCCCCTCGATCCGTCGTTCGCGCGCTGCTCAGCGGGCGATGGCACCAAGGCGGTTGTAGTCCTGCCGGGTGGCGGGACGCTCGACCACCGTACGGTTCTGCGCATCCTTCAGTTCGTAGCGGCCGTTCTCCACCTCCTCGCGCCAGCCGTCGGAATAGGTCACCTCGATCCCGCGGTCCGAGCGTTCATAGCGCGTAGGGGTTGCATCCGGGGGGCTGCCGACCGATCCGCCACGACCTGCGGACCGGCCGCCACGATCGTCCTTCCCGCGGTCGTCCCCGCCGCGTCCACGCCCGCCGCGGTCATCGCCGGGGCCGTCATCACTGCCCCGGCCGCGTCCGCCGTGGTCATCCCCGGCGCGGTCATCGCCGCCACGTCCACGGCCGCCATTGTCATCGCCGCCACGTCCGTGGCCGCCGCCATGACCGCCGCCATGACCACCCCCGTGACCCGCGCCGTCATCGCCTCCGCGTCCGCCGCTATCGTCGCCGCCTCGGCCGCCGCCCCCTCCGTTATCGCCGCCGCCCCGGCCGCCGCCGCCATCATGGCCGCCGCCGTCGTCGCCGCCCCGAGCCTGGGCAAAGGCAAAGGACAGCGTTGGTCCCTTTCCGGGCGCAAAGTCGATCGTGACAGGCGCGGCAATCGCCGCCCCGGCCAACAGCAGCACCATCAGTCGCGATCTTGCCGAATGGCGCAGGAATGATGTTTGCAGTCGCATGAACGTGTTTCCTTCCTTGACCGGCCCCATGGCCGCTGATCACCCCTGCATTAAAGCACCGCGCGAGCCGCTGCGGATCGAACCAAGGTCCAGTCGATGCGGCGCAAAGGTTCGGCAAGGCCGCTGCCGGATGGACAGTTGCGGTGTCGCAGGCCTCGGCCTCTGCCATCCGATCGCTGCGACAAGGCCGCGTTCGGGGCGCCTGTCTGGACAGGCACGATCGACTTTGCGCCATCAAGGCGATGATGGACCGCGCTGCTGCCGCGGATCGCCTTGATTGACGCCCTGAACGGGCGTTGTTGCGGAACCTTCAAAACGTCACCGTGAAGGTCATCCAACGCCGGGGGCGTGTTTCCTCAGCCATGCCGCAGGCTGTGCAGCCTTGACGCGATGCCAGAGGATTCGGTCCTTCTGCGGCATCTGGACCGGCCGGACGGCATGGTGCAGGGTGCCGATACCACCCGCCCGGATTTGTCGCCGCATCCTTGGGCCTGTCGCGCATCCATGCCGACGACCTGAAACGACCGAAGGGCGGGATTCTGATCGGTGGCGCCCTGTGTCGCCGGGCACCGGACGCCACGAACGAGACCCGAAACTGGCCCAGTGCCGAGGCAGGAGCCGCGCCATGACCCATCCAGGAACACCGCCGGAAAAGGGCCAAGGGGACGACCCCACCGGCACTACCTTGCATCCCCCCCATCCTTCGCTGGCCGAGGCGACCCGAACCTGGGCACGCATCGCGCTTCTGTCCTTTGGCGGCCCGGCTGGCCAGATCGCCGTCATGCACCGGATCCTGGTCGAGGAAAAGCGGTGGATCGGCGACGGCCGCTTCCTGCATGCGCTCAACTTCTGCATGCTTCTGCCCGGACCCGAGGCGCAGCAGCTTGCCACCTATGTCGGCTGGCTGCTGCACGGCACGCGTGGTGGCCTGATCGCGGGGTTGCTGTTCGTCCTGCCCGGCGTGGTGGCGATCATGGCCCTCAGCTGGCTTTATGTCCTTTACGGGGATGTCGGCCCGGTCGAGGCGCTGTTCTTCGGCCTCAAGGCCGCCATCCTCGCCATCGTGCTGCAAGCCGTGGTCCGCATCGGCCGGCGGGCCTTGAAGAACAACGCCATGCGCCTGCTGGCGGTGCTGTCCTTCGTGGCGATCTTCGCCTTTGATGCACCCTTTCCGCTGATCGTGCTGACGGCCGCCTTGATCGGCTATCTTGGCGCGCGCGGCGGCCTGCGCGCCTTCGCCCCGGGCGGAGGGCACGGAGCCGTCGGCGGCACCCATGTCGATGATGCCGATACGCTTCTGGGCGAGGAAATGGCCGAGATGCCCCCCGCGGCGCGGCGCAGCGCGATCCGGGCGGGCGGTGCGGCGCTGATCCTGTGGCTGGTGCCCGTGGCCCTGCTGGTCCTGGCATTGGGGAACGGGAATGTCTTTGCCGAGATCGCCGTTTTCTTTTCGAAGATGGCGGTCGTGACCTTCGGGGGCGCCTATGCGGTCCTGGCCTATGTCGCGCAGGAGGCGGTGGGAACTTATGGCTGGCTCCGCCCCGGAGAGATGCTGGACGGCCTCGGTATGGCCGAGACGACGCCCGGACCCCTGATCATGGTGTTGCAGTTCGTGGGCTTCCTTGGGGCGTTCCGTGGCGCAGGCTGGGACAATGCGCTTCTGGCGGGGACGCTGGGGGGATTGCTGACCACCTGGGTCACCTTCGCCCCATGCTTTGCCTTCATCTTCCTGGGCGCCCCCTACATGGAGCGGTTGCGGTCCAACCGGGCGCTTTCCGCCGCCCTTACCGCCGTCACCGCCTCGGTCGTGGGCGTGATCCTGAACCTGGCGATCTGGTTCGCGGTCCATGTCATCTGGCGCGAGGTGCAGCGGATCGAGGCAGGGGCCCTGTCCCTGGAACTGCCGGTTCCGGGCAGCATCGATTGGCTGGCGGCGCTGCTGTCCGTGCTTGCCCAGATCGCCGTGTTCCGGCTGAAGCTGGGAATGGCGACGGTGCTGGTGGGGGCGGCGGGGCTCGGCCTTGCTCTTTATGGTGCAGGCATGATCGCCTAAGCACAGCCTGAGCCGTGCCGAGGCAGGCGAGCGGGCCGACCATTATCTGTCCCGCGTGGGCGTGGCGCACCGGAAGGACGCCTATCCCGGCTTCCTGTCCGGCGGAGAGCAGCAGCGCGTCGCCATCGCCCGCGCCCTCGCGATGGAGCCGGATCTGATGCTGTTCGACGAACCGGCCAGTGCGCTTGACCCCGAGCTGGTGGGCGAGGTGCTCGTCATGCGCAGCCTGGCCGAGGAAGGCCGCACCATGATCGTCGTCACGCATGAGATGAACTTCGCCCGCGATGTCGCCCACCGGGTGGTCTTCCTGGACCAGGGCGTCATCGCCGAACAGGGTTGCCCGCGCGAGGTGTTGCGCAACCCCCGGACCGAACGCCTGCGGGGGTTTCTGGCCGCGCAGGCTGCGTGACCGGAAGGGCCGCCCCGACCAGGGGCGGCGCCGGCATCAGGCGGCCTGCGCGCCCTCGGCCCGGCAGATCATGCCGAACAGATCGCGGGGATCGTCGGGATCGGCGATCATGTCCAGGTCCTGGAAGAACCCCGTCCCGCGCAGGCGGCGGTGGATATGGCGCAGGGCGCTGAAATCCTCGATCGCGAAGCCCACGCTGTCGAACAGCGTCACCTGCGCCGCGTCGGTCCGGCCGGGCGCCTCGCCCGCAATGACCTGCCACAATTCGGTCACGGGATGATCGGGGCCGAGTTGCTGGATTTCGCCCTCGATCCGGGTCTGGGGCGGGTATTCGACGAAGATCTCGGCGCGATGCAGGATGGCCGGGGCCAGTTCGGTCTTGCCGGGACAGTCGCTCCCGACCGCGTTGATATGCACCCCGCCGCCGACCATGTTGTCGGTCAGGATCGTCGCGTATTGCTTGTCGGCGGTGCAGGTCGTGATGATCCGCGCCCCAAGGATCGCGTCCTCGGCGCTGTTGCAGGACACCACCCTCAGCCCCCTGCCCGCCAGGTTCGCCGCGCATTTGCGCGTCGCGGCAGGGTCGATGTCGTAAAGCCGCACCTCCTCGATGCCGCAGACGGCCTTCATCGCCAGGGCCTGGAATTCGGCCTGTGCGCCATTGCCGATCATCGCCATGACGCGGGCGTCGCGCGGGGCAAGCCATTTCGCGGCCATCGCGCTTGTCGCCGCGGTTCGCAGCGCGGTCAGGATCGTCATTTCGGACATCATCACCGGATAGCCGGTGGCAACATCGGCCAGAACGCCGAAGGCCGTGACGGTCTGCAGGCCCCGGCGCATGTTGCCCGGATGGCCGTTCACGTATTTGAAGCCGTATTGCTGACCATCCGAAGTGGGCATCAACTCGATCACGCCGATATCGGAATGGCTGGCGATGCGAGGGGTCTTGTCGAATTCCGGCCAGCGGCGGAAGTCGGCCTCGATGGCATCGGCCAGTTCGACCATCAGGCGTTCTACCCCTACATGAAGGACAAGCCGCATCATGTTGTCAACGCTGACAAAAGGAACAAGAGCCTGGCGGGAAGGCGGGTTCATGCGGGTCTCCTTTTACACATGAACAGGTCGGGCGGCCGTTTTTGGCAGGATGCTGGACGAAACGGTCCAGCCACAACTGGACAATCTGTTGGTTCGGCATCAAAACTGGTCAAATCGGGCAGAGGGACTTTCCAAAGTGGACGATCTTGATCAGCGGTTGATCGCGGCCCTGCGTCGGGACGGCCGGGCTTCAGTCCAGCATCTTGCGGATCGCCTAGGGGTCAGCCGCGCCACGGTGCGGATGCGGATGGCCCGTCTGCAGGCGCGTGGCGAAATCCTCGGCTATACCGCCATTACGCGCGGCGACGTGTCGGACGCCCCCGTGCGCGGTCTGGTGCTGATCGGGATCGAGGGGCGGGGCGGCGACCGCATCATGGCACGCCTGTCGGGCATGGCACAGGTCTCGGCCGTGCATTCGACCAACGGCAAGTGGGACCTGATCGTCGAAATCTCGGCCGCTTCCCTTGCGGAACTGGACGAGGTGCTGCGCCAGATCCGCAACCAGGATGGCGTCGTCACATCGGAAACGAACCTCTTGCTGTCGTCACGCCGCACTGCAGCGCGTTGGACCTGACCGGAGGAATGCTGCCACCGCACCTGCGAAGGTCCCATCGGGACCTTGCTAGTACGAGGCTTGACATGCAAACTAGGCCCCCTGCCCTGCCTTGCTCAACGCATACGCCGTCGTCACCGGTGCTGTTCAACGTGAACACACTGATCCGCATTATAGCCGGTTGACGCGGATAAATTGAGACGGGCGTTGAGTGATGACGATCAGCGCAAGCCTCGAAGATGGCACCTGCCCTAGCCGATCTGATCCAACAGCGCCACAACCGCCGCCTCCAATCTGCGCCGGTCGATGGCTGAAAAATCACGCGGCAAGCGGATTTCCAGACAGCCGTTGGCAGCGATGCATTTCGCGTTGCCCTGCGGCCTCGGGATCTGGAAAGTGGTCTTAGCGCGGCCGGCGGGCGTCGCCGGACCGGACGCCTTGACAGGCGGCGCGTCTTCGGATGCGTCGGGCCCCTGCCCCGCGAAACGGCGCAGGACGTCCAGTTCATCCTTCACCGAACGGGTGTCCCAGTCCTTCAACTCGGCGGCGATGGCGGCGGCAAGACCCGGTATCTCGGCCAGGCGCTGCGCTAGGGCCAGACCCAATGCACGCGGGATCTCCTGAGGATAGAGCAGCACCTCTCCCAAAGCCTGGACCAAGGGGATGAAGTTTCGGATATAGCTGCGCTTCTGATATCCCGCCGACTTGAACAGGATTGCGACGGCGCGATCGGGATCATGTTCGGCCGTATGCGGGTCCATCGCGTAATGCAAGGCAAGCTGCGCCATTTCCGCAAACGAAATATCCTTGCGGACCATGTTCTCATCGACCATGCGGCGGTAAAGTTGTTCAAGGGCATCGCCTCGCGCCGCGATGCCGGCAGGAATGCGGCCCCAGGTTTCCGCATCGCCGGTGTCCTTCAGCAGCTGGCGATAGGCCGACAGGCGGCGCCATCCCTGGATCAGCTCAAAGCGCCCTTCCCTGCCCGGCTCAACCCGGATCGGATTGGACAGACCGATGTCTCGGATGGATTGCACCAGTTCTGCCAGTTCGAAGTCGGCCGCGGGCGCCCGGTCGCGGATCAGCTTGTGCGTGTCGATCGCATCCAGCGGGATCAGATCAACGATCAGCCCTGCCCGCTTCAACCTGACATGTTCCTGTGCCAAGGCATCGTTTTCGGCGCGGATTTCTGCTTCCAGGCGGGCGCGATCCCTCGTGGATTCGACGGTTTCGGCGATGGCCGTGGCCATGGGTCCGCGACGCTGCGGCTTGTCATCCTCCTTCCCCGCCGGGAAGGTTTCGGGCTCCTCGACAGGAACCTCGATATCGAACATGCGACGCTTGCGGCTCATGCCTTATCCTCCAGCTTGGCCCAGGCCGCCAAGACATGCGACCGAAATTCCTCATATGCCTGGTCGAATGTGGCTCGGGCCCGCCGCCAGGTTCCCCGCGTCATCTCGCGATAGTCGATTTCATAGACCGAGCTCAAAAAACGCCCTGATTGCTCCACCGCGCGGGTCAATTCGATCGGATGTTGCGCCATGCGTTCGCCGAAGACCTGGCGAAAAGCGCCCAGCATAGCCTGATGCAGTTCATTGGCCGGTTCGAACCGAGTCATCAGGAAACGAATGTCCGCGAATGCCTTGGGCAAGGCGATCTTCCCCGTGGGGAAGTTTTCGAAGCCATGGGACAGATCCTCAAGCGCCTCGGCCAACTGGCCGATGAAGCTGGTGGTGGAATCGTATTCCCAGTAGCCGGGACCCGAGGGAATATAGAGCATGTCCGCCGCAAAGACGGCATTCATCGACTGATAGCCGATGGCAGGCGGGCAGTCGAACAAGATCAGGTCATAGGCGTCGTCCGGCAAGGCATCCAGGAACCGCGACACCGCGCCGAAGAAGGTCCATTCCGGGTTCAGGTGCCGATATTGGGCACTGGCAAATTCCACGAACGCCGCATTGGCGCAGCTTGGAACGATGTCGATGGTGGGCCAGGCGGTCTGCTTGATGAAATCACCGGGCCGCAACGACCCGAGACCCATGTCGCGGATCGAGGCCGGCAGCTTTCGCTGGGGCAGGGCCGTTCCCGATTCCGCACCGGCTGCGGCGGCGTTCATGCGGTCGGTCTCGCGTTCCAGATCGCGGGCCATGATGCCCCAGACGGTGTGATCCTCGCCCACGTCGTTCAGGCCCATGGAATGGGACAGCGTGGCCTGCGGATCAAAATCGACCACAAGGACGCGATAGCCATCCAGGGCCGCGGCATGGGCGAAGTGCAGCGCGACCGTGGACTTGCCCGCGCCGCCCTTGAAGTTCGCGATGGCTGCACGGAAGGCGCGCCGGTTGGCGGGGCGTGGCGGCATCAGGGATTTCTTGTTGACCCGTACACGCCGACGCAGTTCGTTGATCTCGTCCAGAGAGAACCACCGCTGGCGGCCGTCCTCCTCGACTTCCCCGAGGGGAAGGTTCGGATCAGCGGCCAGCTTGCCGCGGAAGGTGGACTGGTTCATGCGGAAGATCAGCTCGGCCACCTCCCAACTGGAGAAGCGACGAAGGGTCTTCTCATTGTCCGGGCTGAAGGTCTGCCGCCGAATCCAGCCCTGCATCTTCAGAGACTGGGCCTGCAAACGGGCGAGGTCTTGGTGTGTATACATCATGGGCCTTGTTTCGGTGGACGCAAATCATTGTCATCCCCGCTTTTACGCCGAATTTGCCACCTTGGCAAAAGGGATGTTTAGTCGATGCAAGAAGACGCCCATCTTCAAGGCAGACAGGACGAATCATGTCTGGCAGTCAATGACAGTTCGCCAAGTCATGACACGACAGATTGGGTGACGTGCCGCGTACAGCCACAACAAATAAGGGGACATTCCCTTCGGAATAGGGGACATCCAGCGCGGCCCCCTATACCAAAGATACCGTTTTTCGAGGGAAAGCAGCCCGGCCTATGAACCATCAAGACCGAATCTCTTGACAGAATCGGGAAGCAGGACGCAAATAGCGATGCGACGGTGAAAAGCGTTTGAGAGACGTCCCGGAAAGCAGGGGAACATCGTTGACGGGGCAGTTTCGGACGGACGGCGCGGCAAGAGGCGGGCAAGGGTATGGATCGGGTGCGGGCGGTCGGCCGAGAGGCGGCGGCAAAGAAGTACGACATCCTGTCGGCCATGGTGGCCCATGCTTTGGCGGGCGATCCGCAGGCACAGCGGCTGGTCCTCCGGCTGATGGCGCTGATTACGACCCGCTATAACTGGCAGGGGAACGAGTTGTCCATCGGTCAGCGCGAGATCGCGCGGCTGTGGTGCGTCGACGAACGGACCGTCAAGCGGGACATGGCGCGGCTGCGGACCATGGGCTGGATCACCGTCAAGCGTCAGGGCGCGCGGGGCAGGGTGTCGGTGCTGGGCCTGGATCTGGACCGGATCCTGCTGGACACGCGGCCGGCTTGGTCCAACATCGGTCCCGATTACGTCTCGCGGATGGGCGGCGCGGAGGCGGGCGAGGGCGGGGAACCCGACCGGACGGTGGTGCCCTTCCGCCGACCCGATATCGCGCCCGCAGAAGGGTTGTGGGGCGCGGCACGCCTGCGCCTTGCGGCCGAGGACAGGCCGCTGTTCGACGCCTGGTTCGCGGGCCTTTCCGATGGTGGGACGCAAAACGGCTGCCTGACCCTGATCGCGCCCAGCCGATTCCATGCCACCTATCTGCGGACCCATCTGATCGACCGTCTGCGGATTGCCGTCGGTCGCTGCGATGGTCGCGTGCGGGAGGTTCGGATCGAAGTGGCCTAGGACCCCCTTATCGCCCCAGCTTGGGCGCGCGGAAGATGCGGGTCCTGGCAAAGACGTCCTCGAGCCGGTTCAGGCGGTCCTGCACCTGATCGGCGCAATGGCCCTGGACGCGGCCAAGCAGCGCCTCGACCAGCAGCAGGATCGCGACGGTCGAATCCCAGGCCGCAGGCATGTCGATCCGGCAGGGCAGGGTGTGGTGGGCGTGCCCTGCCGCGGGGGACAGCCAGTGATCGGTCACAAGGATGACCCGCGCGCCCAGGCCCGCCGCCAGTTCGGCCATGTGCACGGCGTTGGATTCGTAACGGCGGATGTCGAAGATCACCACCACGTCGCCCGCCCGCAAATCCAGCAGCGCCTGCTGCCAGTCGGTCAGGTGGTCCGAGACATAGGTGACCCCCGGACGGATCACGCGCAGCAGGGTCGCCATGTAATCGGCATGGGCATGGGTCAGCCGCCCGCCCATCACCGCGACATGGCGGCAAGAATCGGCCAGAAGCGCCGCCGCTGCATCGAATTCCCCCGTCGCAATCTGGTCCAGGGTGGCATGGATGTTCGCGATCGCCTGTGCGGCGAAGGATTGCATAGGGTGGCGGCGGCGCTCCATCTCCGGCAGGTCCAGGGGCGCGGCCAGCAGGCGCCCCACCTCCGCCCGCAGGGCGGCCTGGTATTCGGCATAGCCCTTAAAGCCTAGCTTCTGCACCAGCCGCACGATGGTCGGCGCCGAGACCTCGGCCGCGCTTGCCAGCATGGTGATCGACCCCAGGGCCGACATCGGGAAATGCGACAGGATATGGGTCGCCGCCTGCCGTTCGGCGCGGGTCAGCGACGCAAGGCTGGCGCGCATCCGCTGTTCGATGGTCACGACGCCCCTCCTCGTTCTGGAATGATCCTATCAGAAGCAAACGAAAAGAAAAATTCTTGACAGAATGCAAGGACCGGGAGGACGCTGAACCAAAAACAGGGAGAAGAATCGTGGCCTTGCCACCATTTCAGCGCGTTTCCGCGCCCGATGACCTGTTGCCGCAAGGGGGCTGCTGATGCCGCCCTTGGCGCTTGGCTTCGTGCGCGTGGTCGAGGGGGTCAACCGCCGCATCGGGCGCATGGCCTTGTATCTGCTGTTCGTGCTGGCGGGCGTCCTGGCCTGGTCGGTCATCGCCAAAGCCTTCTTCCGGCCCGCCTTGTGGACGCAGGAAATGGCGCAGTTCACGATGATCGCCTATGTCGTCCTTGGCGGGGCCTATTCTCTGATGATGGGCGCGCATGTGCGCATGGACCTGCTCTATTCCCGCTGGTCCGCCCGGACGCGCGCGGCGGTGGATTGCGTGACGGTCTTTGCCTTGATCGTGTTCCTGGGGGTGATCCTGTGGGGCGGGATCGAAAGCACCATCTATGCGCTTGAGATCGGCGAACGGTCGCGCACTGTCTGGCGGCCCTATATGGCGCCGATCAAGATCGTGATCTGCCTGGGCACCTTGCTGATGCTGCTGCAATCGCTGGCCTTTCTGATCCGCGACATCGCCATCCTGCGCGGCACCCCCATCCCCGAGGGGCATGGCTGATGTCATACGAGCTGATCGCCATCTCGATGTTTCTTGGCATGTTGGCCCTGTTGCTGACCGGGCAGCGGGTCTTTGCCGGCATCGGCTTTGTCGCGGTGATCGCGGCGATCGCGCTGTGGGGGGACAGGGGAGGGCACGACCTGGCCTTCACCAGTGCCATCAAGCTGATGAACTGGTTTCCGATGCTGACCCTGCCGATGTTCGTCTGGATGGGCTATGTCATGTCGGAAACGCGCATGGCCGACGACCTTTACCGGATGTTTCATGTCTGGTTCGGCCCGGTGCCGGGCGGACTTGCCGTGGGAACCATCCTGCTGATGGTGCTGGTGTCAGCCATGAACGGGCTGTCGGTCGCGGGCCTTGCCATCGGCGCGACCATTGCCCTGCCGGAAATGCTGCGGCGCGGTTACGACAAGGTGATGGTCACCGGCATCATCCAGGGCGGATCGTCCCTGGGCATCCTGGTGCCGCCGTCGATCGTGCTGGTGCTTTACGCGATGATCGCGCGCCAGCCGGTCGGGCATCTGTGGCTGGCTGGCGTCTTTCCCGGCCTGTTGATGGCGGGGCTGTTCATCGTCTATGTGCTGATCCGCTGCGGCCTGAACCCGCGCCTTGCCCCGCGCCTGTCGTCCGACGAACTGGCCCAGATCACCTGGGGCGAAAGGCTGCGCCTGCTGCGGGCGGGCATCACCCCGCTGGTCATCTTCGGCGCGATGATGGGGCCCTTCGTCGCGGGCTATGTCAGCCTGGTCGAATCCTCGGTCGTGGGCGCGGTCATCGCCTCGGCGGTGGCGGTGATCAAGGGCCGCTGGACGCGGACCATCTGGGAAACCTGCCTGCGCGGCACGCTGAACGTGACCTGCATGTTCATGTGGATCCTGCTGGCCGCGCTTGCCTTTGGCGCGGTCTTCGACGGGCTTGGCGCGGTGCGCGCCATCGAATCCTTCTTCCTTGAGGAACTGGGCCTGACCCGGTGGCAGGTCATCATCCTGATGCAGGTGTCCTTCCTGATCATGGGGATGTTCCTGGACGACACGGCCATGCTGGTGATCGTCGCGCCCTTGTATATCCCGCTGGTGCGCGCGCTGGAATTCGACCTGATCTGGTATGGCGTCCTTTATACGATCACCTGCCAGATCGCCTATATCACGCCGCCCTTCGGCTATAACCTGTTCCTGATGCGGGCGCTTGCGCCGGACCATGTCACCCTGGGCGACATCTATCGGTCGATCGTGCCCATCGTCGGCATCATGATCCTGACGCTGGCGATCATCATGGCCTTCCCGCAGATCGCATTGTGGCTGCCCCAGCAGGTTTACGGACAATGACAACACGGGCGGGCCAAACCGCCCCTTTCCCCAACACATCGGAGGTTCGGATGACGACAAGACGCAAGTTTCTGATGACCGCCCCCCTGGCCGCGGGGACCGCCACCCTGGCCGCGCCCGCCGTCCATGCCCAGGGCGCGCCGATCCGCTGGAGGATGCAGACCTATGCCGGCGCCGCCTTGGGCGAGCATGTGGTCAAGCCCGCCATCGACCGCTTCAATGCCATCGCCGAGGGCGAGATGCAGATCGAGCTTTACTATGCCGACCAGCTTGTCCCCACGTCGGAACTGTTCCGCGCCATGCAGAACGGCACCATCGACGCGGTGCAGTCGGACGACGATTCCATGCAGTCGCCCACCGAGGTGACGGTTTTCGGGGGCTATTTCCCCTTTGCCAGCCGCTACAGCCTAGATGTGCCGGTGCTGTTCAACCAATACGGGCTGAAGGAGATCTGGGAACAGGAATATGCCGCCGTGGGCGTCAGGCACATCTCGGCCGGGGCCTGGGATCCGTGCCACTTCGCGACCAAGGATCCGATCAACAGCCTGGCCGACCTGGAAGGCAAGCGGGTCTTCACCTTCCCCACCGCGGGCCGATTCCTGTCGCAATTCGGCGTCGTGCCCATGCAACTGCCCTGGGAGGATATCCAGGTCGCCCTGCAGACCGGGGAGCTGGACGGCATCGCCTGGTCCGGCATTACCGAGGATTACACCGTCGGCTGGGCGGACGTGACGCAGTATTTCCTGACCAACAACATCTCGGGCGCCTGGATCGGGCATTTCTTCGCCAATGCCGACCGCTGGGCCGAGGTGCCCGACAAGCTGAAGATGCTGATGGAGGTCTGTTTCGAGCAGTCACATTATTACCGCCAGTGGTGGTACTGGGGCGGAGAGGCGGATCTGCGCGTGAACGGGCCCAAGCTGCAACTGACCTCGATCCCCGACGCGGAATGGGCCACGGTCGAGGAACGCGCCCGTGTCTTCTGGGACGAGATCGCCGCCGAGTCCGAGGTTAAGGCCCGCGTGGTGGAAATCTTCAAAAAATACAACGACGTCATGGCCAAGGCGGGACGACCTTATCGCTATAGCTGATGCAGCCTGCCGCCGGGCGCGACAGCCCGGCGGCACGATCCTGGGAATGGACGATCATGCCTGCAAACCTGACACTCGACAGCCTGAAGACGGCCTTTGACGCCGGAGAGATCGACACCGTCCTGGTGGTCTTTCCCGACATGCAGGGCCGGCTGATGGGCAAGCGTTTCCATGCCGGCTTCTTCCTGGACGGCGGCCACGAGGAAACCCATTGCTGCAACTATCTGCTGGCCCTGGACATGGAGATGAACACCGTTCCCGGCTATCGCAGTGCGGGATGGGAACAGGGCTATGGCGATTACGTCATGCGCCCGGACCTGTCCACGCTGCGCCGCCTGCCCTGGCTGCCGGGCACCGCCATGGTCATCTGCGACCTGCTAGACCATCACACGCATGACGAGGTCGCAGTATCGCCCCGCGCCATTCTGAAGCGCCAGATCGCCCGTGCCCGCGACATGGGCTTCGACGCGATGATGGCGACGGAACTGGAATTCTACCTGTTCGACAACAGCTATGAAAGCCTGCGCGGCGGCATCGCCGGGCTGGTGCCGTCTTCCGGCTATAACGAGGATTACCACATCTTCCAGACCACGCGAGAGGAAGACGTGATGCGCGCGGTCCGCAACCAGCTTTACGGCGCGGGCATCCCCATCGAATGCACCAAGGGCGAGGCCGACGCGGGCCAGATCGAGGTGAACTATCGCTATTCCGACGCGCTCGACACGGCCGACAACCACACGATCATCAAGCAGGGCGTCAAGGAAATCGCCTGGTCGCGCGGCAAGTCCGTCACCTTCATGGCGAAATACGACACCGCCAAGGCGGGATCGGCGGCCCATGTGCACCAGTCGCTGTTCCAAGGCGGCCAGTCCGCCTTCCACGACCCGGAAGGCGATCACGGCATGTCTGCCACGATGAAGCATTTCCTGGCGGGCCAGCTTGCCGGGGCCGACCAGATGATGGTGTTCCTGGCGCCCTATGTGAACAGCTACAAGCGGTTCTGCACAGGGCTGTTCGCCCCCACCAAGGCCGTCTGGTCCTGCGACAACCGCACGGCGGGCTTTCGCGTCTGCGGCGAGGGAACCAAGGGCGTCCGCGTCGAATGCCGCATCCCCGGCGCGGATGCCAATCCCTATCTGGCCTGCGCCGCGCTGCTGGCCGCGGGCCTTGAGGGAATCGAGCGGAAGCTGGAGCTGGAGCCGGAAATCCGTGGCGACCTGTATCGGGCGCAGTCCGTGCGGGAAGTCCCCAAGACCCTGCGCGAGGCCGCGGAACGCCTGAAAACCTCGGATCTTTACCGCAGGGCCTTTGGCGATGATGTGGTCGATCACTATCACCACGCCGCCGAGTGGGAGATCGCCGAGACCGACCGCGTCGTCACCGACCACGACCTGCGCCGATTGCTGGAACGCGCCTGACAGGACCGACCATGAAAGACATCAACCTGATTTCCCCCATCGACGGATCGGTGCTGGTCCGGCGCACGCCGCTGGACCGTGACGCCGCCCAGGCCGCTGTGGCCCGCGCCCGTGCCGCGCAGGCGGATTGGGCCGCCCGCCCGCTGGATGACCGCATCGCCCTGGTCAAGGCGGGCGTCGCCGCGCTGACCGCGATGAAGGACGACATCGCCACGGAACTGGCCCGGCAGATGGGCCGACCCATCCGCTTCGGCGCGGGCGAGATGGGCGGCGTGAACGCGCGCACCGACTATATGGCCCAGATCGCCGCCGAGACGTTGGCGCCCAGGGTGATCGAGGACAGCGCCGGGTTCCACCGCCAGATCGCGCGCGAGCCGCTGGGCCTGGTCTTCGTGATCGCGCCCTGGAACTATCCCTATCTGACGGCGATCAACACCATTGTTCCCGCGCTGATCGCGGGCAATGCGGTGGTCCTGAAGCACGCAAGCCAGACCCTTCTGGCGGGCGAGCGTCTGGCCCAGGCCTTTCACGCGGGCGGCGTGCCAAGGGAGGTGTTCCAGAATGTCGTGCTGGATCACGGGACCACGGAAGGCCTGATCGCCGCGCGGGCCTTCGATTTCGTGAACTTCACCGGATCGGTCGCCGGGGGCCGCGCCATCGAACGCGCGGCGGCTGGTACCTTCGTGGCCCTGGGCCTGGAACTGGGCGGCAAGGATCCAGGCTATGTCCGCACTGACGCCGACCTGGATGCGGCGGTCGAGGGGCTGATGGACGGTGCGATGTTCAATTCCGGCCAGTGCTGCTGCGGGATCGAGCGGATCTATGTCCATGAGAGCCTGTATGACGCCTTCGTCGAAAAGGCGGTGGCCTGGACGAATGCGCTGAAGCTGGGCGATCCGCTGGACCCGGCCACGACGCTTGGGCCGATGGCGCATGTCCGCTTCGCGCAGACCGTGCGCGACCAGATCACCGAGGCCGTGGGGCAGGGGGCCCGCGCCCTGATCGACCCTGCCGGTTTTCCGCAGGACGACGGCGGCGCCTATCTGGCCCCGCAGATTCTGGTGGACGTGGATCATTCCATGCGCGTCATGGTCGAGGAAAGCTTTGGCCCCGTCGTGGGCATCATGCGCGTGTCGGGCGACGACGAGGCGGTGCGCCTGATGAACGACAGCCCTTACGGCCTGACCGCCAGCATCTGGACGCGCGACGACGATGCCGCAGCCGGCATCGGCGCGCGGATCCAGACCGGCACCGTCTTCATGAACCGCGCCGATTACCTGGACCCGGCGCTCTGCTGGACCGGCTGCAAGGATACCGGGCGCGGCGGCAGCCTGTCCTATCTGGGTTACCATTCCGTGACCCGCCCGAAATCCTATCACCTGAAAAGGGCGTGACATGAGCCTTGATGTCCCCAACCGCAACTGGTCCTATCCGACCGCCATCAAGTTCGGCGCGGGCCGGATTTCGGAACTGGCCGACCATGCCAAGGCGGCGAGCCTTTCCCGCCCGCTGCTGGTCACCGACAGGGCGCTTGCCGCCCTGCCCATCACCGCGGGCGCCTTGGATGTCCTGGACCGCGCGGGGCTGGGCCGCGCCGTCTTTTCCGACGTGGACCCCAACCCGACCGAGGCGAACATGCAGGCCGGGATTGCGGCCTTCAAGGCGGGCGGGCATGACGGGGTGATCTGCTTCGGCGGCGGCTCGGCCCTGGATCTGGGCAAGATGATCGCGCTGATGGCCGGGCAGCGCCCCGGCCTGTCCGTCTGGGATCTGGAGGATGTGGACGACTGGTACACCCGCGCCGATGCCGACGCCATCGCCCCCGTCGTCGCCGTGCCCACCACGGCAGGCACCGGCAGCGAGGTCGGGCGGGCGGGCGTGCTGACCAATTCCGAAACGCATCGCAAGAAGATCATCTTCCACCCCCGGCTGATGCCCACGGTGACCATCTGCGATCCCGAACTGACGGTCGGGATGCCTGCCTTCATCACTGCGGGCACCGGCATGGACGCACTGGCGCATTGCCTGGAAGCCTATTCGTCGCCCCATTACCACCCGATGAGCCAGGGCATCGCATTGGAAGGAATGCGCCTGGTCTTCGAGAACCTGCCCGTCGCCTATCGCCATCCGGACAACCTGACGGCCCGCGCCCATATGATGAGCGCGGCGATGATGGGGGCTGTGGCCTTTCAAAAGGGCCTGGGCGCGATCCATTCGCTGTCCCACCCGGTGGGCGCCGTCTATGGCACCCATCACGGCACCACCAATGCGGTGGTGATGCCCGCCGTGCTGGACTTCAACCGTCCCGCCATCGAGGACCGCATCACCGCCGCCGCCGCCTATCTGGGCATCCCCGGGGGCTTCGACGGCTTCCGCAGCCGCATCGTGGAACTGTGTTCGGAACTGGGCATCCCCAAGGGTCTGGCCGCGATGGGGGTCGAGGCTGACCGCCTGGACAAATTGACAGAAATGGCGCTGGAGGATCCGTCCTGCGGCGGCAATCCGGTCGCCATGACCGCCCAGAACACCCGCGCGCTGTTTCAGGCCGCGATGTAAGGGCCGGGCGGCGTCCTGGGCCGCCCGGCGGGGCTGCCGCCTAGCGGCCGCCCTTTGTCTTGGGGTCGTCGGTGTGGTGGCTGTCGCGCACGCCGCCACCGCCCGAGACGTCCGAATCCGGGCCGTTGGTCGGCTCACCGGGCTTCGGGCCGCGGCCCTCCGTCGGGTCCGGCAGGTCGGGGCGCTGATGGCTGCTGCCGGGGCCGCCGTGGTGGCGGTTCGCGGCGTCGGTTTTGTCGGATGTGGACATTGTCTTACCTGTCCTGCTGGTGACCCTGGTTGGTCGTGTTCTGCTTGATGTTGCCCTGCCGGCCCTGCTGGTCCAGGTTCCGCTGGCGCTGATCGGGGATGTCGGCGTCGGTCTGAACATGGCCGCCGGGATCGCCGGGACCCTTGTCGCTGCGGTTTTCGGGCGGGACGGGTGGAAGTCGCTGGGACATGATGTTCCTCCTGTTCGTGGAAAGGAACGACTGGTGGCGAGATTTGTTTCATGCCCCCGCGAAGGGCAGGGGGTCAAGCCCCCGTCACCCGCCAGATCACGTCGCCCACATCGTCCGCCATCAGCAGCGATCTGCCGTCCGCGCCGACCACAACGCCGACCGGGCGTCCATAGGCCAGCTTCTCGTCCGGGGACAGGAAGCCGGTCAGGATGTCGCGGGGCGGGCCGGCGGGCGCGCCATTCGCGAAGGGCACGAAGATCAGCTTGTAGCCGCTGAGTTTGGACCGGTTCCAGGATCCGTGCTGCCCGATGACCATGCCCTCTCCAAAGCCCGGCAGCGTGCCTGCGGGCATCCAGCACAGCCCCAGGGATGCCGTATGCCCGCCCAGGGCGTAATCGGGGGTGATGGCGCGGGCCACAAGCGCCGGATCCTGCTTCACCCGGTCGTCCACGGTGCCGCCCCAATAGGAATAAGGCCAGCCATAGAAGCCGCCGTCGCGGACCGAAGTCAGGTAATCCGGCGGCGTTTCATCCCCCAGGCCGTCGCGTTCGTTGACCACGGTCCACAGCGTGCCGGTCGCAGGCTCCCACGCCATGCCCACGGCATTGCGCAGGCCGGATGCGAAGATCCGGGCCTTTTCGCTGGCCACATCCAGTTCCCAGATCGCGGCGCGGCCTTCCTCGGCCTCCATGCCCATGTCCCCGATATTCGACAGCGACCCCACGCCCGCATAGACCTTGGTCCCGTCAGGCGAGGCGATCAGGCTGCGCGTCCAATGCCCATGCGGCTTGAAGCTGACCAGCTTGCGTCCCGCACCCGTCAGAGAGGTCGCGCCGGGCGTATAATCGAAGACGACAATGCCGTCGGTATTGCCCAGATAGAAGCGATCCCCGATCAGCGCCATGCCGAAGGGCTGGTTCTGGTCCTGGACAAACACCTCTTGCACCTCGGCCACCCCGTCGCCATTGGCGTCGCGCAGCAGCGTCACGCGGTTGGCGCTGTCGCCGATGGCCTTGGCGCGGCGCATGGTGGCCTGCGCGGCATGATCCATCAGCGTCCTGGGCGGGCCCGCCTGTTCCTTGGATTCCGCCACAAGCACGTCGCCATTGGGCAGAACCTCGATCCAGCGGGGATGGTCGAGGCCGGTGGCAAAGGCATTGACGGCCAGGCCCGGCGCGCAGGTGGGGACATGCCCTTCCTTCCAGCCCCGCGCCACGGGCATCTTCAGGGTCATGATCCCCTGCGCCTTGGCTTCCGGGATCTGCGGGCTTGGGCCCATGGCCTGATGTCCCGGTGCTCCGATCCGGCGGACAAGCGCGACCGCGCCGCCCACCACCGCAGTCGCCCTTGCGATGAATTCCATGTTTGTCTCCAAGCTGTCGGGGGAATGATAAAGGCAGGGATGGCGGCATGACAGGGGGTTTCTGCCGGACGCCACGCCGGTCGAACGCGTTTCCATGGGGGCAGGTTTCAGCCCGAAGGCACCCCTGTCGCATGGCACCTTGACCCCGCTGCCGCTTCGGCCATGACTGTGGCGCATGATAGACCATGACGCGACACATCAACTGGCAGCCCTGCGTTCAGGCGCCATATCCGCCCGCGAACTGATGGCGGAAACGCTGGACCGGATCGACCGGGTCAATCCGGCCATCAACGCCATCGTGGCCCTGCGCGACCGCGACACGCTTCTGGCCGAGGCGGCGACCGCGCCACCCGGCCCGTTGCAGGGCCTGCCGGTGGCGATCAAGGACCTGGCGGACACGGCGGGGATCGTGACCACCTATGGATCGCCCGCGTTCCGCGATCATGTACCGAAGGCGGACAGCCCGATGGTCGCGCGGCTGCGCAGGGCAGGGGCGGTGATCATCGGCAAGACCAACACGCCGGAATTCGGCCTGGGATCGCACAGCTACAACCCGGTGTATGGGGTGACGCGCAACCCTTATGACACCGCGCGTTCGGCGGGCGGGTCCAGCGGCGGCGCGGGGGCGGCGCTTGCGGCCCGGATGGTGGCGCTTGCCGACGGGTCCGACATGATGGGATCGCTGCGCAACCCGGCGGGATGGAACAACGTCCTGGGTTTCCGCCCCAGCTATGGCCTTGTGGCAGGGGGAGGGCCGGGGGATCTGTTCCTGGCGCAATTGTCCACCGACGGTCCCATGGCGCGGTCGATCCGCGACCTGGAACTGCTGCTGTCCATCCAGTCCGAACACGACCCGCGCCATCCCCATTCCAGCGGGCCATACCGCCCGCAGCCGCCGGGCCGCAGGCTGCGGATCGGCTGGCTGGGCGACTGGGGCGGCGCCTATGCGATGGAGCCGGGCGTCCTTGACCTGTGCGAGACGGCGCTGCGCGTCTTCGCCGATCTGGGCCATGAGGTGACGCCCCTTGCGCCGCCCTTCCCGGCCGAGGCGCTGTGGCAGGCCTGGACCACGCTGCGAAGCTGGACCATCGCCGGCAATCTTGAGGTGCTGCTGCGCAGCGCGCCCGACATGGTCAAGCCCGAACTGCGGTGGGAAATCGAGCGCGGGCTGACCTTCTCGGCCGCCGATATCCGCCGCGCCAGCACCATCCGGTCAGACTGGTTCCTCCGCACCGCCGAGATGGAGGTCGATGTGCTGGCCCTGCCATCGGCGCAGCTTTTCGCCTTTGACGCCGACTGGCACTGGCCGCGCCAGATCGCCGGGACGGCCATGGACAGCTATCACCGCTGGATGGAGGTGGTGGTGCCCGCGTCCCTGACCGGGCTGCCGGCGCTGTCGGTTCCGGCGGGCTTTGGCCCGTCGCCCATGGGCCTGCAACTGATCGGTCATCGCGGCCAGGATGCCGCCATCCTGAACCTGGGCCGGGAATACGAGGCGGCCACCGACTGGATCGTACGGGTGCCTGCGATCTGAAAGCGTTCTACCGTGCCGGGGCGTGGTCTTCAGGACCGGTTCCTGCCGCTTAGCGCTGTCCAAAGGATTCCGCAGCCCACGGCGCAGGCGATCGCGGCGGCGCCCCCGCGCAACCGGCCGGGACGATAGGCTGTCACATGGGATCGCGCATTATCCCCGAACCGGCCCGAAGCGCCGTGATCGCGGTCGGCGTCCATCGGGGCGAACAGGTTGTCCGGGTGCGGATGGGCCGCTTCGTCGGTCTGCTGCCCGGAATAGCCTTGGCTGGACAGGATCCGGTCCACAAGCGCAGGGGCCGCGGCATCGCCCAGGATCGCCTTGACCGCCGAACCGGCCAGCCAGACTTCCCTTGGGGCATCAAGGGACGCGCGATAAACGGCGCGGGCGATGGCCTCGGGGGAATGGATCGGCGGCACCGGCTGAGCCTTGCGGGGCATCTTGTTGCGCGCCCAGTCGAACTGGGGCGTGTTGACGGCGGGCAGGTGGATCTCGGTCAGGCGGATGGGGCTGTTTTCGTGCAGAAGCTCGGTCCGCAGGGAATCCATGAAGCCGCGCGTGGCGAACTTGGCCGCGCAATAGGGCGCCTGCAACGGGATGCCGCGATAGGCCAGGGCCGAACCGATGCTGACGATGGTGCCACGGCCCTGGGCGCGCATGTGGCGCAGGGCGGCCTGGGTGCCGAAGACCTGGCCCAGATAGGTCACCTCAGTAACGCGGCGGAATTCGTCGGGCGTGACCTGGGACACCGGCGCCAGCACGGTCGCCATGGCGGCGTTGATCCACAGGTCGATCCGGCCCCAGCGGTCCATCACGGCCTGGGCCGCGTCATCGACCGCGCCCGCATCCGCGACATCGGCGGGCAGGACCAGGGCTTCGCCGCCCCGTTCCTCGGCATCGGCCCGCGCGCCTTCCAGGCCTGCCCGGCCCCGTGCCACAAGCCCCAGGCGCCAGCCATGATCCGCGAATTCCCGTGCCACCGCCCTGCCGACCCCGGCCGAGGCGCCCGTGATGACCGCGACGCGCGGCTGCTGGCTGATCCCGTCCATAGGCTTCTCCTTGTCCTGCTTGTCCTGCCGCTTTCCAACGCGCCGGCGGGGCAGGGGTTCGCCGGGACGTTGCCGGCCCCTGGGTGAACCGATGCCTTGGCGGTTGCGTTCGACCCAGGACACCGCCCCTGGGGGCAAGCCGGATCACGGGAAAAAGGAGCCTGCATGGATATCAGCCGCACAGGCGATGTTTGGTGGAAGAACGCCGTCATCTACTGCCTTGACGTCGAGACCTTCCAGGACAGCAACGGCGACGGCATCGGCGATTTCGCCGGACTGACGCGCCGCATCGACCACCTGGCCCGCCTGGGCGTGACCTGCATCTGGCTGATGCCCTTCTATCCGACCGCGAACCAGGACGACGGATACGACATCACCGACTATTACGGGGTCGATCCGCGCTTGGGGACGCTGGGCGATCTGGCAGTCTTCCTGCGCACGGCCAGGGACCGGGGCATCCGGGTGATCGCGGATCTGGTGGTCAACCACACGTCCGACCAGCATCCCTGGTTCCGGTCGGCGGCGTCGGACCGCAACTCTCCCTATCGCGACTGGTATGTCTGGCGCGACGAGATCCCCGAGGACGGCCCCGACGAGGTGATCTTTCCCGACCAGGAAGACAGCATCTGGGAATGGCACGAGGAAACGGGACAGTATTACCTGCACCGCTTCTATGCCCATCAGCCGGACCTGAACATCGGCAATCCCCTGGTCCGCGAGGAGATCCACAAGATCGTGGGCTTCTGGCTGCAGCTTGGCTTGTCGGGGTTTCGCGTCGATGCCGTGCCCTATCTGCTGGACACCCAGGGCCTGAAGGCGCCCCCGGACCTGGATCTGCACGACTGGCTGCGCGACCTGCGCAGCTTCGTTCAGCGCCGTTGCGGCGAGGCGGTGCTTCTGGGCGAGGTGAACCTGCCCTATCAGGAGACCCGCCGCTTCTTCGGCGACGACGGCGGGGGCGAGCTGAACATGTGCCTGGACTTCAACATGAACCAGGCGATGGCCCTTGCCCTGGTGCGCGAGGATGCGGGACCGCTGGTCCATTCCCTGCGGGCCATGCCCGAGCTTCACCCCGACGACGGCTGGGCGCATTTCGCGCGCAACCATGACGAATGGACGCTGGACAAGCTGACTGAGGCCGAGCGCCAGCAGGTGTTCCGCGCCTTCGGTCCCGACAAGGACATGCAGCTGTTCGGACGGGGCTTGCGCCGCCGCATTCCCACCATGCTCAAGGGAAACGATGACCGGATCCGCCTAGTCTACAGCCTCGTCTTCGCGCTGCCCGGCGCGCCCGTCCTGTTCTATGGCGAGGAGATCGGCATGGCCGAGAACCTCGACATCCCCGGCAGGCTGAGCGTCCGCAGCCCGATGCAGTGGTCCGACGGGCCGAATGGCGGCTTTTCGACCGCGCCGCCCGACAAGATGCTGCGGCCCGTGGTTTCGGGATCCCGCTGGGGACCGGAGGCCGTCAATGTCGCGGATCAGGAACGTGACCCGGATTCCCTGCTCAACTGGCTGGAACGCCTGATCCGCCGCCGCCGCGAGATGCCCGAGGTGGCCTTCGGCGAATGGAGCTTCATTCCCTTTCCCGATGCCGCGATCTTCGCCCTGCGCTATGATTGGGGGGACCGCACGGCGCTGCTGCTGCACAACCTGGGCAAGCGGGCCTGCAGGTCCCGATGCCGCCTGAACGGGGGCAAGCCCCTGGGCCGCCTGATCCGCATCCAGGGCCAGGGGCGCCTTGACCTGGACGCGGACGGGACCGCCAGCCTGGACCTGCCCGGCCATGGCTGCCTGTGGCTGCGGGCGGATCCGGCAGGCGAGGCCGGCTGACGGCCGCCGCTGTCGGAAGATGCCTGTTGCGCCGGGCGGTCCCACCCTGTCACATGACGGTCCGACAGCCAGGGGGGCATGATGACATTCGACAGTCTTGTTTCCGCGATGCTGGACGCGGATACCGTCCCGCCGCTTCTGGGCAGCGTCGTCGCCGGTGCCCTGATCGGCGCGGACCGTGAATTCCTGGGCAAGCCTGCGGGCCTGCGGACGCATATCCTTGTCTGCTTCGCCTCGGCGCTGATGACGCTTTTGGGGCTGCGCATGGGGGAATGGACGGTGGTCTTTCCCGAAGGCACGCAGATCGTGTCGGACATGGCGCGGATGCCCCACGCCATCCTGACCGGGATCGGCTTTCTGGGGGCGGGGGTGATCTTCCGGTCGGGTTTTTCGGTCCACGGCCTGACCACGGCCGCATCGTTGTGGCTGACGGCATCGCTGGGCATCGTCTTCGGCGCGGGCCTGATGGAGCTTGCGACCATCGCGACGGTCATCTGCCTGGCCGTCCTGGTGTTCCAGCGGGCCTTGCGCCGGATGGCGCCGCCGCAGCCGGTCTTGCGGATCCGGGTCGTCGTGGATGCCGGAAGTTCCTATGACAGTGCCGGGCTGGCGGCCATCCTGGCCTCGGGCGGGATGCGCGCGGGGCCTGCCTCCATCAACCAGGCCCGGGCCAGCGGCCTGCGGTCCTATACGCTGCTGGCTTCCGCTTATCAGGACGCCCCGGATGTCGAGCGCCTGGCGCGGGCGATCCGGGAAGACCCCGCCGTCCAGGAACTGGCGATCACGCCGCTGGAAAACGAACGGGCCTGACGGGGGGCGGGACGGCGATCAGGATTCGCCCGAACCGCCGCCGACGGGAAACATGTCCTCGCCGTAATGGTGCAGCTTCATGTGGTGGCGACGGCACAGCCACCTGACCTCCAGCGGCTGGTCATAGCGGTCGTGATGCGCATCCACCTTTTCGATGCCGCAAACCTCGCAGGCCTGCCGTTCAAGCTTGCCCGTGGCAATGGCCTGCTGGACGGCAAGATGCGCCGAATACTTGGCCGGATTGGCCAGGCGCCAACTGGTCTGGCGGGTCTTGCTTTTCAGCATCGGGGCCTCTCGTTGGTCGATGTCAGGCGCGGCAGCCTTGGGGGCGGTCATGTCTGCGATCCAGCGTCAGCGGTCTTCGGGTCGATGCACCATAATGGAAGACGAAGGCCAATGCATCAAGCATTCTGTTCTAGGGGCGTGCGGACACCGTCAGGAAGTCCCGCAGAAGGGCGTTGAAGGCCGCCGCGGATTCGACATTCACCAGATGCCGCCCCGGCAGGCCATGGTGGCGGCCGTCCGGAACGCCCTGGGCGATCGCCTGCAGATCGGCTGGCGGACAGACCGGGTCGTCGTCACCCGATACGGCCAGGACCGGCACCGTGATCCGCGCCAGATCGTCCCGCAGATCCGCTTGCGCCAAGGCGGCGCAGCATCCCACATAACCCTCGGCCGAGGTGGTGGCGAAGGTCGAAAGGATGGCTTCCACTTCGCCAGGCCGGGTTGCGCTGAAGGCAGGGGTGAACCAGCGTTCGGCGGTGGCGGGAACAAGCCCGGCAAGGCCGTTCGCCCGCACGTCGGCCATGCGGGCGGTCCAGCTTTCGGCGGTGCCGATGCGGGCCGCCGTGGCGCAGACCGCAAGGCGGTCCAGCCGCGCGCCGGCATGGATGCCCAGCCATTGCCCGGTCAGTCCGCCGATGGACAAGCCGCAGAAATGGCTGCGCGGGATGGACAGCGCGTCCCACAGCGCGATCACGTCGCCGCCCAGGTCGGACAGGGCATAGGGGGGCGGCGGGGTGCCGGACTTGCCATGTCCGCGACGGTCATAGCGCAGGATGCGGAAATCCCCTGCCAGATCGGTGATCTGGGCGTCCCACATGTGCAGGTCGGTGCCCAGCGAATTGCAGAAGGTCAGCCAGGGCTTGTCCCCGTCCGCGCCGTCGATGCGGTAATGGAGGCGATGGGTGGGCAGGTTCAGATAAGGCATGGCAGGCTTTCCAATGGAAAAGGGCGCGCGGCCGACAGGGCCGCGCGCCATTGTTTCGTCGGGATCAGGCCGCGGCAAGCTGCGCGTTTTCGCGGACCCGGTTGTTGGCAAGGGCGAAGACCAGCATCGCCAGTGCCGAGACCGCCGCGGGGATCGCGAAGATCAGGAAGTTCTGGCCCAAGGGCAGTTCCCGCGCCAGCAGGACCCCGCCCAGGGTCGGCCCGACGATGGCGCCGATGCGGCCTACGCCCGAGGCCCAGCCAAGGCCCGCTCCGCGGACCGACAGGTTGTAAAGCTGGGCCACGCTTGCATAAAGCAGGATCTGCGTGCCGATGGTGGTGGCACCCGCCACGAAGACCAGGGCGAACAGCAGGCCCGGCGCCGGGTTCATGCCGATCATCGCGATGGACAGCGCGGCGGCGGCGAAGAAGCCCACCACGACCTTGGGCAGCCCGAAGCGGTCGCCCATCCGTCCGCCCAAGATCGCCCCGGCCATGCCGCCGAAGTTCAGCGAGAACAGCGACAACAGGCTGGCGCGTTCGGCATAGCCGGCCTCTTGCAGGACCTTGGGCAGCCAGGACGACAGCAGATAGACCAGCAGCAGGCAGCAGAAGAAGGACAGCCACAGCATCAGCGTGCGCAGGGCCCGGCCATGGCGGAACAGTTCGGCGATGGATGCCTTGGCGCCCTTGGCCTCGGTGAAGACCAGCCGGTCATCGGCGGCCAGGGGCGTGGCGGGGTTGATGCGGGCGAAGATGCGCCTCGCTTCCTCCTGCTTGCCCTGGCGGATCAGGAAGCCCAGCGATTCCGGCAGCTTCCACAGGATCAGCGGCAGCAGCGCCAGGGGCAGCGCGGCGATGAAGAACATGGGCTGCCACCCGAAAGAGGGGATGATCCCGATGCCAAGCCCCGCCGCGACCATGCCGCCCACCGAATAGCCCGAGAACATCAGCGCGACCATGGTGCCGCGCAGGCGCTTGGGCGCATATTCGTTCATCAGGGCCACGGCATTCGGCATCAGCCCGCCGCATCCCAGGCCCGCGATGAAGCGGAAGATCTTGAACTGCTCGGGCGAGGTGGCGAAGCCCGTCAGCACAGTGGCCGAGGTGAACAGCACGAAGCTGATCGCCACGCCCTTCTTGCGGCCGATGCGGTCGGCCAGCGGCCCCAGGATCAGCGCGCCGAACATCATCCCGAACAGTGCCCAGGCCTGCAGCGCACCCGCCTGCGGCTTGGTCAGGCCCCATTCCGCGATCAGCGTGGGCAGGACGGTCCCCGCGACGAAGACGTCGTATCCGTCAACGATCAGCAGCGCGCCGCACAGCGCGACCACCATCCACTGAAAGCTGCCGAACGGGCCTTTGTCTATGGCCTCGCTCACGTCTATGCTTCTCATTGTCTTCTCCTCCCTTGTTGTTTGCTTGTGGGTCCGTCGGCCCGTGTCGCCTCCGGCGACGTCTATCCCGTGTCGCCTCCGGCGACGTCTATCCCGTGTCGCCTCCGGCGACGGGCAGCACAGAGCCGGTGATGTAGGATGCCTCGTCCGAGGCCAGGAACAGGATCGGCGCGGCCTGTTCCTCGATGGTGGCATAGCGGCGCATGAAGGCCGATTGCTTCACCTGTTCGACCACCTCGGCCATCCAGGCCTTCTCGGCCTCGCTGTCGCCCTCGGCGTTGCGGGGGATGCGGCGGGGCGGGGCCTCGGTCCCGCCGGGGGCGGTGGCGACGACGCGGATGTTCTGGCCCGCCATTTCCATCGCCAGCGACTGCGTGATCGCGTTCACGCCGCCCTTGGCCGCCGAATAGGGCACGCGATGGATGCCGCGCGTGGCGTTCGAGGACACGTTGACGATGGTGCCGCCGCCCCGCGCCAGCAGATGCGGCAGCACCGCATGGCAGCAGTAAAGCGTGGGCATCAGCGACCGGCGGATCTCGGCGTCGATCTGGGCCGGTTCGAATTCGACGAAGGGACGCATTCGGATCGCGCCGCCCACGTTGTTGATCAGGATGTCGATGCTGCCGAAGATGTCGGCGGCATGGGCCATGGCCGCATGGGCGCCGTCCCAGGTTTCCAGGTCGGCGGTGAAGGCCGCCGCATCGCCCCCGGCCTCGGCCGCGACGTCCGAGACGAAATCGGCGCGGTCCACGAACAGGACGCGGCCGCCCTCGGCCGCCGCGCGCAGGGCCACGGCGCGGCCGATCCCCTGCGCGGCGCCGGTCACGACCAGCACCTTGCCCGCGAAGCGCCCGGCAAAGACCGCCCCCGTCATGCGCTGGCCTTCAGGGGCGCGTTGGGGGTGAACTTCTCGTAATGGAAGCTGGCGGGGCGGATGCCCTTTTCGTCAAGGTAATGGCGCACCGCATCGACCATCGGCGGAGGGCCGCACAGATAGACGTCCACCTCTCCGGCGGCCAGCATGTCCTCGGGCATGTGCTGGGTGACCCATCCCTTGCGCGGATGGGCCGAGGCGTCGTCCGCGACCACCGTGGCGAAGGTGAAGTTCGGCAGGCGGCGGGCGAAACCCGCGATCCGGTCCACCAGCACCAGATCCTGGTCGCGCGTCACGCCATAGATCAGGTGGATCTGCTGGCGCGACCCGGCGCGGGCCAGAACCTCCAGCATCGACAGGAAGGGCGCAAGGCCGGTGCCGCCGGCCAGGAACAGCAGCGGACGGCCTGCGTCGCGCAGATAGAAGCTGCCCATCGGCCCGGTCAGATCCAGCTTGTCGCCGGGGGTGGCACGGGCCAGCCAGCTGCTCATCAAGCCGTCGGGGATCTTCTTGATCAGGAATTCCATCCGCCCTTCCGCCGGGGCCGAGCTGAAGGAATAGGACCGGCTGGCGGTGCTGCCCGGCACGCCGATATTGACGTACTGGCCGGGCAGGAAGGCGGGGGGAACGGCGCCTTCCTCGATCTGAAGCTCCAGCACGACCGCGGCATCCTGGTGCGGCTCGATCCGGGCGACGGTGGCCCCGATCTTCTGCTGGCCGGTCTTGCAGGACGCGGCCGTGACGGGCACCGACAGCACGCAGTCGGATGACGGCACCATCTGGCAGGTCAGGACCAGGCCTTCTTCGGCCTCGTCCTCGGTCAGGGCGTCCTCGATATAGTCCTCGCCCAGGTCATAGGCGCCGCTTTCGGCGCGGCACTTGCAGGTGCCGCAGACGCCGTCCGAACAGTCCATCGGCAGGTTGATCTTGTTGCGGAAGGCCGCATCAAGAACCTTCTCGCCCTGCTTGCAGTCGATGAAGCGGGTGATCCCGTCCTCGAAGTTGAGCGCGATCGTGTAGCACATGGTCGCCTCCTCCTTGCGTTGTGCTTGGTCTGGCGGCCGTCAGACGTGATAGACGTCGATGACCTGGCGGATGTAGTCGTTCTTCAGGACGATCTTCTTGGCGGCGATCACCAGCCCGTCATCCGTGCGGCGCAGGGTCACGAACATGGTCCCGAAGAACTGGTCCGTGGTCTTGTAGCGGTGGTTCAGCGTGTGGAAGTTGTAGCGCACGTCCACCTCGGACCCGCGATCCGCGACCACCTCGACATTGCTGACCGTGTGGCTGGTGCGGGGTTCGGGCGTCGATGCGCCGGACCGTTCGGTCTTGATGCGGAACACCCGATCCTCGAGCCCCTCGCGGTTGGGGTAATACATCAGCGAGATCTGGGACTGCGGGTCCTCGGTGATCTGGTCGTTGTCGTCCCAGGCGGGCATCCAGTAGGTCACATCGGGCGCATAGCAGGTCAGCCATTCGTCCCACTGGCGGTCGTCCAGCAGACGCGCCTCGCGATACAGGAAGGCGCAGATGGTGTTCATGTCCAGGCTGCTGCTGGGGATGGCGTGATCCAGGCTCATGCCGCTTCTCCCTTTTCGCCGGCCTTCTCGGCGGCAAGCGCTTCGCGCATGGCCTTGGCCCAGTATTCGTGCTGCACGACGAACAGGCCCTCGTCCTCGCTCCGTTCGCCCGACAGAACAGGGTTCAGGCCCATGCGGCGGGCGTTTTCATCGGGGCCGTGGACCCACAGGGGCGCACCGCGCGACATGTCGTTCCACAAGGGCGCGGCATAGGCGGTCTGGCAGGCGCGGAATTCTTCCAGGTCGTCCGAGGTGCCCATGCCCGAGACGTTGAAGAAATCCTCGTACTGGCGGATGCGGGTCGTGCGGTCGGCGGCGCTTTCGCCCTTGGGGGCAAAGCAGAAGATGGTGATTTCGGTCTTGTCCACCGACAGCGGGCGGACGACGCGGATCTGGGTGCTGAACTGGTCCATCAGGAACACGTTCGGATAGATGCCCAGGTTGCGGGTCTGGTTGACGATGAAGCCCGCCTTCTCCTCGCCCAGGCGGGCGACCAGGTCGTCGCGGCGGTTCCAGACGGGACGGACCTCGGGGTTGCGGGTGTTGGTCCAGAGCAGGATATGGCCGTTCTCGAAGCCATAGACGCCCGCGACCGACTTGGACCAGCTGTTGGCGTCCACCGCCTTGGTGCCGGTTTCGCTGCGGCGTTCCATGGTGGTGGCATAGTTCCAGTGGACCGAGCTGACGTGATAGCCGTCGCAGCCGTTCTCCATCTGCAGCTTCCAGTTGCCGTCATAGATGTAGGAGGAATTGCCGCGCAGCACCTCCAGACCCTCGGGGGCCTGGTCCACGATCTGGTCGATGATGACCTTCGTCTCGCCCAGGAAATCCTCAAGCGAGGCGACATCGGGGTTCAGGCTGCCGAACAGGAAGCCGCGATAGCTTTCGAAGCGCGCCACGCGGGTCAGGTCATGGGATCCGTCCTGGTTGAACTGGTCGGGATATTGCGTGGTCTTGGCGTCCTTCACCTTCAGCAGCTTGCCGGTGTTGGAGAAGGTCCAGCCGTGGAAGGGGCAGGTGAAGCTGCCCTTGTTGCCCTGCTTGCGGCGGCACAGCATCGCGCCCTTGTGGGCGCAGGCGTTGATGACGGCGTTCAGCGCGCCGGTCTTGTCGCGGGTGATGACGATGGGCTGGCGGCCGATCCAGGTGGTGTAATAGTCGTTGACCTCCGGGATCTGGCTTTCATGCGCCAGATAGACCCAGTTGCCTTCGAAGATGTGCTTCATCTCCAGCGCGAACAGATCCTCGTTGGTGAAGATGTCGCGGCGGCAGCGGAACAGGCCGGCCTCCTTGTCGTCCTGGACGGCGACGTCCAGCAACTGGTCCAGGTCGCGGGCCTTTTCGATGATCGCGGACATGAGTTCTCCTCCCCAGGGGTACGCCTGTCGCGAACGGGCCCCTGCCGATGTCGGTGATGAAAGATGGGGTGGGGGTGGACGGCCCTCCCCTCCAGGGGGCCGTCCGGGATGCGCTTACGCTGCGGCGCGGCGGCGCTGTTCGTTGACCTGGTTGTCGATGCCTTGAACCAGGGCGGTCAGGTGGATGTCGAAGCTGATCTCGGCGAAGGGACCGTTGAGTCCGTTCGCATGGATGCTGTCCTCGTCCGTGCGCTCGATCACATGGGGGACCAGGCCTTCGCGGGTGGCATAGGCGAAGTCGTCGTCGATCAGCGGATCGCCCTCGATGTTGATCTGGGTGGTCAGCTTGCGGTGGTCGTCGGCGCTGACGAAGAAGTGGATATGCGCGGGACGCTGGCCGTGGCGGCCAAGGGCGGTCAGCACCTTCTCGGTCGGGCTGCCGGGGGGCACGCCATAGCCCGAGGGCAGGATGCTCTGGAACTTGTAGCGGCCGTTTTCGTCGGTGATGATCGTGCGGCGCATGTTGAAGGGCGCCTGCTTGCCGGTCGGGTCGAAGTGGGAATAGAAGCCCCGCGTGTCGCAGTGCCATACCTCGACCTTGGCGCCGGCCAGCGGCTTGCCGTCGGACCCGTGGACCGTGCCGTGCATGATCAGCGTCTGGCCGTCCGTGTCCGAGCCGTCATCCAGGCGGGCGAAGCCCACCGATTCCGGGGCGCCGGCGACGTAAAGCGGGCCTTCGATCGTGCGCGGGGTCGGGTTCTCGATCCCCAGTTCGGCGTCGATGGCGTCCAGGCGCTCGTCCAGGAAATGGTCGATCCCCAGGCCCGGCGAGATCAGGCCCGCCTGGCCGGCGGCGCCCAGGTCGTTCAGCCAGGCCACGCCGGTCCAGTATTCGTCGGGGGTGATGTCCAGGTCGTCGATGGCGCGGAACAGGTCCGACATCAGGCGATGCACGATCTGCTTCATGCGCGGATTGCCATCGCTGCTGTTCATGCCGCTGAGTTCCTTCAGGAACTCCTGCACGTCGGGACGGTCGAAAATCTTGACGGTCATTCTTCTCTCCTCCTGGATTCGCTTGGAAACTGGGTGGGACGGCCCTCGCTCCGTCCCGTTTGGGGATGGCTTCAGGTATCGTCGTCGCGGATCGCGGACGGGTGACGCAGCAGCGGCATCACGGCGATGTCCATGAACGGGAACAAGGGCAGGCCTGACAGGATGTCGTGCAATTCGTCGTTGTCGCGGACGTCGAAGATGCTGACGTTGGCGTATTGCCCGGCGATCCGCCAGATGTGGCGCCATTTGCCCTGGGCCTGCAGATCCTGCGAATAGGCCTTTTCGCGCGCAAGGATGTCGGCGCGCTCATCGGCGGGCAGATCGCGGGGGATGTTCACATCCATGGTCACATGAAACAGCATGGTCACGCCTTTCCGGGCAGGCTGATGGTCTTGCGGATGCCGTCGCGGGCGAAGAAGGCCACGCGATCCTCGTCCAGCGTCAGGCCAAGGCCGGGGCCACCCGGCACGGTCAGTTCGAAATCGCTGTAATCCAGAGGCTCGGCCAGGATGTCCTCGGTCAGCAGCAGCGGGCCGAACAGTTCGGTGCCCCATTGCAGATTGGCGAAGGTGGCGAAGGCATGGGCGGAAATCACCGTGCCCACCGCGCCTTCCAGCATGGTGCCGCCGTAAAGCCCGATCCCCGCCGCATCCGCGATGGCCGCGACGCGCAGCGCGTTGAAGGCGCCGCCGCTTTGTTCCAGCTTGACGGCAAAGACATCGGCGCCCTGGACACGGGCGATCTCGAAGGCGCTTTCCGGGCCGGTCAGGGATTCGTCCGCCATCAGCGCGACGGGGAAGCGGCGCACCAGCCGGGAAAGGGCTGCGGCCGATGCCACCGGCTGCTCGACCAGGTCGCAGCCCGCGTCCGCCAAGGCGGCCATGCCAAAGGCGGCCTCGCCTTCCGACCAGGCCATGTTCACATCGACGCGCACCGCCGCACGGTCGCCAAGCGCGGCCTTGATCGCGGCGACATGGGCGATGTCGTCGCGGATGGGGCGTGCGCCGATCTTCAGCTTGAAGATGTTGTGGCGGCGCAGATCCAGCATCCGTTCAGCCTCGGCGATGTCGCGGGCCGTGTCGCCCGAGGCCAGTGTCCAGGCGACCGGCAACCGGTCGCGGCGCCGTCCGCCCAGAAGCTCGCTGACCGGCAGGCCCAGGCGCTTGCCCTGGGCGTCCAGCAGCGCACATTCCACGGCGGATTTGGCGAAGCGGTTGTCCTTCACCATCTTGCCGATCCGCGCCATCAGCGCCTGCACCCGCGTCGCATCCTGGCCCATCATCACCGGCGCGAACCAGGTGTCGATGTTGATCTTCATGCTTTCGGGGCTTTCGCCGCCATAGGCCAGCCCGCCGATGGTGGTGCATTCGCCGATGCCGGTGACGCCGTCGCTGCAATGGACGCGCACCAGGGTCAGGACCTGACCGTTCATGGTGGCGACCGACAGCTTGTGCGGACGGATCGTCGGCAGATCGAGGATCACCGTCTCGACCCCGGTGACGACCGGGGCGACGAGGGCTGCGGACAGGGGTGCGTATGGCTGGTTCATGGGTTGAATGTGCATGGCCCTGCCGCCTTGCGTCCAACACCATTTTGGTTTGAAACCATACCCGGAAGGTATAATGGATGCTAAACTGTTGAGGATGGGGGCGTTCGTTAACCGAAAGATACCCAAACCGACCTGAATTTTGCTGTCTCGGGACCGGATAAAAGCCGTGGATCTGCGTCAATTGCGTTACTTCGCCGCCGTTGCGCGGGAACGGAACTTCACCCGCGCGGCCCAGGCGCTGAACATCGCGCAGCCCCCTCTCAGCCGCCAGATCCAGTTGCTGGAGGAGGAACTGGGCGTCGCCCTGATCATCCGCAGCAGTCGGCCGATCAGGCTGACCGATGCGGGGCGGCTGTTCTATGAACAGGCGTTGCAGGTGCTGGGACGGGTGGACCAGATGAAGGACGCCACGCGCCGGGTGGGGGCGAACCGCAACCGGCTGCTGTCCATCGGCTTCGTCGCCTCGACCCTTTACGGCGGCTTGCCGCTGCTGGTCAGGAAGCTGCGGCAGAACGCGCCGGAACTGGACATCCAGTTGCTGGAAATGCTGTCGATCCAGCAGATCCCGGCGCTGAAGGAAGGTCGCATCGACCTCGGCTTCGGGCGGTTGCTGCACAACGACCCCAACGTCACCAGCACCGTCCTGCGGGAAGAACGCCTTGTGGCTGCGCTGCCCCGGCGGACCGCGCTTGCCGGGGAAACGGGACCGCTGGCGCTGGCGGATCTGACGGGCCAGAAGCTGATCGTCTATCCCAAGGAGCCGCGCCCCAGCTATGCCGATCAGGTGCTGGCGCTGTTGCAGGATCGGCTGGTGCAACCCGCCGAGGTGCTGGAGGTGCGCGAGATCCAGACCGCCCTGGGCCTGGTCGCGGCCGAATCGGGGATCTGCATCATCCCCTCGTCGGCCCGGCAGATGCGGTCGGATGTCGAATACCGCCTGATCGGCGACCCCGGGGCCTTGTCCCCGGTCATCCTGAACCACAGGGCCGGAGACAGTTCACGCTATCTGGCGATGGTCAAGGCGCTGATCGGGGACATGTATGCCGAAAACCCCGCCTGGCTCGAGGCGAACAACCTTCCGCGTCGCCCCTAGGATCCCGGATCATCGCCGGACTTGCTTATGGAACCCGACCCGCTAACCTTCCAGGCGTCTTCACAGTGAACATTGGGGGGTTTCCATGCCGGATGGCAGCATCGCGCCGTCGCGTCGCAGCGTCGTCGTCACCGAGTTTACCAACAGTGTCCTCGATCCCGCGGCAGCCATGCTCGGCCCGGTCGAGAATGGCGGCACCATCATCGCCAACACCGCGCCCGGTTGCTGGGGTCCGATGATCACGCCCCGCCTGCGCGGCGGCCACGAGGTCACGACGCCCGTCCGCGTCAACGGGGCCGAGGTGGGCGACGCCGTGGCGATCCGCATCCGTGACATCACCGTGACCTCGGCGGCCACGGCGTCCGGCCACGACAGTTCGCCCGAGGGGTTCTGCCTGGGCGATCCCTATGTCGCCGCGCGCTGCCCGGTCTGCGACACCGTCTGGCCCGAAACCCATGTCGAGGGGATCGGCCCCGATGCGGTGAAATGCGACCGCTGCGGCAACCCGGTCACGCCTTTCCGCATCGTCCACGGCTATACTGTCACCTTCGACGAGACCCGCAGCGTCGGTGTGACCCTGCCCGCAGCGGCGGCCGAAACCATCGCGCGGGACGCGGACAGCTTTGCGGCCCTGCCCGACGGCAGCCGCCAGCATTCGATCCTGACCTTTGCGCCCTCGGACATGCCGGGCACGCTGGTGCGGATGCGGCCCTTCCTGGGGCAGCTTGGCACCTGTCCTTCGACCGCGATGCCCGACAGCCACAATGCGGGCGATTTCGGCGCCTTCCTGGTCGGCGCGCCCCATGACTATGCCATCAGCGCCGAGGATCTGGCACGCCACAAGACCGACGGGCACATGGACATCGACGCGGTGCGCGCGGGCGCGATCATCGTCTGCCCGGTCAAGGTGCCGGGCGCGGGCGTCTATATGGGCGACATGCACGCGGGCCAGGGCGACGGAGAGATCGCCGGGCACACCATGGACGTGGCGGGCAGCGTGACGCTGCAGGTCGAGGTGGTGAAGGATTATCCCATCGACGGCCCGGTCCTGTTCCCGCTGGCCGAGGACCTGCCGCCCCTGGCCCGCCCCTTCACCCCGGCCGAGATGGCGAAGGGACAGCGTCTTGCCGCGAAGTGGGGGGTAGGAGACATCGAGCCCCTGGCCCCTGTCAGCGTGATCGGCACCGCCCCGAACCTGAACGCCGCCATCGAGAACGGCCTGGAACGCGCGGCCACCCTGCTGGGCATAACGGTCCCCGAGGTGCGCAACCGCGCCACCATCAACGGCGCGATCGAGATCGGGCGTGCACCGGGCGTGATCCAGGTCACCTTCCTGGCCCCGCTGGCCAGACTGGATGCGGTCGGCCTGGGCGGCTACGCGCGCGAGCAATACGGGCTGTGACGAAGGCCCGGCCCCGGCTGAGGATCTCGTGGCCTGCGGGGGCAGTGTCCAATGGTCGATGGATGAAACGGCGGAGGGTGCCCGTCCGTAGAGCCGGCAGAAGCCCCCCTTGGATCGGCCGTGTTCGCAGACTGCGGCCGTGACATGTTGCGATGGAGGGTGTTCGCACGACCCTCCACCGCATCCGTCTTCAGGTATGGCGGATTTCGGTCCCCAGGACCTTGAGGCATTCGCGCATGAAGGCCGCAAGCCCGGTCCAGCCCTTGGCCGAGACCATGGTGCCGTCCACATAGGCCTCGTGCGGCTTGACGTCGATATAGGTGCCGCCGGCCAGGATCACCTCGGGCTCGCAGGCGCCCAGGGCCGCGACCTTCTTGCCGCGGATCACGCCATCGACCGCGACCAGGATCTGCACGCCGTGGCAGATGGTGAAGATCGGCTTTCCGGTCTCGTGGAAATGGCGCACTATCGCCTGGATGCGCTTGTCGGTGCGGATGTATTCCGGTCCCCGGCCGCCCGCGCAATAGACGGCGTCATAATCTTCCAGCACGATTTCCGAGAAGGTCTGGTTGATCTCGGCCAGGTGCCCGAAGCGCTCGATATAGGTCTGGTGTCCCTCGAAGTCGTGCAGGCTGGTCTGGATCATCTCGCCCTTCTTCTTGTCGGGGCAGACGACGTGGACGGTATGCCCGACGGCCTCCATGCCTTGCTGGAAGACGAAGATTTCATATTCCTCGGTGAACTCGCCGCAGAGCATGAGGATTTTCTTGCCACTCATCCGTGGTCTCCTTGTGTCAAATCGAAGCCGGAGGCTGAGACGCCTCCGGCGCAGTCGTCAGAACGGGCTGTCGGGGAAATAGAACTGGTCGGCGTTTTCCGGCGTGATCAGCGGCGCATCCAGCTTGAAGTTGCCGCGCATCGGCGCCTGGCCGGAAAACTGCGCCGCCGTCATGTAGATGGCCGACTTGATCATTGACGGAGGGTAGGGGGTCGAGATGGGCGTGACGGGATCGCCCGCCTTCACCATCTCGATCACGTCCTTCATGCCGTTGCCGCCCAGGGCATACTTGATCTCGGTCCGGCCCGACTGCTTGACCGCTTCCAGCACGCCCAGCAGCATGTCGTCGTCATTGGCCCAGACCGCGTCGATATGCGGATACTTGGCCAGGTAATCCTGCATCAGGCTGAAGGCCTCGTCCTGGTTCCAGTTGGCATACTGGATGTCCAGGATCTCGATATTGGTGTCCTTCATCACGTCGGTGAAGCCCTGGATGCGTTCGTCGTCGATGACGGTGGGGATACCGCGCAGCACGACGACCTTGCCCTCGCCGCCCAGCTTCTCGGCCATCCATTTCGCGGTATTGGCGCCCACGGCGATGTTGTCGCCCGCGACATACAGATCCTGGATCGTTGGGTCGGTCAGGCCGCGGTCCACGACGGCGATATAGGTGCCGTTCGACTTGACCTGCTCGACCGGGCCGGTCAGTTCCTCGGAGGTGAAGGGCAGGATCACCAGGGCGTCCAGGGTCTGCCCGGCGGACAGGTCCTCCAGTGCCGATACCTGGGCCGTCGCGGAAGGCGAGGTCTTCACGATCACGTCGATATTGGGGAATGCGGCCTCGATCTCCTTCTCGGCCTGTTCGGCGTGATAGACCACGCCGCCGGTCCAGCCATGCGTGGCGGCGGGGATCGAGACGGCGATGGTGCGCTTGTCCTGGGCCATCGCCCCGCCTGCGGACAGCGCCAGCAGGCTTGCGGCGGTGGCCAGTGTCAGGGCGCGTTGGTTCAGTCTTTTCATTGTCGTTCCTCCCTTTGGAAAAATCCTCGCCTCTCCCTGGGCGATTACTTGATGAAGCGGTGGGCCAGCATGGCCAGGATGATGATCACCCCCTGGACGGCCGCGACCAGGTATTCGGACACCATGTTCGACAGCACCATCAGGTTGGCGATCACTTCCAGGATCAGCGCACCAGCGACCGTGCCCCAGATGCGGCCCTTGCCGCCGCGCAGAAGGGTGCCGCCGATCACCACGGCGGTGATGACCTGCAATTCCCACAACTGCCCGGTCGTGGGGGTCGCTGCCCCCAGGCGAGGGATATAGCAGATCGCGGCGATCGCGACGCACAGCCCCTGGATCACGAAGGCCGTGGTCCGCACCCGCGCCACCGAAACGCCCGAAAAGCGCGCCACATCGGCATTCGATCCCGCCGCCATGCAGCGCCGCCCGTATTTGGTGCGATACAGGATGAAGGCGCCGACCAGGACCACGGCCAGCGTCACGACGACGGGCAAGGGGATCCCCAGCACATTGCCGAAATAGACGGGACGATAGGGATCGCGCAGCGCCCGGTCGATGGGGATGGATCCGCCGTCCGACATCCAGGTGATCAGCGCCCGGAAGATGCCCATCGTGCCCAGCGTGGCGATGAAGGGCTCGATCTTGCCCACCGTCACGATCAGACCGTTCAGCAAGCCGCACAGCGCGCCGACGATCAGCCCGAAGCCCGCGCCGACAAGGATGGCATTGGCCCCCATGGTCGGTTCCAGCCGGTTCATCGTCAGGATCATGACGCCCGTCACGAAGGCCATCATCGAGCCCACCGACAGATCAAGGCAGCCGGACGAGATCACGAAGGTCGCCCCCACGGCGATGATGGCGATGAAGGCCGACCGGGTGACGACATTGGCGATGTTGGTGCCGGTCGCGAAATTGGTGTTGATCAGCGTGCCGATCAGCACGACAAGGGCCAATGCGATGAAGGGGCCCATGTCGGCCCAGCGGATGCGGCGCGGTGCGCCGGCAATCTCCGTGGTGACGCTTGTCATCCGGGTCTCCTCCCCCTGACGTTCGATTCAGGCGTGTGTTCTGGTCGCCGGGACATGCGGCCCGGCTTCTTGTTTTTCGCCACTGGTCGCCGCATAGACGACGTTCTGTTCGGTGATGGCCTCGCCTGTCAGTTCCGCGACGATGCGCCCCCCGCGCATCACCAGGACCCGGTCCGACAGGCCGACCAGTTCGGGCAGTTCGGACGAGACGACGATCACCGCCTTGCCCGCCCGCACCAGCCGGTCGATGAAGTCATAGATCTGGCTCTTGTTGCCGATATCGATGCCGCGTGTCGGTTCGTCGATGATGACCACGGCGGGATCGGTCAGCATCACCTTGGCCAGAAGCAGCTTCTGCTGGTTGCCGCCCGAAAGCTGGCCCGCCGACAGGTGGCGGTTGCGCACGCGGATGTCATAGGCGTCCACGGCGCGATCAAGGGCGCGATCTTCCGCCGCATGGTCAAGCCGCGTGCCGGGATGCACGCTGTCCAGGGCCTGAAGGGTCAGGTTGGTGGCGAGGGGCTCGTCCAGAAGCAGCCCCTTGCCCTTGCGATCTTCGGTCAGATAGACCAGCCCCGCCGCCTGCCAGTCGCGCACGCTGCGATGCGTGACCTCGTGCCCGCCCAGCGTGATCCGCGCGGCCTGCGCGGGCCGAAGGCCCATCAGTCCCTCGAACAGTTCGGTCCGGCCCGATCCGATCATGCCCCCGATGCCCAGGACCTCGCCGGGGCGCAGCACCAGGCTGGCTTCCACCGCGCCATGATCGACGGACAGGGCGTCGATCGCAAGCTGGGGCGCGACCGTGGGCAGGGCGCGCTTGGGTGGATAAAGCGTGCCCAGTTCCCGGCCCACCATCAGGTCGGCCATGGCGCGCTGCGTCAGCCCGGCGGCGGGCCAGGTGCCGATCATGCGCCCGTCGCGCAGCACCGTTACGCGGTCCGCCAAGGCTTCGACCTCGTCCAGACGGTGCGAGATATAGAGGACGGCCGCGCCTCGTGCCCGAAGGCCGCGCACCACGTCCAGCAGGGCCGCGACCTCGTCATTGGCCAGAACGGCGGTCGGTTCGTCGAAGATCACGACCTTGCGCGGCTCCAGCAGCGCCCGCGCGATCTGCACCAGCTGGCGCTGCGCCAGGGGCAGGGAACCCACGCGGTCGCGCGGATGGCAATGCGCCCCGATCGAGGCCAGGACCTCGGCCGTGCGGCGGTTCATGGCGCGGTCGTCCACCATCGGCCCGCGCGTCAACTCGCGGCCCAGGAACAGGTTCTCGGCCACGGTCAGGTCGGGGGCCAGCAGGATTTCCTGATGCACCAGAACGACGCCCGCCGACTCGGCCGCGGCGGCATCGGCAAAGGCCACCGGCGCTTCCGCCATCAGCAGGCGCCCGGCCGAGGGCGCGACATGGCCCGACAGCAGCTTCATCAGCGTGGACTTGCCCGCCCCATTCTCTCCGATGACGGCGTGAACCTCGCCCGGCAGGATGTCCAGCGTGACATCCGACAGGACCGTGACCGGCCCATAGGCCTTGCTTAAGCCTTCGGCCCGAAGGGCAGGCCGGGCAAGGGCGGTGGCCGACATGGGCATGGTCGCCGCGTTCATTCGAAGGCCAGCATCAATCGGTCGCGCGACCGCGAGATATGTTCGTGCATCGCCGCCTGCGCCCGGGCGCCGTCGCCGGCGCGAAAGGCGGCCAGCAGGTTCTCGTGTTCTTCAAGCGCCTCTTGCGTGACGCGGCTGTGGAACATCAGGCGGAACAGGTGCAGATGCACATGCTGGTCGGCGAAAGCCTGGCGGATCACCTCGTTCCCGGCGATCTTCAGGATCGCGTCGTGGAAATGCGCATCGGCGCGAGCAAAGCGGGAATAGCGGCTGTTGCGGTCCACCGGCGCCTCGCCATGGCCCATGTCGGCGGCTGCTTCCTCAAGTTCTTGCAGGCTGTCCGGGGTCAGATTCTGCGTGGCGATCCGGGCGCATTCCGGTTCCAGCAGAAGGCGAAAAGCGAACAGATCCTCGAACGCCTTGCGCGACAGCTGCGGCGCGGCGCTGTAGCCGATCAGATGCGCCTTGCGCACCAGACCTTCACGTTCCAGCCGGGACAGGGCCTCGCGGACGGGGGTCTGGGACACGCCCAGGTCGCGGGCCACGACATCCACGGGAATGCGGGCACCAGGCGCGATGTCCAGGGACATGATGCGTTCGTAGATGCTGTCATGGACGCCATCCACGATGCTGGCCGGCCTGACCATCTGGATGCCCTGGCTTTCCACTGCGCTTCCCAATCCTGCACCTTTCATCTGCGGTGTTTGCAAGACGATGGTTTACAAAGATCGGATCGGATGTCAAATACAATATCATATAGGATACGATAAGCAGATCAGGATGGGACTGGTGGGTCGCGTCCTTGTTCAAGCGGCACATGAAGCGGGAGAGGAACAGAATGGCGCATTTCGGCACGATCAGGCCGCCGCGAGAGATCATCTTCGGCCCGGGTCAGCGGCAGGTGCTTGGGCAGGTCGCGGCCAGGCTGGGGCGCCGCGCCCTGGTCGTCACCGATGCCCGTCTGGCCGGCGATCCCCAGTTCCAGGCGATGCTGGCGGATCTGAACGATCACGGGCTTGCGGTGCAGGTCGAAAGCGGAACCCTGCCGGACGTGCCGGTGGACAGCGCCCTTGCCGCCAGCCAGGCCGCGCGCGGCTTTGCGCCCGATCTGGTCGTCGGGATCGGGGGCGGATCCTGCCTCGACATGGCGAAATGCGTGGCCCTGTTGCTGACCCATGGCGGGCAGCCGCAGGATTACTATGGCGAACTGAAGGTGCCCGGGCCGATCCTTCCGCTGATCGCGATGCCCACGACGGCAGGCACCGGATCCGAGGTCACGCCGGTCGCCGTTCTGTCCGATTCGGCGCGCAGCCTGAAGGTCGGGATCTCCAGCCCGCATCTGGTGCCGACGGCGGCGATCTGCGATCCCGACCTGACGCTGACCTGTCCGCCCGGTCTGACGGCCATCGCCGGGGCCGACGCCCTGACCCATGCGATCGAGGCGTTCACCGCTATCCGTCGTCCCGTCACCGCGACCTTGACGCAGGAACGGGTCTTCGTGGGAAAGAACGCGCTGTCCGACCAGTTCGCCCTGACCGCGATCCGCCTGCTGTGGCAAGGGCTGGAACGCGCCTGCCGGACGGGCGCGGATGCCGAGGCGCGTGCCCGGGTGATGCAGGGCGCCCTGTTCGCGGGGCTGGCCTTCGGCGTTGCGGGCACCGCCGCCGCCCATGCGATCCAGTATCCGGTGGGTGCGCTGACGCACACTGCGCATGGTGCCGGCGTGGCCTGCCTGATGCCCTGGGTCATGGAATGGAACCGCCCCGCCATCGCCACCGAACTGGCGCAGATCGCCGACGCCATGGGCCTTGCCTCGGCCGACGAGGTGATTCCCGCCGTCCGATCCCTGTTCTCTCGCATCGGGATTCCTGAGACGCTGTCGGGCCTGGGCCTGCCCGAGGACCAGATCGGCTGGGTGGCCGACCAGTCCTGCGGCATCGAGCGACTGATCCAGAACAATCCCCGCCCGATCGACCGCGCCGACATGACCCGCCTGCTGCAGGCCGCCTTTTCCGGCGACGCCCGCATCCTCCAGTAAGCCCGAAAGGACTGGCCATGAGCCTCGACACCCTGAACGCGACGGATTTCGCCGATCCCGGCCTTCATGCGGCTGGATTGTATATCGGCGGCGAATGGCTGCCCGGCGGCGGCATTCCGGTCGTGAACCCCTCGACGGCGGAAACCCTGGCCGAGGTGCCCGATGCCACGGTCGCCGATGCCATGCGTGCCGTGGACGCGGCCCAGGCCGCCGCAGCCGGTTGGCGCGCGACCCCCGCCCGCCAGCGCTCCGAGATCCTGCGCCGCTGGTTCCAGTTGATGGTCGAGCATTCCGAGGAGCTGGCCCGCCTCATCTCGCTGGAAAACGGCAAGGCGCTGCCCGACGCGCGAGGCGAGGTTGCCTATGCGGCCGAGTTCTTCCGCTGGTATGCCGAGGAAGCCGTCCGCATCGCGGGCGAATTCCGTCATGCGCCGTCGGGCGCCAATCACATCCTTGTCGATCACGACCCGATCGGCATCGCAGTCCTGATCACGCCCTGGAACTTTCCGGCGGCCATGGCCACGCGCAAGATCGGCCCGGCCCTGGCCGCCGGCTGCACCGTGATCCTGAAGCCCGCCAGCGAGACGCCGCTGACGGCCTATGCCATGGCCCGGCTGGGGGCCGAGGCGGGGGTGCCCCCCGGCGTGGTCAACGTCCTGACGACCAGCCGGCCCGCGCCCGTCACCAATGCCATGCTGGCCGATCCGCGCGTGCGCAAGCTGTCCTTCACCGGCTCGACCGGGGTGGGACGCGTGCTTCTGGCCGAGGCGGCGAAAAGCGTCGTGTCCTGCTCGATGGAACTGGGCGGCAACGCGCCCTTCCTGGTCTTCGACGATGCCGACCTGAACGCGGCGCTTGACGGCGCCATGATCGCCAAGATGCGCAACGCCGGAGAGGCCTGCACGGCCGCGAACCGTTTTTACGTCCAGTCGGGCATCCATGACGCCTTCGTGGCGGGCCTGACCGAACGCATGGCCGCGCTGAAGGTGGGGCCGGGGACGGACCCCGCCACCCAGGTCGGGCCGATGATCACGACGCAGGCCGTCCAGAAGATCGGCCGCCTGGTCGAGGAGGCGGTCGGCCTCGGCGCCCGCGTCACCACTGGCGGCGCGGCGCTGCCGGGGTCCGGCTTCTTCTTCCCGCCCACGGTGCTGGACAATGTCAGCCCGGATGCAGCCATCGCCCATGAGGAAATTTTCGGCCCCGTCGCGCCGGTTTACCGCTTCGAGACCGAGGACCAGGCGATCCGGCTGGCCAATGCCACGGAATACGGGCTGGCGGCCTATGTCTATTCGGGCGACCTGTCGCGCGCGCTGCGGGTCGGCAAGGGGATCGAGGCGGGGATGATCGCGATCAACCGCGGCCTGATGTCCGACCCGGCCGCGCCCTTCGGGGGGACCAAGCAAAGCGGGCTGGGACGCGAGGGTGGCGTGACGGGGATACTCGAGTTCATGGAGCCGAAGTATTTCGCGGTCGCGTTCTGACGGGGCGCAGGATGCAGGACCTGTACCGGAACCGCGACTTCATCCCGGATTTCGATGCCGTGATCGAGGAAACGGCCGCGCGCTCTCGGGCCATTGCGTCCACTGTCCGGATCATTCGCGATCTGCCCTATGGCAGCCGATCTCGGGAAAGGATGGACATCCTTCTTCCCCGGGATCCCGAACCGGGGGCGCCGCTGCACCTGTTCATCCACGGGGGCTATTGGCGGTCGGGCAGCAAGGAGGACCACCACCTTGTCGCGGCCCCGGTCCTGGCCGTCGGCGGTGTCGCGGCGATCGTGACCTATGACCTGATGCCGGGCATCCGGCTTGGGACCATTGTCGCGCAGGTCAGGGCCGCAGCCCGGCATCTGGTGGCGATGGCGCCCGGACTTGGCGCGGATCCGGCGCGGCTAACGGTCAGCGGGCATTCCGCAGGGGCGCATCTGGCCTGCTATCTGGCCGGGCATGGCCCTGCCGAAAGGACCCGGCCCAACCTGCCTGCGTTGCGCGGCCTGCTGCTGGTCAGCGGCATCTATGACCTGTCGGGCATACCCGGCAGCTTCCTGAAGGACGAGGCCCGGATGACCCATGAGGAGGCGAAGGCCTGGTCGCCCCTGACGTCCCGCCACGATCCGGCGCCCCGGCGGATCATGACCCGCGGGGCGGATGAGACAAGCCCCTTTCACAGCCAAGCCTTGGCAATGGCCGACCTGCTAATGGAGGGCGGCGCCAGCGTCGAACTCAGGTCCGAGCCGGGGCTCAACCACCTGACCGTCGTTCAGGCCCTGGCCGATCCGGCGGCGCCGCTTGGGCGTCTGCTGGGGGAGCTCGTCGCCTCAAGCTGAAGCGGCCCCTGATACCTTTGCCACCAAGGAAAGACGTGCCTGGCGCAGTGGATCGCCAGGCACCGTTGGAACCGGCAGCCTTGCAGGTCAGGTCCTGCCTTGCCGCCGGCAGGACGTCACATCACCCCCGGCCGCCGAACAGCTTGTTCAGCAGGCGGCTGAAGACCGATCCGCTTTCGGCGGCCGGTTGCGGCGACGGGGCAGGGCGATGCGGCGCCGAGGACGGCGCCGGTTTCGGCTGGGCGGGCGCTGGCTCAGGGCTTTTGCCGGCAGGGGCCGAGGGCAGTTTCCCTTCTCGCTTGGCGACATGGGTGGCAATGGCGTCCATCAGCGGCGGGGAAAGGGTGTCATAGGGGGTCAGTCCCAGTTCGCGCAGGCGGGCCCGGATGCCGTCCATCCGGGACGGCGCGACACCCGATTCGATCACCGAA
>NZ_NWMQ01000253.1:0-302 GCF_002901215.1 Paracoccus sp. SY | reverse complement strand
CGTGACGAGAAAAAGCCCAAGAAGGAAAAGCCCAAGGTGATCGCCGCGGCACCTAGCACCAAGGGAACAGTGGCAGGTCTTGCTGTGAAGCCAAGCAGATGACGGTTGATGCCGTGCCGCCAGAGGCCGGGCCGGCGAAGCATGAGGGCGAGATGGTGATCATGCAGGCGATCCTGAAGAACTGCGCCGCCCTCGGGGTTGCGCCCGAGGAGGCAAAACGCATCGCCATCCGCTCAGTCATGAACCTGCGTCGAACCCAGAGCGTCAGATAAGCCGCAGACGCTCAGTCCTTGTCCGGAGCA
>NZ_NWMQ01000252.1:0-305 GCF_002901215.1 Paracoccus sp. SY | reverse complement strand
TTCCTGCAGGTTGATGTCGGAGAACGCACTCAATCCGCTGTTGCTACAATGGTGCGCGGACAGTTCAGCTATGGGCTGAACTTCTCGAAATACGAAGATGGCCGATCAGGCGCGGCCAGCCTGACCTATGCCCTGCCCATCAATGCCCCCGCGACCCTTCGGCTGGGCCCATCGCTTGGCTTTCAGGACGACGAGGACGAGGGCAGCGATGTGACCGCCGGTCTGCGGCTGGTGGCCGAGCGTTATGTGCCCACGGATTTCGGATCAGCCTATTTTCTGGGGGATTTCAGCACGGTCAACCGCTC
>NZ_NWMQ01000251.1:0-305 GCF_002901215.1 Paracoccus sp. SY | reverse complement strand
ATCTGCAACTTCGTCCACAATCATCTGACCTTCGGCTACAAATTCGGGCGGCCCACGAAAACCGCCGTCCATGCCATGTCCGAGGCGACGGGCGTATGCCGGGACTTTGCGCACCTGGCGATTGCACTCTGCCGCGCCATGAACATTCCGGCCCGCTATGCGAGCGGCTATCTCGGCGATATCGGCGTTCCACCGTCAGGTCCCGGCGACTTTTGCGCCTGGTTCGAGGTTTATCTGGAAGACCGCTGGTATACCTTCGATGCGCGCTACAACACGCCCAGGATCGGGCGCATCCTGATGGTCCG
>NZ_NWMQ01000250.1:0-307 GCF_002901215.1 Paracoccus sp. SY | reverse complement strand
CTGGATTACGGTGATCCCGGTCGCCTGCAAGATCGAGAGGACGCCGAGACCTGGCAAAAGCCGGATCACGAAGGCGCATCAGAGAAAAAGAGCCATTTGCCTGACTAGGGCAGCATCCAGTTACGAGCGTCAACGGTTCGGGCGGGGTCAGACCCGCCCTTTTTTCGGTGGCGGAGGATGGAAAACAGCGCTGACCCCTGCGCGGCGGGAAAGATGACGTGGCATTTCCCGAGAAAACCCACAGCGCTCTCAGCCAGGAAAATCACATGTTCACACGGACCAGCACCTCGGTTGTTGAATTCAAGCA
>NZ_NWMQ01000025.1:0-47436 GCF_002901215.1 Paracoccus sp. SY | reverse complement strand
AGGCCGCAAAGGTCGATCTCTGAGGGAAAACAAGACAGCCGTGGAAAGGGAGGTCCGCAATGTCTGACGCAACCTATCAGGGGGGGATCCATCCGGTGGATGAGATCCTTCCCGCCCCCAAGCTGTTCACGCTTGGGTTCCAGCATGTGCTGGTCATGTATGCGGGGGCCATTGCGGTTCCCCTGATCGTCGGGCGGGCGCTGAACCTGCCCCCCGAGGAAGTGGCGTTCCTGATTTCCGCCGACCTGTTCGTCTGCGGCATCGTGTCCATCATCCAGAGCCTGGGCGCGACTCAGTATTTCGGGATCAAGCTGCCCGTGATGATGGGCGTGACCTTCGCTTCGGTCGGCCCGATGGTCGCGGTCGCGACATCCTTGCCCGGCCATGAAGGCGCCCGCGCCCTGTTCGGCGCGATCATCGCGGCGGGCATCATCGGCATCTTCATCGCGCCCTTCATTTCCAGGATGTTGCGGTTCTTTCCGCCGGTCGTCACCGGCACGCTGATCCTGACCATCGGCATCAGCCTGATGCCCATCGGGATCAACTGGATCTTCGGCCTTCAGGTCGGTCCGACCGCCCCCAAGATCGTGGACCCCGAGGCCGCGGCCTGGCTGGAAGCGGCCCGCGCGGCCGGCGAGGTGCCGGCGAGCGTCACGTTGGCGCCGACGGTGCAGAACCCGCTTTATGCGGCGGGGCAGAACATCATGATCGCGATCCTTGTGCTGGGCACGATCCTGCTGGTGTCGAAATTCGCGCGCGGCTTCCTGTCCAACATCGCGGTGCTGGTCGGCATCGTCGTGGGCGGCGTCGTGGCCGCGATGCTGGGCATGATGAACTTCGACAAGGTCGGCGCGGCGGAATGGTTCGCAGTGATCAAGCCCTTCCATTTCGGGATGCCGACGTTCGACCCGATCATGATCGCCACCATGGTGCTGGTCATGCTGGTCACGCTGATCGAATCCACCGGCATGTTCCTGGCGCTGTCCGACATCTGCAAGAAGCCGATGGAGCAGAAATCCCTGGCCGCAGGGCTGCGCGCCGACGGACTGGGCACCGTGATCGGGGGCATCTTCAACACCTTCCCCTATACCTCGTTCTCGCAGAACGTCGGCCTGGTGGGCGTCACCGGCATCCGGTCGCGCTTCGTCTGCGTGGCGGGCGGCGTGATCATGATCGTGCTGGGCCTGATCCCGAAGATGGGCGCCCTGGTCGAAAGTCTGCCCACCACCGTCCTGGGCGGCGCGGGCCTGGTGATGTTCGGCATGGTCGCCGCGACCGGCGTGCGGATCCTGTCGCGGGTCGATTTCGCGAACAACCGGCACAACCTGTTCATCGTCGCGATTTCCGTGGGCATGGGGATGATCCCGCTGGTCGCGCCGAACTTCAACCAGTGGATGCCGCACGCGATCCATCCGCTGATCCATTCCGGCATCCTGCTGGCGGCGATCACGGCGGTGCTGCTGAACTGGTTCTACAACGGCGCGGCCCATGTGGACGAGGAAGAGTTGCGGGCGGCGGGTCATGTCGCGGACCACTAGGACGCTGTTCAAGGGCGCCGAGGTCGTCGTCACCATGGACGACACCCGGCGCGAGATCCGGGGCGGCGATGTCCTGGTCGAGAATGGAAAGATCGTCGCGGCGGGTGAAAACCTGCCGCGCGATGGTGCCGAAATCGTCAATGCTGCCGGCTGCGTGATCACGCCGGGCCTGGTCAACACCCATCACCACCTGTTCCAGACCCTGACCCGCGCGGTGCCCGCAGCCCAGGACGCGGCGCTGTTCGGCTGGTTGCGGACGCTTTATCCCATCTGGTCGCGCATGACGCCGGACGACATCAGCCTGTCGGCCGAGGTCGGGCTTGCGGAACTGGCGCTGTCGGGATGCACCTGTTCGTCCGACCACCTTTACCTGTTTCCGAACGGATCGCGCCTGGACGACAGCATCGAGGCCGCCGGGAAGGTCGGCATCCGCTTCACCGCCACACGCGGGGCCATGTCCATCGGCGAAAGCAAGGGCGGCCTGCCGCCCGATGCCCTGGTCGAGGACGAGGCCGCGATCCTGCGCGACAGCGAACGCGTGGTAGGCGCCTTCCACGACGGGTCCGAGGGTTCGATGGTGCAGGTGGCGCTTGCGCCCTGTTCGCCCTTCTCGGTCAGCCGGGAACTGATGCGGGACGCGGCGATCCTGGCGCGCGAGAAGGGCGTGCGCCTGCACACCCACCTGGCCGAGAATGACGAGGATGTCCACTATTCGCTGGACAATTTCGGGATGCTGCCGGGCGATTATGCCGAAAGCCTGGGCTGGACCGGCGACGATGTCTGGCACGCCCATTGCGTCAAGCTGTCCGCGCCCGAGATCGACCTGTTTGCCCGCACCGGCACGGGGGTCGCGCATTGCCCCTGTTCCAACGCGCGGCTGGCCAGCGGCATTGCGCCCGTCCGGGCCATGCGCGACGCGGGCGTTCCGGTGGGTCTTGGCGTCGATGGATCGGCCAGCAACGATTGCAGCCATTTGGGGCTGGAAGCGCGGCAGGCCATGCTGGTCGCGCGGCTGAACGATGGCCCCGCCGCGATGGGCGCGCGCGAGGCATTGGAGATCGCCACGCTTGGCGGCGCGCGTGTTCTTGGCCGCAGCGACATTGGCGCTCTGACGCCGGGGATGCAGGCCGATCTGGTCCTGTGGGACGTGTCGGACCTGCCGCTGGCGGGGCAGTGGGATCCGGTGGCAGCGCTGGTCTTCTGCGCGCCGATCAGGCCGCGTGCGGTCTATGTCGGGGGCAGGGCGGTCGTCGATGATCACCGTTTGCTGACCGTTGATCCGCGCGATCTGCGGGCGCGTGCCGAAAGGGCCGTGGCACGCCTGGCGGACTAGGCCGGGGGGCTGTCTGCCCCCCACGCGCTTCGCGCTCCCCCCGAGGATATTTGCGCCAAAGTGAACGGCGGATTTTCTACGAAATCTTAAGACTACCTTGCTTATGGTCCCTCTCGTGCGGATGCGAAGGGATCGGTTATTCAAGAAAACAGCGATAATGAGGGAGGGCGACGATGCCTGGATACCTGACCACCCATGTGCTGGACACGGCGCGCGGCCGCCCGGCCGAGGGGATGGAGGTGGTGCTGTTCCGTCTTGAGAACGGCCAGCGGACCGAACTTGCACGATTGAAGACCAACCACGACGGCCGCACCGACAGCCAGATCCTGCCTGCGGCGGATTTCGCCACCGGCACCTATGAGCTGGAATTCCACGCGGGCGCCTGGATGGACGCGACCGGGATCGAACCCGAAAGCCCGCGTTTCCTGGACGTGATCCCGATCCGCTTCGGCATGTCGCAGGACGACCATTACCATGTGCCGCTGCTGGTTTCGCCCTTCGGTTATTCCACCTATCGGGGAAGCTGATCCATGCTGCACCTGATCCCCGACCAGACGATCATCTGGGAATGGCTGGCCTTCGCGATCCGCTGGACGCATGTCATCACCGCCATCGCCTGGATCGGATCGTCCTTCTATTTCATCGCCCTCGACCTGGGGCTGCAAAAGGTTCCCGGCCTGCCCAAGGGCGCGCATGGCGAGGAATGGCAGGTCCATGGCGGCGGCTTCTATCACATCAACAAGTACCTGGTTGCGCCAGAGCGGATGCCCGAGCATCTGACCTGGTTCAAATGGGAAAGCTACGCCACCTGGCTGTCGGGCGCGGCGCTGTTGATGGTCACCTATTGGGCGGGCGCCAACCTGTATCTGATCGACACGGCCAAGGCCGACCTGGCGACCTGGCAGGCGATCCTGATCTCGGCCGGGTCGCTGGCGCTGGGATGGCTGATCTATGACACGCTGTGCAAGTCGCGCCTGGGCGAGACGCCCACGATCCTGATGCTGCTGCTGTTCGTCGCGCTTGTCGTGATGGGCTGGGGCTATAACGAGATCTTCACCGGCCGCGCGGCGCTGCTGCACCTGGGCGCCTTCACCGCGACGATCATGACGGCAAACGTGTTCTTCATCATCATGCCGAACCAGCGGATCGTGGTGGCGGACCTCAAGGCCGGGCGGGCGCCCGATCCGAAATACGGCAAGATCGCCAAGCTGCGTTCGACGCATAACAACTATCTGACGCTGCCGGTCATCTTCCTGATGCTGTCGAACCATTATCCGCTGGCCTTCGCCAGCCAGTACAACTGGCTGATCGCGGCGCTGATCTTCCTGATGGGCGTGACCATCCGGCATTTCTTCAACACCATGCATGCCCGCCGGGGATACCAGTGGTGGACCTGGGCCGTGACGGCGGTGCTGTTCATCATGGTGATGTGGCTGTCATCGGCCGGCCTGAACCAGGACAGCCTGGAACAGGCCGAGGCCCGGCCCCTGACCCCGGTCGAGGCCCGCTTTGCCGAGGCCGAAGGCTTCGGGCAGGTCAGCGACGCCGTGCTGGGCCGCTGTTCCATGTGCCATGCGCGCGAACCCGGATACGAGGGCATCCGCCACGCGCCCAAGGGGGTCTTCCTGGAAACCCCCGGCGACATCGCCAAGCACGCGCGAGAGATCTATGTCCAGGCCGGGCTGACCGACGCGATGCCGCCCGCCAATGTCACCTATATGGAGCCGCAGGAGCGCGAGCAGATCATCCGCTGGTTCCGCGCGGCAGGCGGCGCAAGCCTGGCCGGGATGTAGGGCAACCGCGCCTTTCGTGCGCAAAAGCGGCCGCGGCGATCCAGCCGCGGCTGTTTTCTTTTCTCAGCGGTCGAAGATCTTCTTCAATTCCCGCACCGCGAAATCCGCGAACATCCGCACCTTCGGGTCCTGCAACCGCCGATGCGGGGTCAGGCAGCCGAATTGCGACGGCAGCGGGCGGTTCTGGGGCAAGACCTCGACCAGGCGGCCCGCCTTGATGTCGGCGGCCACTTCGTACAGCGGCCGGTTCGCGATGCCTTCGCCCCCACGCGCCCAGGTTGTCAGCACGTCCCCGTCATCCGTGTCGAAACGGCCCGAAACCATCATCTTCTGCGGGCCGTCCTCGGTCTGCAGGACCCAGTAGAATTCGGGGCTGCGCGGATAGCGCAGCAGCAGGCAGTTGTGATCGACCAGATCCTCGGGGGCCTTCGGAGTGCCGTTCTGGGCCAGGTATTCGGGCGAGGCGACCAGCACGCGCGGGCAATCCGCGATCTTGCGCCATTTCAGCGCCGAATCGGCAGGTTCGCCCAGGAAGAAGGCCAGGTCGATGGCGTCCTCGACGATGTTGACGTTGCGGTCCGACAGCCTCAGCCGGAACTCGACGCCAGGGTTTTCCTTGCAGAAGGGCGGGATCAGCGGCGCGATCAGCCGCCGCCCCAGGCCCAGGGGCGCGGTCAGGCGGATCACCCCCTGCGGGCGGCCCGAGAAGCTGGACACAAGCGCCTCGGCCTCGTCCAGGGTGTCGATCACGCGGCGGGCGTTGTCATAGAAGGCGCGCCCGATCTCGGTCGGGGTCAGCTTGCGGGTGGTGCGGTTCAGCAGCCGCACGCCGAACCGGTTCTCCAGATCCTTGATGCGATTCGAGGCGACTGCCGGCGAAAGCCGCAGATCCCGCCCGCCCGACGTGATCGAGCCGAGTTCGACCACACGAACGAAGACGCGCAGGCTTTCAAGATAGGACATGGGTGATAGGCCGTTTTCAAGGAATCGTGTAAAGTCTTCCGGGTCGGGACAGATTTCGCAACCCTTATTTTCCGCCTAGGTTTTCCCATGGTCCACAGCCACGAAGGAACGCCATGACCCCCGCCTTGCGCTTTATGCTGAACGATCAGGCAGTTGAACTGACAGCCGTCGGCGCCTCGGACACGCTGCTGGACTTCCTGCGCATCAACCGCCGCCTGACCGGCACCAAGGAGGGCTGCGCCGAAGGCGATTGCGGCGCCTGCACGGTGCTGGTGGGCCGCCTGACCGACGACGGGCTGATCTATGAACCCGTGAATGCCTGCATCCGCTTCCTGGCGTCCTGCCACGGCTGCCATGTCGTCACGATCGAACATCTGCGCGGGCCGGACGGCGGGCTGCACCCGATCCAGGCCGCGATGGTGGAACATCACGGCAGCCAGTGCGGCTTCTGCACGCCGGGCATCGTGATTGCGCTGTATGGCTTGTGGATGACCAATCCGGGCGCCACGGCCACCGATATCGAGGTCGCGCTGCAGGGCAATATCTGCCGCTGCACGGGATACGAGCCGATCATCAAGGCCGCGCTTGCCGCCGGCCGCGCGGGCGGACAGGCATCCGACGCCCTGGCGGTGGAACGGGAACTGGTGACCGCGAAGCTGCGCGACATGCGAGGCGAGAGGGTCGAGCTGTCCAAGGGTGGCGAACGCGCCATCATTCCCGCTGATGTGGATGACCTTGCCGCCGTGCTGGAGGCCGAGCCGAAGGCCACGATCATCGCGGGCGCGACCGATGTGGGCCTGTGGGTCACGAAATTCATGCGCGACATTTCCCCGGCGGTGTTCATCGGCCATCTGATGAAATCGAAGCGCGTCGAGAGCGAGGAGATCCGCCTGGGCGCGGGCGTCACCTATTCCGAAGCCGCGCCGCTGATCCGTCAGCACATCCCCGCCGCCCATGATTACTGGCTGCGCATCGGCGGCTGGCAGGTGCGCAACATGGGCACCATCGGCGCCAATATCGCCAACGGCTCGCCCATCGGCGACACGCCGCCCCTGCTGATCGCGCTGGGCGCGCGGATCGTGCTGCGCAAGGGCGCGGCGCGGCGCGAACTGCCGTTGGAGGATTTCTTCATCGAATACGGGCGTCAGGACCGCGCGCCGGGCGAGTTCGTGGAAGAAGTCATCATCCCGACCCGCCCGCAGGCGAAGATCGCCGCCTACAAGATCAGCAAGCGCCGCGACAGCGACATCACCGCCGTGGCTGCGGGTTTCTGCCTGACCGTTGAGAGTGGCACCATCACCGACGCGCGCATCTGCTTTGGCGGCATGGCGGGCACGCCCAAGCGCGCCGCCGGGGCCGAGGCCGCGCTGACCGGCCAACCCTTCGCCCGCGAAGCCTTCGAGGCCGCCGCCCGCGCCGTGGCGGACGATTTCCAGCCCTTGTCCGACTGGCGCGCCAGCGCCGATTATCGCCGCACCGTGGCCGCCAACCTGTTCCGCCGCTTCTGGCTGGAACAGTCGGAACCGGGCCTGCCGGTGCGCCTGCATGAAGCCGTTGGAGCATGACATGAAAGACGATCTCATCATTCGCGGCCAGGCGCACCAGGACACGATCCACGACAGCGCCATCAAGCATGTCACCGGCCGCGCGGATTACACCGACGATCTGGCCGAACCCTATGGGCTTCTGCACGCCTATCTGGGCCTGTCGCAATGCGCCCATGGCAAGATCACCGGCATGGATTTTTCCGAAACGCTGGCGCATCCCGGCGTGGTGGGCGTGCTGACCGCCAAGGACATTCCCGGCGTCAACGACGTCTCCCCCAACGGCAAGAACGACGACCCGATCTTCGCCGAGGAGGAGGTCCTGTTCTGGGGCCAGCCGATCTTTGCCGTGATCGCGGAAACCCGCGACCAGGCCCGGCGCGCGGCGCACAAGGCGCGCATCACCTATGACGTGCTGCCCCATGCGCTTGACCCGATGGCCGCGAAGGACGCGGGCATGGGCTATGTCACCGATCCCCTGACGCTGCGCCGGGGCGATGCCGACGCGGGCATGGCCGCCGCACCCCGCCGCATCAAGGGCCGCTTCAACATCGGCGGACAGGACCATTTCTATCTGGAAGGCCAGATCGCCATGGCCGTGCCGGGCGAGGACGAGGACGTCACGATCAACGTCTCGACCCAGCACCCGTCCGAGGTTCAGCACATGGTGGCCCATGTCCTGGGCTGCCAGAACAACGCGGTCGTGGTGAACGTGCGCCGGATGGGCGGGGGCTTCGGCGGCAAGGAAACACAGATGAACCTGTTTTCCTGCGTCGCGGCCATCGCCGCGAAACGCTGGAACCGCGCCGTCAAGATCCGCCCCGACCGCGACGACGACATGACCGCCACCGGCAAGCGCCACGATTTCGTGGTGGATTACGAGGTGGGCTTCGACGACGACGGCCGCATCCGCGCCGTGCAGGGCGACTGGTATGCCCGCTGCGGCTTTTCGGCGGATCTGTCGGGGCCGGTCACCGATCGCGCGCTGTTCCATTGCGACAACGCCTATTACTATCCCGATGTGCGCGTCAGCAGCCATCCGATGAAGACCAACACCGTCAGCAACACCGCCTTTCGCGGCTTTGGCGGGCCGCAGGGCGTGATCGTGGCCGAGCGCATGATCGAGGAGATCGCCTATGCCCTGGGCCGCGACCCGCTGGAGATCCGCAAGGCGAACCTGTACCGGAACGGCCAGCTGACCCCCTATCACCAGGAGGTCACCGACCAGATCCTGCCCCGCATCTTCGAGGAGCTGGAGGCTTCCAGCGACTATCACGCCCGCCGCCAGGCCGTGCTGGACTGGAACGCCAAGGGTGGCGTGATCCGCAAGGGGATCGCGCTGACCCCGGTCAAGTTCGGCATCAGCTTCACCGCGACCTGGTTCAACCAGGCGGGCGCGCTGATCCATGTCTATAACGACGGGTCCATCGCGCTGAACCATGGCGGTTGCGAGATGGGGCAGGGCCTGAACACCAAGGTCGCCCAGGTCGTGGCCGAGGCCTTCCAGTGCGACATCACCTGCATCAAGATCACCCGCACGACGACGGAAAAGGTGCCCAACACCTCGGCCACGGCGGCGTCCTCGGGGACGGACCTGAACGGCATGGCGGCGCTTGACGCAGCGGAACAGATCAAGGCCCGGCTGGTCGAATTCGTCGCCGAACGCTGGCAGCAGCCGCGCGAAGACGTCCAGTTCGTCCCCGGCCATATCCGTGCGGGCGACCACCTGATCCCCTGGAACGAAGTGATCGCCGCGGCCTATATGGCGCGGATCCACCTGTCGGCGGCGGGCTTCTACAAGACGCCCAAGATCCATTGGGACCGTTCGACCGGGCGGGGGCGGCCGTTCTATTATTACGCCTATGGCGCCTCGGTGTCCGAGGTGTCGGTCGATACACTGACCGGCGAATATGTCATCGACCGGACCGATGTGATCCACGATGTGGGCCGTTCCCTGAACCCGGCGCTGGACAAGGGCCAGGTCGAGGGCGCCTTCGTGCAGGGCGCGGGCTGGCTGACCACGGAGGAACTGTGGTGGGACGACAAGGGCCGGCTGCGGACCCACGCGCCCTCCACCTACAAGGTACCGCTGGCATCCGACCGGCCGCGCGTCTTCAACGTGCGTCTGGCCGACTGGTCGGAAAACGCCGAACGCAGCATCAAGCGGTCCAAGGCTGTGGGCGAGCCGCCTTTCATGCTGGGCATCAGCGTCTTCGAGGCGATCAACATGGCCGTTGCCTCCTTCAGCGACTATCGCGAACACCCGCGCCTGGACGCCCCCGCCACGCCCGAGCGCGTGCTGATGGCGATCGAGAAGCTGCGGGGATGATCCGCGTCCGGGTCATCCAGGCCCTGGGGTCCACCCCGCGCGACGCGGGGGCCGAGATGTTCGTCGGCCCCGATCGCGTGGACGGCACCATCGGCGGCGGCCAGCTTGAATACATGGCCATCGACCGCGCCCGCGCCATGCTGGCATCGGGCGAGTCCGAGGCGCGCATGGACATCCCCCTGGGCCCCGAGATCGGGCAATGCTGCGGGGGCAGGGTGGTCCTGCAACTGGACCGCCAGGGTCCCACGCCCGAGGATCACCCGGATGTGCTGGTCTTCGGCGCGGGCCATGTCGGCCGTGCCCTGGCCCTGGCGCTGCAACCGCTGCCGGTCAAGGCGCTTCTGATCGACAGCCGTCCCGAGGAACTGGCCCAGGCCGCCCCTGGGATCGAGACCCGCCTGACCCCGCTGCCCGAGGCCGAGATCCGCGCGGCCCGCCCCGGCAGCGCCGTGGTGATCCTGACCCATGACCACGCGCTGGATTTCCTGCTGGCGGCCGAGGCGCTGTCGCGCGACGACCTGTCCTATGTCGGCATGATTGGCAGCGCCACCAAGCGCGCGCAGTTCAGCCGCTTTGCCCGCGAACGGGGCCTCGACCCCGCGCCCCTGGTCTGCCCCATCGGCGCGGGCTTCACCCATGACAAGCGCCCGGCGGTCATCGCCGCCTTCACCGCCGCCGAACTGATCGCGCGGCTGACCGCAGCTTCTTCGTTGAAAAAATACCCATGCAACAGCTGATCCGGGGCCGCGTCCTTGGCTTCCATGCCGACCCCAACGACACCCAGGACAACCACCGCTACCTCGAGGACGGCGCCATCCTGGTCGAGGATGGCCGCATCCTGGCCGTGGGCGATTACGCCGACCTTGCCCGCGAAGGCCTGGCCGAGATCGACCACCGCCCGCATCTGGTCATGCCGGGCTTCATCGACACGCATATCCATTTCCCGCAGCTGCAGGTGATCGCCAGCTGGGGCGCGCAGCTTCTGGACTGGCTGAACACCTATACCTTCCCCGAGGAAGCGCGCTTTCGCCAGCAGGGCCACGCCCCCGCGATGGCCGAGGCCTTCCTGGACCTGCTGACCGACCACGGCACCACCACCGCCGTGGCCTTCTGTTCCGTCCACAAGCAATCCGCCGAGGCGCTGTTTTCCGCAGCCCATGCCCGCAACATGGCGATGGTCGCGGGCAAGGTGATGATGGACCGCAACGCCCCGCCCGAGGTTCTGGACACGCCCCGGCAGGGATACGACGACAGCAAGGCCCTGATCGAAAGCTGGCACGGCAAGGGGCGGCAGCGTTACGCGATCACGCCGCGCTTCGCCATCACCTCGACCCCCGAGCAGATGGAGATGGCGGGGACGCTGGCGCGCGAACATCCCGATTGCCACGTCCAGACCCACCTGTCGGAAAACAGGGACGAGATCGACTTCACGCTGAGCCTTTATCCCCAGGCGCGCGACTATCTGGACATCTACGAAAGCTACGGCCTGCTTTCGGACAAGCTGCTTCTGGGCCATTCGATCCACCTGCGCCCGCGAGAGATCGCGCGCATGGCCGAAACCGGCAGCCGGGCGGTGTTCTGCCCGACCTCGAACCTCTTCCTCGGCTCGGGCCTGTTCGACGAGGCCGGGCTGCGCGCGGCGGGCGTGGTCAGCGGCATCGCCACCGATGTGGGCGGCGGGACCAGCTATTCGATGCTGCAGACCCTGAACGAGGGCTACAAGATCCTGCAGCTGCGCGGGCAGAAGCTGACGCCCTTGTCGGCCTTTCACTGGATCACGCGCGGCAATGCCCTGGCCCTGGGCATGGCGGACCAGATCGGCACGCTGGAGCCGGGCAGCATGGCGGATCTGGTGGTGCTGGACGCCCGCGCCACGCCTGCGATGGCGCTGCGCATGGACCGGGCCGAAACGCTGGAACAGGAACTTTTCATCTTGCAGATCATGGGCGACGACCGCAGCATCTGCCAAACCTATGTCGCGGGTAAGCCGATGAAGAAACATAGTTAATGCCGTGGCGTCGCGCCAATAATCCGTGATCGTCGGGAACTTCTGCACCGATTTCCGAATTTTATGCGCAGATACGCAGCAAATACGGAAATGGAGATCACGATGAAAACCCTTCTGACCATGACCGCCGTAGCGACCCTTGCAGCTGGTGCCACCTTTGCCGAAACGACCATTGTCCAGACCCAGCCTTCGACCACGGTGACCCAGGTCGAAAGCGATCCGAACACCACCGGCGGCGGCGCGCTGGGCGGTGCGGCGACCGGCGCAGTCGCTGGCGCTGCGGTGGGCGGCCCGGTTGGTGCGGCCATCGGAGGGGTCGCCGGGGCGGTCATGGGCGACGTCAGCGAGGACGCGCTGACCCCCGAAACCCGCACCTATATCATGGAAAACCGCACCGAATCCGTGGTTCTGGACGGCGACCTTGCCGTCGGCACCGTTGTGCCGGAAACGGCGGCGATCCAGACAGTGCCGAACTCGAACGTGCAATACGTCTATGTCAACGACCGCCCGGTGGTCGTCGAGCCCGAGACCCGCAAGGTCATCTATATCTACGAATAAGCGTCGGGGCCTGGCCCTGATTGCAGGCCGGTCCTTCGGGGCCGGCCTTTTCATCTGTGTGGGCTTTTCTGATCCTGCCGGGCAGGTTATCCCTTGCAGAACAAAGACCGGCCGCAAGGGACAGCGTCATGACCAAGATCACCCCCGTCCTGATGGCCGGCGGATCGGGAACCCGGCTGTGGCCCGTGTCCCGGCAAAGCTTTCCCAAGCAGTTCGCGCCCTTGATGGGGGACGAGACGCTGTTCCAGGCCTCGGCCCGCAGGCTGTCGGGGCCGGATTTCGCCGATCCCATTGTCATGACAAACGCGGACTTCCGCTTCATCGTGGCCGAGCAGCTGGACCAGATCGGCATCCATCCCGGCGCCATCGTGATCGAGCCGTCGGGCCGCAACACCGCCCCGGCGATCCTGGTGGCCGCGCTGATGGTGGCCGCGAAAGACCCCGAAGGGCTGTTGCTGGTGGCGCCTTCGGATCATGTGATCCCCGACAGCGCGGCCTTCGCGCGTGCGGTTCGACAGGGCGTCGGTCCCGCGTCCGAGGACCGGATCGTCACCTTCGGCATCACCCCCGACCGTCCCGAAACCGGCTATGGCTATCTGGAACTGGCGGGGCAGGGCGACGGCCCGCAGCCCCTTGCGCGCTTTGTGGAAAAGCCCGACATGACCACGGCGGCGCAGATGCTGGCGCAGGGCAATTTCCTGTGGAACGCCGGGATCTTCCTGTTCCGCGCCGATACCATGATCGACGCCTTCCGCGCCCATGCGCCGGAATACATGTCCCCCGTGCTGACCGCCCTGGACGAGGCCAGGGACGACATCGGCTTCCTGCGCCTGGCAAGGGACCCCTGGGACAGCCTGCCCGACCAGTCCATCGACTATGCGGTGATGGAAAAGGCCCCGAACCTGACCGTGGTGCGCTTTTCCGACCGCTGGTCGGATCTTGGCGGTTGGGACGCCGTCTGGCGCGAGGCGCTGCTGGAAACGCCCGCCGAGAATGGGGTGGTGACGGACGATCATTCGACTGCCATCGACTGCCATGACGTGCTGCTGCGGTCGGATGGCAGCGATGTGCAGGTGGTGGCGATCGGCCTGAAGGATGTGATGGTGGTCGCGACATCAGATGCGGTCCTGGTGGCCGACAAGAGCCGTGCGCAGGACGTCCGCCATGCCGTCAGCGCCCTGAAGGCCAAGGGCTGCAAGCAGGCCACGGCCTTTCCGCGCGACCACCGTCCCTGGGGCTGGTTCGAGACGCTGGCCCTGGCCGACCGTTTCCAGGTCAAGCGCATCGTGGTGAAGCCCGGCGCATCGCTGTCGCTGCAAAGCCATGTCCATCGGTCGGAACACTGGATCGTGGTCAGCGGCACCGCGCGCGTTACCGTGGACGACAAGGTGACGCTTGTGACGGAAAACCAGTCGATCTATGTGCCGCTGGGCGCCGTCCACCGAATGGAAAACCCGGGCAAGGTGCCCATGGTCCTGATCGAGGTCCAGACCGGCAGCTATCTGGGCGAGGACGACATCGTCCGGTACGAGGATGTCTATGCCCGCGACAGCGCGGAGTGACTGAAAAGCCGGGGGCGCTTCGCCCCCCGGACCCCCCGAGGATATTTGATCCAGAATGAAGGGGATATGCCGCGCGTTCATAATCTTCTGTAGGATTATGAATTTGCCGTCGCCAGCCTGCGTCGTTATACCTGCCCCTTCCTGGCAAGGGTGAAACGATGACCGGCAGACTTCCCCAATCCCCCGCCTTTGCGGCGCTTGATCGTGCCGCGGCCGAACGGATCCTGATCCTTGACGGGGCGATGGGCACGCAGATCCAGCAACTTCGGCTGGGTGAGGATGACTATACCGGCCGCGGGTCGGGCCATGTCTGCCGTCACCATTCGGACCACCCGCAGCAGGGCAACAACGACCTTCTGGTGCTGACCCAGCCCCAGGCGGTGGAGGAGATCCATTACCGCTATGCCATGGCGGGCGCGGATATCGTGGAAACGAACACCTTTTCCGCCACGACCATCGCCCAGGCCGATTACGGGATGCAGGATGCCGTCCACGACCTGAATGTCGAAGGCGCGCGGATCGTGCGCCGGGCGCTGGACCGCGCCACCGCGCAGGACGGGCGACCCCGTTTCGTCGCGGGCGCCATCGGGCCGACCAACCGCACGGCTTCCATCAGCCCCGACGTGAACAACCCCGGCTATCGCGCCGTCACCTTCGACGACCTGCGCGTTGCCTATCTGCAGCAGGCGCGCGGCCTGATCGAGGGCGGGGCCGACATCCTGCTGATCGAGACGATCTTCGACACGCTGAACGCCAAGGCCGCGATCTTCGCCTGCATTCAGGCGATGGAGGCGCATGGGCAGGCCTTGCCGCTGATGATCTCGGGCACGATCACCGATGCTTCGGGGCGCACGCTGTCGGGCCAGACGCCGACCGCCTTCTGGCACTCGGTCCGGCATGCCCGGCCCTGGTCGGTGGGGCTGAACTGCGCGCTTGGCGCATCCGCCATGCGGCCGCATCTGGCGGAACTGGCTGGCGTCGCGGAAACCAACATCTGCGCCTATCCCAACGCCGGGCTGCCCAATGCCTTTGGCCAGTATGACGAAGGCCCGCAGGACACCGCCGTGCAGGTCGCCGAATTCGCCCGCGAGGGGCTGGTCAACGTCGTCGGCGGCTGCTGCGGCACCACGCCCGACCATATCCGCGCCATCGCCGAGGCGGTCGCCCAATTCACCCCCCGAAAGGTGCCCGAATATGCTTGACCGTCACTTGCGCCTGTCGGGGCTGGAACCCTTTGTCCTGACACCCGACATTCCCTTCGTGAACATCGGCGAACGCACCAACGTCACCGGATCCGCCCGTTTCCGCAAGCTGATCACCAACCGCGATTACGCGGCAGCCTTGGAAGTCGCGCGCGATCAGGTGGAAAACGGCGCGCAGATCATCGACATCAACATGGACGAAGGCCTGATCGATTCGAAGGCCGCCATGGTCGAGTTCCTGAACCTGCTGGCCGCCGAACCCGACATCGCCCGTGTTCCCGTGATGATCGACAGTTCCAAATGGGAGGTGATCGAGGCGGGCCTGCAATGCGTGCAGGGCAAGCCGGTCGTGAACTCGATCTCCATGAAGGAGGGCGAGGAGCAGTTCCGCCAGCAGGCCCGCCTGTGCCTGGCCTATGGCGCGGCGGTCGTGGTCATGGCCTTCGACGAACAGGGCCAGGCCGATACCTGCGCCCGCAAGATCGAGATCTGCGCCCGCGCCTACAAGATCCTGACCGAGGAAGTCGGCTTCCCGCCCGAGGACATCATCTTCGACCCCAACATCTTCGCCGTGGCGACGGGGATCGAGGAGCATAACAACTATGGCGTCGATTTCATCGAGGCCACGCGCTGGATCCGCCGGAACCTGCCGCACGCCCATGTCTCGGGCGGGGTGTCGAACCTGTCCTTCAGCTTCCGCGGCAACGAGCCGGTGCGTGAGGCGATGCACGCCGTGTTCCTGTATCACGCCATCCAGGCGGGCATGGACATGGGCATCGTCAATGCAGGCCAGCTGGCCGTCTATGACCAGATCGACGCCGACCTGCGCGAGGCCTGCGAGGACGTGGTCCTGAACCGCCGATCCGACGCGACCGAACGCCTGCTGGACATCGCCGAACGCTTCAAGGGCGAAGGCGGGGCAAAGGCGCGGGAGAAGGATCTGTCCTGGCGCGAATGGTCGGTCGAAAAGCGGCTGGAACATGCGCTGGTGAACGGCATCACCGAATATATCGAGGCCGATACCGAGGAAGCGCGGCAGCAGGCCGAACGCCCGCTGCATGTCATCGAAGGCCCGCTGATGGCCGGGATGAACGTGGTGGGCGACCTGTTCGGCGCGGGCAAGATGTTCCTGCCCCAGGTCGTGAAATCGGCCCGCGTGATGAAGCAGGCCGTGGCCGTCCTGCTGCCCCATATGGAGGCCGAAAAGGCCGCCAACGGGGGCGGCGGCGAACGGCAGGCCGCGGGCAAGATCCTGATGGCGACGGTCAAGGGCGATGTCCACGACATCGGCAAGAACATCGTCGGCGTCGTGCTGGCCTGCAACAATTACGAGGTCATCGACCTGGGCGTGATGGTCCCCGCGCAGAAGATCCTGGAGGTCGCGCGCGAACAGAACGTCGATGTGATCGGGCTGTCGGGCCTGATCACGCCCAGCTTGGATGAGATGGTCCATGTAGCATCCGAGATGGAGCGCGAGGGCTTTCAGGTGCCGCTGCTGATCGGCGGGGCCACGACCTCGAAGATCCACACGGCGGTCAAGATCGCGCCGCGCTATCACCAAGGCCCGGCGGTCTATGTGACCGATGCCAGCCGCGCGGTGGGGGTCGTGTCGTCGCTGCTGTCGCCTTCGCAGCAGGCGGATTACGTCGATGCGATCCGCGCCGAATACCTGGACGTGGCCGAACGCCACGAACGGGCCGAGGCCGCCAAGCAGCGCCTGCCGCTGGCTGCCGCGCGGGCCAATGCGCTGAAGGTGGATTGGTCCGCCTATCGGGCCACCGCCCCGCAGTTCACCGGCACCCGGATCATCGACGACTGGGATCTGGCGGACATCGCGCGATACATCGACTGGACGCCGTTCTTCCAGACCTGGGAGTTGAAGGGCGTCTATCCCCGCATCCTCGAGGATGAAAAACAGGGCGAGGCCGCCCGCGCCCTGTTCGCCGAGGCGAAGGAGATGCTGGCCCGGATCATCGAGGGCAGGTGGTTCAACCCGCGCGCCGTGGTGGGCTTCTGGCCCGCCAACGCGGTGGGCGACGACATCCGCCTGTTCACCGGCGAGGACCGGCAACAGCCGCTTGCCACGCTGCATACCCTGCGCCAGCAGGTGACAAAGCGCGGCGACCGCCCGAACGTGGCGCTGTCGGATTTCGTGGCGCCCGAAGGCCGGCCCGATTACGTCGGCGGCTTCGTCGTCACCGCCGGTCCCGAGGAATCCGAGATCGCCGCCCGCTATGAACGCGCGAACGACGATTATGCCGCGATCATGGTCAAGGCCCTTGCCGACCGCATTGCCGAGGCCATGGCCGAGATGCTGCACGAACGCGTCCGCAAGGAATTGTGGGGATACGGCGCCGATGAAACCTTCACGCCGCAGGATCTGATCGGCGAACCCTACAAGGGCATCCGTCCCGCGCCCGGCTATCCGGCGCAGCCGGACCATACGGAAAAGCTGACGCTGTTCCGCCTGCTGGACGCAGAAAACGCCACCGGCGTGCGGCTGACCGAAAGCATGGCGATGTGGCCGGGATCGTCGGTATCCGGCCTCTATATCGGCCATCCCGACAGCTATTACTTCGGCGTGGCGAAGATCGAGGAAGACCAGGCCCGCGACTATGCCGCGCGCAAGGGCATGGATCTGGCCGAGGTCGAACGCTGGCTGGCCCCGATCCTGAACTATACTCCGCGCAAGAAAGACGAGGCCGCGTAAGCCTCGTCCCTTCTTCGTTGCCGAAATACCCCAGGGGGCGCGGGGGACTGGTCCCCCGCTTCTTCGCCTAGAACCCGGCCTTGATCTTCTCGAACTCGGCCAGTTGCTTTTCCCGCTGCGCCGGGTCGTTCGGGGTCTGCGCCAGGATCGGGGCATCGACCTCGGACAGGCCTTCCTTCACCGCGGGTTCCTCCGCGATGGTCGCCATCGCCTCGGTCGAGGTATGGCCGTATCCGATCGTGTCCAGCAGCGCCTTGCCCGCCGAAGGCTCCAGCCAGGCGTTGATGAAGTCATAGGCCTTTTCCTCGTTGCCCGGCCCGTCCTTCAGGTTGATGTATCCGCAGAAGAAGGTGGACGACCCTTCCTTCGGCGCCCGCTGGAAGGCGACGGGATAGTTGTCGTTCTGCAGATAGACCACGCCGTCGTTCCACGACCAGGCGATGTCCACCGCGCCGGACGCCATCAACTGCGCCTGTTCCGACGGATCAGCCCAATAGGCCGCGACGTTCTGATGCGCCTGGCGCAGCCAGTCGGCGGCGGCCTGGAACTGTTCGTCGGTCACGTTGGTCCAATCGGTCGTGCCCGTCGCCAGATAGCCGAGCGCCCAGACATCGTCCGAGGAATCCGGCAGCGAGGTGCGGCCCTGGTATTTCGGATCGACAAAAACCTGCAGCGTGGACACGTCCTCGGCCGGGACCGTCTCGGGGTTATAGGCGATGGCCGTTGCGCCCCAGTCGGTCGGGATGTACCAGATGCCCTCGTCGTCCTTGAAGACCTCGGAATCCAGGAATTGCGGGTCGATCTTGTCGAAGTTCGGGATCTTCGAGGTGTCCCAGGGCTCGATCAGGCCCGCGTCGCGATACTTGCTGACCATCTGGCTGCAGGGATGGGCCACGTCGGCCTTGAAGCCCGATGCGATCTTCTGGAAGGCCTCGTCATCGTCGCCATAGAAGGCATAGGTCGGGCTGTCGCCGTGCTTGTCGATATAGGCCTGGAAGATCGACGGTTCCTCGAAGCCCGCCCAGTCGAAGACGGTCAGTTCCGGGTCCGCCGCCAGGGCCGGCAGGGCTGTGGCAGAGACAAGGGCGGTGGTGATCAGCAAGCGCATGATTTCGGGCCTTCCTGTTGGGCGGTTTGATCCGAACGCTAGCGGCGGCATAACCGTCGCGCAAGGGCATCGCGCGCCGGTCAAGGACCGTTGATCAGCGCATCCGCAACGCGCCGTCCAGGCGGATCACCTCGCCGTTCAGATAGCCGTTCTGAACGATATGCGCGGCCATGCGGGCGAATTCCTGCGGATCGCCCAAGCGGGCGGGAAAGGTCACCTCGGCCGCCAGGCCGTCCTGCACGTCCTGCGGCAACCCGCGCAGCATCGGCGTGGCGAAGATGCCCGGCGCAATGGCGCAGACGCGGATGTTCAGCCCGGCCAGATCGCGCGCCAGCGGCAGGGTCATGCCGGCGATCCCCGCCTTGGACGCGGCATAGGCGGCCTGGCCCTTCTGCCCGTCGAAGGCCGCGACCGATGCCGTGTTCACGATCACGCCGTTTTCCGCGCGCCCGTTCCGGGCCATCTCGGCCGCCGCCAGTCGCAGCACGTTGAAGCTGCCGATCAGGTTCACCTCGATCACGCGGCGAAAGGCGTCCAGGTCATGCGGCCCGTTCCGTCCCACGGTCTTTTCGCCGATCACGACGCCCGCGCAGTTCACGCAGATGTCGATCCCGCCCATGATCCGCACGGCCTGCGCGATGGCCGCAGCCGCGCTGTCGGCGGATGTCACATCGGCCTGCAGATGGTGCGCATCATCGCTTGCCGCGCGGTCCAGGACGACGACCTGCGCGCCTTGTTCGCGGAAATGCGCGGCTGTCGCGGCGCCCAGGCCCGAAGCGCCGCCGGTGACGATGGCGCGGCAATTTCCCAGGTCCATGGTCCCTCCCTACCTGTCCAGCAATTCCGGCCCACCGGTGATCGCCGGGTCGGGGACCCCGATGGCGTCCGCGTCCTTGCCCGCGAAATCGACCGCGTTCAGGATCGTCTGGATCGCGGCAAGCCGCGCCCGGCGCTTGTCGTCGGACAGGATGACCGTCCAGGGCGCAATGGGGGAATGCGACCGGTTCAGCGTGTCGCGGATGGCATGGGTATAGTCGTCCCATTTCGCCAGGCCCTCCACGTCGATCCGGGACAGCTTCCACTGTTTCAGCGGGTCGGCCTCTCGGTCCAGGAAGCGGCGCAGCTGTTCGGCGCGGCCCACGTCCAGCCACAGCTTGACCAGGATGATGCCGTCATCGACCAGCATCTGTTCAAAATCGGGAAGCTGGCGAAAGAAGGCGTTGCGCTGATGCTCGGTCGAGAAGCCAAAGACGCGCTCGACGATGCCGCGGTTGTACCAGCTGCGGTCGAACAGCGCGATTTCGCCCTTGGCGGGCAGCCAATCGACATAGCGCTGGAAATACCACTGTCCCGCCTCGCGCTCGGTCGGCGTGGGCAGGGCGACGATGGCGGCGGAACGGGGGTTCAGGTTTTCCCGCGTGCGTTCGATCGTGCCGCCCTTGCCGGCGGCGTCGCGGCCTTCGAACAGGACGACCAGCCGCTTGCCGGTCGCCGCCACATCATGCATCAGCCGCACCAGTTGCAGTTGCAGCCGGTCCATCTGCGCCTCGTAGGACTTCTTGTCCATCTCGGCGCGATAGGGATAGGCCAGATCCAGGACCTGATCCTTGGCGGCATTCTCCAGGGCTTTCCTGATGTCCCTGGGCGCGGCCTTCAGCGCCTCGGTGATCTTGCCGACCAGGGGCAGGTCCGGGATCTCCGCCATGTCTTATCCTTCGCCGATGCGGGACAGGTCGTATTCGGTCGTCTGATAGATCTCGTTGATCCAGTTACCGTAAAGCAGATGGGCATGGCTGCGCCAGCGGTTCGAGGGCGCCCGCGCCGGATCGTCGTCGGGGTAATAGTTCAAGGGCACGTTGATCGGCTTTCCGGCCTCGACGTCGCGGTCGTATTCCTCCTTGAGGGTCGTGCTGTCATACTCGAAATGATTGAAGATATACAGCGCCCTATGGCCCGGATCCTCCAGCAGGCAAGGGCCGCACTGGTCGCTGGCCAGTAGCGTGCGCAGGGCGGGGCGGGCGTCAACGTCCGCCTGCCGGATCTCCGTCCAGCGGCTGACGGGCACCAGCACGTCGTCGGAAAAGCCCCGCAGATAGGGCGAGGCCGGGGCCAAGTTGCGGTGGCGGAAGCAGCCGAAGGCCTTGTGGTCCAAGGCATGCTTTTCCAGCCTGTGGAAATGCCAGGCCATCGCCATGCCGCCCCAGCAGACGCCGAAGGTCGAATGGACATGGCTTTGCGTCCAGTCGAAGACGCGGGTCAGTTCGTCCCAATAGGTCACATCCTCGAAGGGCAGCAGTTCCACCGGGGCGCCGGTGATGACAAGGCCGTCGAACTTCTCGCCCGTGGCCTCGACCTCGCGGAAGGGGCGATAAAAGCTTTCCATGTGGTCGGCCGCCGTGTTGCGGCTTTCGTGGTCCGACATGCGGATCAACTGGAAGTCGATCTGCAGGGGCGTGGCGCCGATCAGCCGGGCGAACTGGTTTTCCGTCTGGATCTTCTTGGGCATCAGGTTCAGAAGCCCGATCCGCAGCGGCCGGATGTCCTGCGTCGCGGCCCGGCCCGGAGACATGACCATCACGCCTTCGTCCGACAGGATGCGATAGGCGGGCAGGTTCTCGTTCAGGGTGATGGGCATGGCTTATTCCTTGCGGTCGATGGCGCGGGCGATCAGGGCGTCGAAATCCGCCGGACTGCGGACTTCGGCCACCTCCTCGGCCAGGACGGTGACGCCGCGCCGCGCCATCGCCTGATAGCGCGGCTGGCGATGGGCCAGGGCGCGCGCATAGGTCCAGCGGATGAAGTCGTCGGGATTGACCTCGTCCCCGTCCAGGCCCTTTTCGACCCGATAGGCGATCCAGGCCTTTTCCAGGAATTCCGGCTGGTAATACATGGGCTTGGGCGCCCGGTCGAAGCGGCGCACCAGTTCGGCGGTATGCGCGTCCGACCCCTTGATCCAGACCATCAGAAGGTCGCGCTCCAGCGCGGACAGCACCGGATCGGCGGGATCGTCGGGGTCCACGACCTCGCAGATGGACCCGCCGCTGTCGCAGACGAAATGCGGGATGGCATAGATGTCGCGGGCGCGGTCCATGAAATGGCGCGTGTCCAACAGGGCCGCGATTTCCGCGCGGCGGTGCTGGTTCTGGCGCAGGCAGTATTCGTCGAAGGGCAGCCCCCCGCGGCTTGGGCTGCCGGGCTTGCCCAGATAGGTGGACAAGGGCGCCAGGTTGTCGAAGGTGATGTTCGAGGCAATATAGACGCTGTCGGACAGCAGCAGCTCACGCAGGAAGGGGACCTTCATCGCCTCGCGCTTGAAGTTGTCGGCGATGAATTCGCCCATGTAGCGGGTGCCGATGCGGTAATCGACGCTGTAGTGGAACCAGTCGCCCGCCTCGCGCAGCATGTTGGCCAGATAGGTCTTGCCCAGGCCCGACATCCCGAACAGGACCACGCGCTTGGCGCTTGCCCCCAGCCAGTCGCTGCCGCTGCGATAGATCATCGGATGTTTCCCTCGTTTCGGGCGCATAGGTAATGCGGGGGCCGCGAAAAGCAAAGGCCCCGCCGAAGCGGGGCCCTGTCGTCATGATGGATGCGGCGTCAGAAGCTGTAGCCGATGCGGACGCCGACACCCCAAGCGTGGTTGTCTTCCATCGTGGCGACGGTGGTCTTGTTGCCGCTTTCGCCGATGCCCACGTCGGAACCACCCAGCCGGGTGTAGTTGATGCCGGTCGTGATCTTGATGTTGTCCATCGTGTAGATGCCAGCCAGGGTGACACCCTTGCGCCCGTTGGTCGGGGCAAGTGGCGAAACCGTATCCCCTTCGCTGGGTTCGTAGAGGAACGACAGAGACGCGGACCAGTTGTCGGTAAGCTTGCGCCCGATGCCGATCGTATAGGTCGTCGTATCCTCGACCTCGACCAGCGGCACGGTTCCCCCTGTCGGGGTAGCAATGGGAAAGACAGCGTTGTCCACGATGAACTCTGACCACTTCACCCAACGGATCGAACCGAAGACCAGGGTGTCCTGCGCAATGCCGGTCTGTCCTTCCAGGGTCCAGCTACGCGGTGTCTTGACCGTGTACTGTCCCGAAATCATGTCCGTGATGCCGTCAATCCCGCCGATGATGTCGCCTGTTTCGGTCATGTCGAAGTCGTGGTCGATCGAAGAGTTGTAGGTTAGCGACACACGACCGGCGATTTCGGGTATTTCGTAGGCCGCGCCTAGGACGTAGCCCATACCCCATTCGTCGTCGATCTCCAAGGCATAGGGCGGCGCAATCCGGTTGTACCCTAACCCGTTCAAGGTCACGCCACCATCGGCTTTCGACGCACGAATCCCGCCATGGATCGAAAAGTTGTTCTCGAACTTGTATCGCGCCAATGCCGTGAAGGTGGTCGAGTTAACCTCGACCCGCGTGCCGCCCAGAACGGGCGAACCGGCGGGCGCAAGCGGATAGCGGATGTCCGCCCCGAACGGCTGCTCCATGATGATGGCCGCCGACAAGTTATCGTTGAACTGGTGCTTGTAGGACAAGCCGACAAAGCCATACCCCTGCGCGACGTCGCCGGTCGGGCTAGGAGCAATGCCGGACGGAAAAAGGGGATTGGGCGGAACACCGACATCCGTTCCCTCAACTGTCGGGTCCACACCGCCAAAGCTCAATTCCGCATAATTCCCCTGCTCGAACAGGACCGCCAGCGATTGCGGCGCACGTTCGATGCCACCGGCGACCAGCGGGGATGCAGTGATCAGCAGAACCGCGCTGCCGGACAAGATTTTTTTCATAGATTCCTCCCTTGGCAGCCATTCGACCGCTGGATTCGAGCTTACCGCCGATGTTCTTCAAATCAATTAACGGTGCAATATGACGCCGCGTCGGGACCCCATATGACAGGGCCCAGTGACATTGCGGCAACTTTCGGTTGTTCCGGCTTACAGCGCGACCGCAAGAAATCCGCGCCGCCGCACTGGACAAACCCCCCGACCCGTGAAAGGGGAAACTGCCAGACGAAATTGACGCAAGGATACCTCCCATGCAGATTCGTGAGGCGCTTACTTTCGACGATGTGCTTCTGGTTCCCGCCGCGTCCACGGTCATGCCATCGACCGCCGATGTGACGACGCGCGTGACCCGCGCCATCGCCATGAACATTCCGCTTCTGTCCTCGGCCATGGACACGGTCACCGAAAGCCGCATGGCGATCGCCATGGCGCAGGCGGGCGGCATGGGCGTGATCCACCGCAACCTGTCCACCGAACAGCAGGCCGACGAGGTTCGTCGCGTCAAGCGGTTCGAAAGCGGCATCGTCTATAACCCGATCACGCTGCGCGCCGACCAGACGGTGGGCGACGCCAGGGCCTTCCAGGAACGCTTCAACGTCACCGGCTTTCCGGTGGTGGACGACGAGGGCCGCGTGGTGGGGATCGTCACCAACCGCGACATGCGCTTTGCCAGCGACAACCGCACGCCGGTGCGCGCGGTCATGACGACGGACAACCTGGCGATCCTGCGAGAGCCGGCTGACCGGCAGCAGGCCATCGGCCTGATGAAGGAACGCCGGATCGAAAAGCTTCTGATCACCGACGGCCATGGCAAGCTGACCGGCCTTCTGACGCTGAAGGATACCGAGAAATCGGTCCTGAACCCGCTGGCCTGCAAGGACGACCTGGGGCGTCTGCGCGTCGCCGCCGCATCCACCGTCGGCGACGAGGGGTTCGAGCGCAGCCAGGCCCTGATCGAGGCGGGCGTGGACATGGTGGTGATCGACACCGCCCACGGCCATTCGGCAGGCGTCGCCAAGGCGGTCGAGCGCGTCAAGATGTTCTCGAACGAGGTGCAGGTGGTGGCGGGCAACGTCGCCACGGCCGAGGCCACGCGCGCCCTGATCGACGCGGGCGCGGATGCGGTCAAGGTGGGCATCGGGCCGGGGTCGATCTGCACGACGCGGATCGTGGCTGGCGTGGGCGTGCCGCAACTGACGGCGATCATGGACGCGGCCTCGGCCGCGGGCGACGTGCCGATCATCGCGGACGGCGGCATCAAGTTCTCGGGCGATTTCGCCAAGGCCATCGCGGCAGGCGCAAGCTGCGCCATGGTGGGCAGCGCCATCGCCGGCACCGATGAATCGCCGGGCGAGGTGATCCTGTACCAGGGCCGGTCCTTCAAGTCCTATCGCGGCATGGGCAGCCTTGGCGCCATGGCGCGCGGCTCGGCCGACCGTTACTTCCAGAAGGACGCCGCGACCGACAAGCTGGTGCCCGAAGGGATCGAGGGGCAGGTGCCCTACAAGGGTTCCGCAAGCGCGGTGATCCACCAGCTTGTGGGCGGGCTTCGCGCCGCCATGGGCTATACCGGCTGCGCCACGGTCGAGGAGATGCGCAAGAACTGCCAGTTCGTGCGCATCACCGGCGCGGGACTGAAGGAAAGCCACGTCCACGACGTGCAGATCACCCGGGAAAGCCCGAATTATCGCCTGGGGTGAGGCAAGCGAAAAGGCCGGTCTTGGGACCGGCCTTTCTTCTTATTCCTCGTCGTTGTCGGCGACATCCGCGATGTCGTCCAGCGACACGTCGCCGTCGTCATCGTCTTCTTCCAGCAGATCGTCGTCCAGCTCGCCGCTGTCCTCGCCCAGATCGTCGTCGTCATCGACCAGGTCGTCGTCGTCGCGAACGGCGGTCTTTTCGGTGACCAGCGTCTTGCCGCGGCTATCGGTCAGGCTTTCCAGCGTGAACGTGTTCCCGCAGGCGGGGCAGGTCATCGGATTGGCCCGCAGGTCATAGAAGCGGGTGGCACAGTGCGGGCACAGGCGTTTCGTGCCCCATTCCTCTTTGGGCATGGCATTCTCCTTCCGCCGCGTTTAGGGAAATCGGTGGTCCCCCTGCCACAGGCGCGGGGGGGTGTCAAAGGCTTTTCTGACAGGGACGGCGGGGCAGGGCAAGGGCAGGCGGATGGCCGAGGCGTTCACCATCGCCAATGGATTGCGGATCACCCTGCGCCGGTCGGCCCGCGCGCGGCGCATGGTGCTGCGGGTGCCGCGCGACGGCGGGCCGGTGGTGCTGACGCTGCCCGCCCATGTGGCGCTGTCCGACGGCGCGGCCTTTGCGGAATCGAAATCGGCCTGGCTGATGCAGGCCACCCAGCGGCGGCCCGCCCCCAGCATCGTTCGCCACGGCGCCGCCCTGCCGGTCGCGGGCGAGATGCTGGCCCTGACGCCCGCCGCCGTCCGCGCGGCGGCTGTTGCGGGCGCGGCCCTGCTGCTGCCCGCCAGCCGCCCTGCCGGGCCGGTGGTGCAGGCCTTCCTGAAGCATCGCGCCATGGCCGACCTGCGTGCCGCCTGCGACCGCCATGCCGGGGCGCTTGGCCGCCCTTATCGCGCCATCGTGCTGCGCGACACGCGGTCCCGCTGGGGCAGTTGCACATCCGACGGGCGGCTGATGTTTTCCTGGCGGCTGGCGATGGCGCCGCCTGCGGTGCTGGACTATGTCGCAGCCCACGAGGTCGCGCATCTGCGCCACATGGACCATTCGCCGCGCTTCTGGGGGGCGGTGGCGGGGCTCATACCCGACTATGCCCGCCACCGCGACTGGCTGAAGCGGCATGGGTCGGACCTGATGGCCTGGCAGTTCCGCGACCCCGCCGGGGATTGACGGGGAGGGGCTTTGTGATCACAACCGGGCCATGAACGCCCCTGCACGCCCCACCGACCCTTCGGCCCATGAAAAGCTGTATCGCAACCTGCGCAGCCGGATCATGCTGGGCGAACTGCCGCCCGGCAAGCCGCTGACCCTGCGCGGCATCGCCCGCGAATATCACCTGTCCATGACCCCCGCGCGAGAGGCCGTGCGCCGCCTAGTGGCCGAAGGCGCGCTGACCCTGTCGGCATCGGGCCGCGTCACCACGCCCGCGCTGTCGGACGACCGGATCGAGGAACTGGCGGCGCTTCGCGCCCTGATCGAGCCCGAACTGGCCGCCCGCGCCCTGCCGCGCGCCCATTTCGCGCTGATCGACCGGCTGGCACAGATGAACGCGCGCATCGCCGACGCGGTCGAAAACCACGATGCCGTGGGTTACATCCGCTGCAACCTGGAATTCCACCGGATGCTGTATCTACGCGCGCAGGCCCCGGCGATGCTGGCCATGCTGGAGACGATCTGGCTGCAGCTTGGCCCGACCATGCGGGCGCTGTACGGCCGGGTGAAGCGGAACGAGCCCCCGCGCCATCACCGCATGATCCTGGCCGCGCTGCGGGCGGGGGACGAGCCCGCCCTGCGGCTGGCCGTGCGCGCGGATGTCACGCACGGGCTGCGTCACCTGACCTCGGGCTAGGGCGGGGGGCTAGTAGCGGCCCATCTGCGGCATCTGCATCTGCGGCAGGCCAAGCCCGCCAAAGCCCAGCGTCGGGATCTCGGACGGGATGACGCGGGTGTATTTCGTGCCCTCGATGGAGGCGCCGGCCATCAGCCCCGCCTGGCCGAAGATCATCGCCACGACCGGAAGCTGCGCGGTGATCGTGTCCGCGCCAAGCGCCATGCCGCCCTGCGGGATCGCGTAGAAGGCATTGGCCCCGGCAAGCCAGCCGGGCGAGGCGCGGAAGGATGCAAGCGCCGCATCGGTCTGGAAGATCAGCACATGGGCATATTGCTGCGCGCCAGCCTGCAGGCCCACGGTGGCGCGGGTGGCGGAATAGTAATCCACCGTCGCCCCGCCGATCCGCAGCGCGCCCTGGCCATAGGCCCCGCCCACGCCAAGCGCGGCCTCGGTCATCAGCGGCATATACAGGACGCCGCGCGCGTTCTGCACCAGGGCCTGCGCCGAGGGATAGTTCTGGATCAGGTAGTTATGCGTCTCGTCCACCCGCGCATCCAGTTGCGCGTTGGCATTGGTGCCGACCGCATTGCTGCACCCGGCAAGCGCCAGGGCAGCGGTTCCGGCCGCGCCCTTCAGCAGCAAGCGTCGATTGATCCGGGTCCGGAAAAGGCTGCTCATCACTTGTCCCCACATGTCGCGCCGGGTGCCCGGCATTTTTCGGCGAATGTAGGAGATTCGGCCGGGGCTGTCACCCGCCACTGTGGGGGCGGGCGACGGATCGCCTGCGCTCAGGCGCGGGCCGCGATCGCCTCGGCCACAAGCGGCGCGAAATAGGTCAGGATGCCGTCGCAGCCTGCCCGACGGAAGCACAGAAGGCTTTCGAACATCGCATCCCGCGATAGCCAGCCGTTGCGGATCGCGCCTTCCAGCATCGCGTATTCGCCGCTGACCTGATAGGCGAAGGTCGGCGCGCCGAACTGGTCCTTCACGGCGCGGCAGATGTCCAGATAGGGCAGGCCGGGCTTGACCATCACCATGTCCGCGCCCTCGGCCAGGTCGCGGGCCACGCAGCGGATCGCCTCGCCCCGGTTGGCGGGATTGACCTGATAGGTCTTCTTGTCGCCCACCAGCCGACCGGATGCGCCGACCGCGTCCCGGAACGGTCCATAGAAGCTGGAGGCGAACTTGGCCGCATAGGACAGGATCGCCGTATGCTTGTGGCCCGCCTGTTCCAGCGCCGACCGCAGCGCGCCGATGCGCCCGTCCATCATGTCCGACGGTCCCAGGATGTCCGCGCCGCTTTCAGCCTGAGCCAGGGCCATGCGGACCAGGGCCTCGACCGTTTCGTCGTTCAGGATCTCGCCGTTCACCACGATGCCGTCATGGCCGTTTGCGTTATAAGGATCCAGCGCGATGTCCGTCATCACCGCCAGGTCCGGCGCGGCTTCCTTGACCGCGCGGATGGCCCGGTTGCCGATGTTGTCGGGATCCCAGGCGCGTTCGCAGGTTTCGGTCTTAAGATCCTGGTCGGAATGGGGAAAGATGCAGATGGCCGGGATGTTCAGCCTTGCCGCCCGTTCCGCCGCGCGCTTGGCCCCGTCCAGCGTCAGCCGTTCCACGCCGGGCATGGAGGCGATCTCGCCCTCGGCCCCCGAAACCTCGGTCACGAAGATCGGCCAGATCAGGTTGGCGGGCGTGACGTCGCATTCCGACACCATGGCGCGGATCGCAGGGGTCCGGCGCAGGCGGCGCAGGCGCGAGGCGGGGAAGGGGGCGATGATCGGCGTCGGCATGGCAGGCTTCCTTTCGGGGGCGCAAGACGGCTTTTCCTTCTGCAACAGCCGTTCTAAGGTCGCGCGCGACCAAGGACAAGGAAGCCCGCGTGCCGCAATTCGACAGCCTGATCGGCTTTCTGGACAGCCGGTCCTTTGGCACGGTCTGGTATTGGCTGGTGGTGATCGGCACCTGGTCCCTGACCGGTCGCAACGTGATCGGCGTCCCGGCCGAGATCGTCAGCCGCGCACGCAGCGCGGTGCAGGCAGGCCAGGGCGACTGCCCCGTGGTCCTGCATCTGCTGGACTGGCTGTCGCTGGTGCTGCCCCGTTGGCGGCTGGGTCCGCGGGAAGGACTGGTCTTCCTGGCGGTGACGGGATTCCTGCTGACATCCTTGGCGATCCTTGGCATCGGCTATGCGCTGGAACTGGCGCTGGCGGCCTTTCTGCTGCTTCTGCCCTTTGCGATCCTGTTCTGGTTGCGCGTGGCCCTGGCCCGCCGCCTGATGCCGCTGCTGGAAGCGGCCGAAGAGGGCAGCCGCCCGATCCCCGAAGCCGCGGCCGAGGCAATCCGGCGCATGGTCATCCACCGGCGACTGGTCACGGTCCTGTCGATGGCGGCCGTCGCCGTCACGGCGCTGTGGGGGGCGTTGTGGTCGGTGATCCATCCTTATGGCTTCTGAACTTGACTCCGCCGCGCGGGGCTTTACCTGACCTCCATGGCCGAACACCTGATCCTTTCCGGCGCGCCCGAAGGCTATGACGCCGCGCTGATCGCGCGCGAAGCCGCGCGCGGCACTCCCGTCATCCACATCGCCCGCGACGACCGCCGCATGGCCGCGATGCGCGCGTCCCTGGCGTTCCTGGCGCCCGATCTTGCAGTCCTGAACTTCCCGGCCTGGGACACGACGCCCTATGACCGCGTCTCGCCCTCGCCCGATATTCAGGCGTCGCGGATGGCGACGCTGGCCGGGCTGGCGCAGGGGGCGGTCAAGGGGCCCTTCGTGCTGCTGACCACGCTGAACGCGGTGCTGCAGCGGGTGCCCGCGCGCGATCTGGTGGAGGGCGCAAGCTTCGTCGCCCGGGTGGGCGACCGCATCGACGAAGGCGCGCTGCGCGACTTCCTGGTGCGCATGGGCTTCACGCAGTCGCCCACCGTGACCGAACCCGGCGACTATGCCGTGCGCGGCGGCATCATCGACATCTTCCCTCCCGGTGAATCCGGGCCGGTGCGGCTGGACCTGTTCGGCGACGTTCTGGACGGCGCCCGGCGCTTCGACGCGGAAACCCAGCGCACGACCGAGAAGCTGTCCCGGATCGAGCTGGCACCCATGTCCGAGGTGATCCTGGATCAGGACGCCATCACCCGGTTCCGCCAGAATTACCGCAGCGAATATGGCGGCGGCACCAACGATCCGCTGTATGAAAGCGTCAGCGCGGGCCGCAAGACGGCTGGCATGGAGCATTGGCTGCCCTGGTTCCACGACCGAATGGAAAGCCTGTTCGACTATCTTCGCGGCGCCTCGGTCGTGCTGGACGACCATGTGGGGCAGGTGATCGACGCCCGCCGCGCCATGATCCGCGAACAGTTCGACGCGCGAAAGGCCGCCATGGCCGCCAAGGGGCGCAGCGACACGGTCTATAAACCCGTGCCGCCCGACGCGATGTTCCCCACCGAAGGCGAATGGAACGACTGGCTGTCGCGTCATCGGGTGCTGCGCTTGTCGGTCCTGCCGCAGCCGCCGGGGCCGGGCGTGCTGGATGCGGGCGGGCGCGTGGGCCGCAATTTCGCGCCTGAACGCCAGGCCGAAAGCATCAACCTGTTCAAGGCTCTGGCCGATCATGTGAAGGTTCTTTCCAAGGATCATCGGGTCATCGTCGCCAGCTTCTCGGACGGGGCGCGGGAACGCCTGTCGGGGCTGCTGGCCGATGAAGGCATGACTGCGGCAAAGCCCATTGCCGACATTCGCGACCTTTCTGACACGCCGGGCACTGTGGGCCTTGCCGTCTGGCCGCTGGACGAAGGCTTCGTGGCCGACGGACAGGCGCTTGGCAGGCTGGCGGTGATTTCCGAACAGGACGTGCTGGGCGACCGGCTGATCCGGGGCGCGAAGAAGCGCCGCAAGGCCGACAATTTCCTGAAGGACACCACCAGCCTGACGCCTGGCGATCTGGTGGTCCATGTCGAACACGGCATCGGGCGCTATACGGGGCTTGAGACGATCAAGGCCGCAGGCGTGCCGCATGACTGCGTTGCGCTGGAATATGCGGGCGGCGACCGGCTGTACCTGCCGGTCGAGAATATCGAACTGCTGTCGCGTTACGGCCACGAGGAAGGCCTGCTGGACCGGCTGGGCGGCGGCGCCTGGCAGGCCCGCAAGGCGCGGCTGAAGGAACGCATCAAGCTGATCGCCGACAAGCTGATGCGCGTCGCCGCCGAACGCCTTTTGCGCGCCGCCCCCGTGCTGGAGCCAGAGGATCACGACTGGCAGGCCTTCGCCGCCCGCTTCCCCTATAGCGAGACCGAGGACCAGCTGTCCGCCATCGAGGACGTGGCCGAGGATCTGGCGGCGGGCCGCCCCATGGACCGGCTGATCGTGGGCGACGTAGGCTTCGGCAAGACCGAGGTCGCGATGCGCGCGGCCTTCATCGCCGCCAGCCAGGGGATGCAGGTCGCGGTTGTCGCGCCGACGACGCTGCTGGCCCGGCAGCATTTCAAGACCTTCGCCGAACGCTTCCGCGGCACTGCGATCTGCGTGCGCCCCTTGTCGCGCTTCGTTTCCGCCAAGGACGCCGCCAAGACCCGCGAAGGGCTGTCGGATGGCAGCGTTGACATCGTGGTCGGCACCCATGCGGTTCTGGCCAAGGGGGTGCGCTTCAAGAACCTGGGCCTGCTCATCATCGACGAGGAACAGCATTTCGGCGTGGCCCACAAGGAACGGCTCAAGGAACTGCGGTCGGACATCCACGTCCTGACCCTGACCGCCACGCCCATCCCGCGCACGCTGCAACTGTCGCTGACCGGGGTGCGCGATCTGTCGGTCATCGGCACGCCGCCCGTGGACCGCCTCTCGATCCGCACCTATGTCAGCGAATTCGACAGCGTCACCGTGCGCGAGGCCCTGCTGCGCGAGAAATACCGTGGCGGCCAAAGCTTCTTCGTCGTCCCGCGACTGGCCGACCTGCCGGATGTGGAACACTGGCTGCGCGAAAACATGCCCGAGGTCAGCTATATCGTCGCCCATGGCCAGCTTGCTGCGGGCGATCTGGACCAACGCATGAACGCCTTCTACGACGGCAGCCACGATGTGCTGCTGGCGACCACCATCGTGGAAAGCGGCCTCGACATCCCGACCGCCAACACCATGATCGTCTGGCGGGCGGACATGTTCGGCCTGGCGCAGCTTTACCAGATCCGGGGCCGCGTGGGCCGGTCCAAGACCCGCGCTTATTGCTATCTGACGACCAAGCCCCGCCAGCCGCTGACACCCCAGGCCATGCGCCGGCTGAAGTTCCTGGGGTCCATCGACGGGCTTGGCGCGGGCTTCAACCTCGCCAGCCAGGATCTGGACCTGCGCGGCGCGGGCAACCTGCTGGGCGAGGAACAGTCGGGCCATATCAAGGAGGTGGGTTTCGAGCTTTACCAGCAGATGCTGGAGGAGACGATCGCCAAGCTGAAATCCGGCGAGATCGAGGGCACGCCCGAGGATGAATGGGCGCCACAATTGAACCTCGGCGTGCCGGTCACGATCCCGGAAAGCTATATCCCCGACCTGGACGTGCGGCTTGGCCTTTACCGCCGCCTGTCCGGCCTGACCACCAAGGTCGAACTGGAAGGCTTTGCCGCCGAGCTGATCGACCGCTTCGGCCCCCTGCCGCGCGAGGTGAACACCCTGCTGCTGGTGATCCGCATCAAGGCGATGGCCAAGCGGGCCAATATCGCGCGCCTGGATGCCGGGCCGAAGGGGGCGACGGTGCAGTTCCACATGGACCGCTTCCCGAACCCCGCGGGCCTGGTGGAATTCCTGACCGACCAGCAGGGGCAGGCGAAGGTCACCGACAACAAGATCTTCCTGGCCCGCGACTGGAAATCCGACGCCGACCGCATCAAGGGCGCCTTTGCCGTCGCGCGCGATCTGGCCGCCAAGGCCAAGGCCGCCAAGTGACCGGACAGGTCCGGTTCGACCGGGGACCGCTGCCGGGCGGCACGCTGTTTGCCGCCCCGCGCATGGTGATCCGCGCGGACAGTCCCTCGGGGGTTGGGCCTGCCCTGCTGGCGATCGAGGCCGCGCGGGCCCAGGGGCTGTGGGTCGCGGGATACCTGTCCTATGAACTGGGCCACGCGCTGACGCCGAAGCTTGCCGCCCTGATGCCTGTCCAGCGGGACTGCCCGCTGATCCTGATGGGCGTCTTCGACCGCCCGCGCCCCGCGCCCGCCTTGCCCGAACCGACCGGTGTGCGGATAGGACCGGCCCGGCCGCTGTGGTCGCGGGCGCGCTATGACGCGGCCATCGACGCGGTGCGCGCCTATATCGCGGCGGGCGACTGTTATCAGATCAACCTGACCTTCCCGATGCTGGCCGAGGTTCAAGGCGATCCGCTGGCGATCTATGCCGCCCTTGCCGCCCGCCAGCCGGTGGGCGAGGGGGCCTTTGTCGATCTGGGCGGGCCGGTCGTTCTGTCGCGCAGCCCCGAACTGTTCTTCGCGGTCGATGACCAAGGCATCATCGAAACCAAGCCGATGAAGGGCACCGCGCCTCGCGGATTGGACGCCGGTGCCGACGCCGATCTGGCGCGCGACCTCGCGCTGTCCGAAAAGAACCGGGCCGAGAACCTGATGATCGTGGATCTGCTGCGCAACGACCTGTCGCGCATCTGCCTGCCCGGCAGCATCCGCGTGCCGCAACTGTTTCATGTCGAAACCTATGCGACCGTCCACCAGATGATCTCGACCGTGACAGGCCAGCTTGCGCCCGGCGTCGGCTTTCCGGATATCCTCCGGGCGATCTTTCCCTGCGGCTCGATCACCGGGGCGCCCAAGATCCGCGCGATGGAGATCATCGCCGAACTGGAGCAGGCGCCGCGCGGGGTCTATTGCGGGGCAATCGGCTGGATCGACCCGGCGGGGCCGATGCGCTTTTCCGTGGCAATCCGCTCGCCGGTGCTGGAGGCGCCGGGGCGGTTGCGGCTGAATGTCGGCGGCGGCATCATCCATGACAGCCGCGCCGGTTCCGAATGGGAGGAAGCATTGTGCAAGGCCGCATTCCTGGACCTGTCCCCGAAGGCCTGACCGTCTTCGAGACCATGCGCGCCGAACCCGATGGGCGCATCGCGCTGTGGCCGCTGCATCTGGACCGGCTGCGGGCGGGCTGCGCCACGGTGGGCTTTGCCCTTGACGAAGCGCGGGTGATGGCGGTCTTGGCCGGGCTGCCGCGCGGCCGGGTGCTGCGAGCGCGGCTGGCCGTCGATGCGGCGGGCCAGGTCGCGCTGACCCACCAGCCGCTGCCGCCGAACCCGGATCTGTGGCGGGTCGTCGTCTCGGATCTGCGGCTGGACAGCGGGGATCCCTGGCTGCGGGTCAAGACATCGCACCGGCCGATCTATGACCGCGCCCGCGCGACCCTTCCCGCAGGGGTGGACGAAGCGATCCTGCTGAACGAGCGCGGCGAGGTTTGCGAGGGCACGATCACCAGCCTGTTCCTGCGCAAAGGCGCGCGCCTGCTGACGCCGCCATTGTCCTGCGGCCTGTTGCCCGGCGTGCTGCGCCGGTCGCTGGTCGAGGCGGGCCGCGCCGAGGAAGCGCGGCTGATGCCCGACGACCTGCGCGACGGAGAGTTCCTGATGGGCAATGCCCTGCGCGGGCTGATCCCGGCGCGGCTGATCTAGGGCGCAGCGTTTCCGACCCCCGTCGAGGGGGCCGGAAACGCCAAGCCTTCGGCTTGCCGCCCCCGCAAAAGGAAAGCCCCGCCGCGAACAGGTCGGGCGGGGCCTCGTTTCTGTCGTGCCGATCAGTCGGCGGTCAGCAGCGGCGTCTTGGACTTTCCAATGCGCGGGGCGTCGGGGCCGGTGATATCGAAGACGGGCTTGTCGTCCTCGATCTTGACGCGGACCACGCCGCCCTTGGTCAGTCGGCCGAACAGCAGTTCCTCGGCCAGCGGCTTCTTGATGTTCTCCTGGATCACGCGGCCCAGGGGACGGGCGCCCATCTTGTCGTCGTAGCCCTTTTCGGCCAGCCAGTCGGCTGCTTCCGGGGTCAGTTCGATATGGACATTGCGATCCATCAACTGCGCTTCCAGTTGCAGCACGAACTTCTCGACCACATGGACCACCACGTCGCGCGACAGCGCGGCAAAGCTGATGACCGCGTCGAGGCGGTTGCGGAACTCGGGCGTGAAGGTCCGCTCGATGGCGGCGGTATCCTCGCCCTCGCGCTTGTCGCGGCCGAAGCCGATCGCCGCCTTCTGCATGTCCGAGGCCCCGGCGTTCGAGGTCATGATCAGGATCACGTTGCGGAAATCCACCTGCCGGCCGTTGTGGTCGGTCAGCTTGCCGTGGTCCATCACCTGCAACAGGATGTTGTAGACATCCGGATGCGCCTTCTCGATCTCGTCCAGCAGCAGCACGCAATGCGGATGCTGGTCCACGCCGTCGGTCAGCATCCCGCCCTGGTCAAAGCCGACATAGCCCGGAGGCGCGCCGATCAGGCGGGACACCGCGTGCTTCTCCATGTATTCCGACATGTCGAAGCGCAGCAGTTCGACACCCAGGGTCGCGGCCAGCTGCTTGGCGACCTCGGTCTTGCCCACCCCGGTCGGCCCGGCGAACAGATAGTTGCCGATGGGCTTTTCGGGTTCGCGCAGGCCGGCGCGGGCCAGCTTGATGGCCGATGACAGGGCGGTGATCGCCGCATCCTGCCCGAAGACCACGCGCTTGAGCGAGCTTTCCAGATCGCGCAGAACCTCGGCATCGTCCTTGCTGACGTTCTTGGGCGGGATACGGGCGATCTTGGCCACCACGGCCTCGATCTCCTTCGGGCCGATGGTCTTGCGCCGCTTGCTTTCGCTGACCAGGTGCTGGGCCGCCCCGGCCTCGTCGATCACGTCGATGGCGCTGTCGGGCAGCTTGCGGTCGTTGATGTAACGGCTGGCCAGTTCCACCGCCGACTTGATCGCATCGTTGGTATAGCGCAGGTCGTGGTGCTTCTCGAAGGATGGCTTCAGGCCCATGAGGATCTTGATCGTGTCGGGCACCGAAGGCTCGTTCACGTCGATCTTCTGGAACCGGCGCGACAAGGCCCGATCCTTCTCGAAGTGCTGGCGGAATTCCTTGTAGGTCGTGGAGCCCATGCAGCGCAGCTTGCCGCCCGACAGCGCGGGTTTCAGCAGGTTCGAGGCATCCATCGCCCCGCCCGAGGTCGCGCCCGCGCCGATCACGGTATGGATCTCGTCGATGAACAGGATCGCGTCCGGATGGTTTTCCAGTTCCTTCACGACCGCCTTCAGCCGTTCCTCGAAATCGCCGCGATAGCGGGTGCCCGCCAGCAGCGCGCCCATGTCGAGCGAGAAGATCGTGGCGCCCGCCAGCACGTCCGGGGTTTCCCCACGCGTGATCTTCAGCGCAAGGCCCTCGGCGATGGCAGTCTTGCCCACGCCGGGATCGCCCACCAGAAGCGGGTTGTTCTTGCGGCGGCGGCACAGGACCTGGATCGCGCGTTCCACCTCGGCCTCGCGGCCGATCAGCGGGTCGATGTCGCCCTTCTTGGACTTGGCATTCAGGTCCACGCAATACTTGCCAAGCGCGGTTTCATCCTTGGATTCCGTCGCGGCCTCGGCCTGCTTCTGTTCGGGTTCGTCCGACCCGACGACCTTGCGGTTCTCGTTGAAGGAGGGGTTCTTCGCCACGCCATGCGCGATGAAGTTGACCGCGTCGTAACGGGTCATGTCCATTTCCTGCAGGAAGAAGGCCGCGTTGGATTCGCGTTCGGCAAAGATCGCGACCAGCACGTTGGCGCCCGTGACCTCTTGCCGGCCCGAGCTTTGGACATGGATTGCGGCACGCTGGATCACCCGCTGGAAGGCGGCTGTCGGCACGGCCTCGGACCCTTCCACATCGGTGATCAGCGTCGAAAGATCGTCCTCGATGAAGTCGATCAGCAGCTTGCGAAGTTCGTCCAGGTCGACATTGCAGGCCCGCATCACCTTGACCGCGTCCGGTTCCTCGGTCAGGGCCAGCAGCAGGTGTTCGAGCGTGGCAAGCTCGTGTCGATGTTCGTTCGCCAGGGCAAGCGCCTGGTGGATGGCCTGTTCCAATGAGGTCGAGAAGCTTGGCACGGTCGTCTCCTGTCAGTCGACTGGCGGTATGGGCATATCTTGAGGCCCACCTGCCCAGACTGTCACGATACAGTTAAGATTTGGTGGAATTCGGGCGGCATCAAGTGGTATTTTTAGCCGATGCCACGGTTTTCCCACGGTTGAGGCAAATGTGATGCGCCATGGTGCGGATTTCAAGCGCCAGCCCCTGCATGTCGATTTTCACTTGCCGGTCAGAATGCGTCCTTCATCGCGCGGAGCTTCGCGAAGACCTTGGCATCCGAGGCATCTTCCATCCCCAGCCCCGTGCGCAGGGCCGCCACACGCAGGAACGGATTCGTCTCGCGCTCAAGCGACAGGGGGGCAGGGGCGCAGGGCATCCGGGCGCGCTGGACGGTGTCCAGGCGGTCGCGCAGGGCTTGGTTGTCGGGATCGACCGACAGGGCGAAGGCGCCGTTGCCCGCGCAGTAATCGTGGCCCGAACAGATCAAGGTGTCTGCCGGCAGGGCGTTCAGCCGCGCCAGGCTGTCCCACATCATCTGCGGCGTCCCTTCGAACAGGCGGCCGCATCCCAGGGCCATCAGGCTGTCGGCGGTGAAGGCAAAGCCCGATTGCGGAAAATGAAAGGCGACATGACCGACCGTATGGCCGGACACGTCGAGGATCTTCACCGGCTCGCCCAGGGCTTCCAGCGGCTCGCCGGGCGTGATCCGCAGATCCAGCGGGGGCAGGCGATGGGCGTCGGCGGCGGCGCCGATCACCATGGCGCCGGTTTGCTTCACGATCTCGGCCACGCCATCCACATGGTCCGAATGGTGATGGGTCAGCAGGATCGCCGACAGGCCCCAGTCGCGCGCCGCCAGTTCCTGCAGGATCGGCGCGGCCTCGGGGGCGTCGATCAGGACGGTGCCCTCGTCGCCATGCAGCAAATAGGCATAGTTGTCCTTCAGGCAGCGCAGCGTGACCAGTTCCAGCGGCATTGGCAAAGTCCTTTTCCTGTGATGTGGTCAAGCCTGTCAAAAGCCGGGCCGGGGCGCAATGCACCACGATATCGCCGACCTTCGCCAGTTCTATTACCAGCGGTCACTGGGGCGCGTGGTGCAGCGCATCCTGCGCGACCGGCTGGTGTCCCGCTGGCAGCCGGCAGGCTGCACCGGCATGAACGTGGCGGGCTTCGGCTTTGCCGCGCCGATGCTGCGTCCCTATCTGCCCACGGCGCGGCGGGTCACGGCCTTGATGCCGGGGCCGCAGGGGGTGATGGCCTGGCCTGCCGGGATGCCCAACCACAGCGTCCTGTGCGACGAGACGGCCTGGCCGCTGGAAACCGGAAGCGTGGACCGGCTGGTGATCCTGCACGGGCTGGAGACCAGCGACGATCCCGCCGCCCTGCTGGCCGAGGCCTGGCGCGTCCTTGGACCCGGCGGGCGGGTCATGGCGATGGTGCCGAACCGCGCGGGCTTGTGGGCGGCATCAGACCGCACGCCCTTCGGCCTGGGGCGCAGCTATACGACCGGACAGATCGAGACCCAGGCCCGGCGCGCGGGCTTTGTCCCGGAATGGCACGGATCGGCGGTGTATATCCCGCCCTCGGACCGGCGGTTCTGGCTGGGCAGCGCGCAGATGTGGGAACGCACCGGCATGCGGATCAGCCGCGTGCTGATCGCCGGCGTCGTGCTGACCGAACTGTCAAAGCAGGTCCGCGCGCCCATCGGCCCGGAACTGCGTGTCCATGTGCCAAGCCCGCTGGAGATTCTGGACGGGGTCGTCGGCCCCCGCCCGGCCCGTGCGCCGCTGGGCCGAAACTTGCACCATCTGCAGAAGAGAGGGCGTGCCCCCGGGTCGAATCGCGAAGAAACCTGTCCATAAGGTGAACTGACGGCCGTCACCGGTTTCGCATATAGCCTAAAGTCGTAACTGGTAGCCTACTTTTGTGTCCGTCCGTCCGGTCGGTCCTGGTATCGGCAGGACGGTCAAGCCGTCCTCTGTACAGTGCTCGGTTGCGCCCGGCATGCGTGCACTGCGTCCGCGGGTCACGCATGCCGGGTTTTTTCCGGCCCATTTGCGGAAACGGTTCCCCCTGCGTCCAGGGAAGCGGGGCCTGTTCCGGTCTTGCCACGATGCGGGACGGGGTGTTTTGCGCACCGTTCCGCGGGCTGAGGATTGTTAGCCCGCAAGCCTCTTATTTCCATGCGCTATCCGGTTGCCCGGCCCGCAATCACCTGCTAGAGACGCCGCAGATTTCCGAACGGCCCTCCATAAGCCGTGCGACTGCGACCCGCACCCCGCGACAGACCGGCAGCAAACCGGCCCGCCAGTGGGGCTTGCGCAAACCGTAAAGGATGACCGTGGCCAACTCTGTTTCCATGTCCCAGAGCATCGCCGGGCGCTATGCGCAGGCCGTCTTCGACATCGTCAAGGAAGACGGGGGCCTGGACGCCCTGGCCCAGCAGACCGAGGATCTGGGCGCCGCGCTGCATGACAGCGCCGACTTGCGCGCCCTGATCAGCTCTCCCATCTATACCCGTGACGACCAGGCCCGCGCCATCGGTGCCCTGGCGCAGAAGATGGGATTTTCGCCGGTCCTGGCCAACACGCTGCAGCTGATGTCGAAGAACCGCCGCCTGTTCGTGCTGCCGCAGTTGGTGCGCCAGTTGCAGGCGCTGATCGCCGCAGAACGCGGCGAGGTGACGGCCGAGGTGACGAGCGCCGTTGCGCTGACCGACGACCAGCAGGCCCGCCTGCGCGATACCTTGGCGCAGAAGTCGGGCAAGAAAGTGAAACTGAACACCCGCGTCGATGAGGCTCTTATCGGCGGCATGATTGTCAAGCTGGGCTCGCAGATGATCGACAGTTCGATCCGCTCGAAGCTCGCTTCCCTCCAGAATGCTATGAAAGAGGTCGGATAATGGGAATCCAGGCAGCCGAGATCTCGGCCATCCTCAAGGATCAGATCAGGAATTTCGGTCAAGAAGCCGAAGTGGCCGAAGTGGGCCAGGTGCTGTCCGTCGGTGACGGCATCGCCCGCGTCTATGGCCTCGACAAGGTGCAGGCCGGCGAGATGGTGGAATTCCCGGGCGGCGTCCGGGGCATGGTGCTGAACCTCGAAACCGACAACGTCGGCATCGTGATCTTCGGCGACGACCGCGACATCAAGGAAGGCGACACCGTCAAGCGCACCCGCTCCATCGTGGACGTGCCGGTCGGCAAGGGCCTTCTGGGCCGCGTCGTGGACGCGCTTGGCAACCCGATCGACGGCAAGGGCCCGATCGAGTTCACCGAGCGTCGCATCGCCGACGTCAAGGCGCCGGGCATCATGCCGCGCAAGTCGGTGCACGAGCCGATGGCGACCGGCCTGAAGTCGGTTGACGCCATGATCCCCGTTGGCCGGGGCCAGCGCGAACTGATCATCGGCGACCGCCAGACCGGCAAGACCGCCATCGTTCTGGACACGATCCTGAACCAGCAGAACTACAACGGCCGCGAGGCCGAGGGCATGAAGACCCTGCACTGCATCTATGTCGCCGTGGGTCAGAAGCGTTCGACCGTCGCCCAGCTGGTCAAGAAGCTGGAAGAAACCGGCGCCATGGCCTATACGACCGTGGTGGCCGCGACCGCGTCCGACCCCGCGCCGATGCAGTTCCTGGCGCCCTATTCGGGCACCGCGATCGGCGAATACTTCCGCGACAACGGCATGGACGCGCTGATCATCTATGACGACCTGTCCAAGCAGGCCGTGGCTTACCGCCAGATGTCGCTGCTGCTGCGCCGTCCGCCCGGCCGCGAAGCCTATCCGGGCGACGTGTTCTATCTGCACTCGCGCCTGCTGGAGCGTTCGGCCAAGCTGAACGAGGCCAATGGCGCAGGCTCGCTGACCGCGCTGCCGATCATCGAGACGCAGGCGGGCGACGTGTCGGCCTATATCCCGACCAACGTGATCTCGATCACCGACGGCCAGATCTTCCTGGAAACGGAACTGTTCTTCCAGGGCATCCGCCCTGCCGTGAACACCGGTCTGTCCGTGTCCCGCGTGGGTTCTGCCGCCCAGACCAAGGCGATGAAGTCGGTCGCCGGTCCGGTCAAGCTGGAGCTGGCCCAGTACCGCGAGATGGCGGCCTTCGCCCAGTTCGGGTCCGACCTCGACGCCGCGACCCAGCGCCTGCTGAACCGCGGTTCGCGCCTGACGGAACTGATGAAGCAGCCGCAGTATCGTCCGCTGACCAACGCCGAGATCGTGATCGTGATCTATGCCGGCACCAAGGGTTATATCGACAACGTGCCGGTGCGCGACGTCGTTGCCTGGGAAGACGGGCTGATCCAGTTCCTGCGCAACCAGAAGGCCGACCTGCTGGACGACATGACCCGCAACGACCGCAAGGTTTCGGGCGATCTGGAAGACGCGATCAAGGCTGCTCTGGACGCATACAACAAGACCCGCGCCTGAGAGGGGGAATAGATGCCCAGTCTCAAGGATCTCAAGAACCGGATCGGAAGCGTCAAGAACACGCGGAAGATCACGAAGGCGATGCAGATGGTCGCCGCCGCGAAGCTGCGCCGCGCGCAGGACGCGGCGGAAGCCGCGCGCCCCTATGCCGACCGCATGGCGGCGGTGATGGCCGGACTGACCGCGAATGCGGCCGGTTCGGCATCCGCGCCGCGCCTGCTGGCGGGGACGGGTGCGGACCGCAAGCATCTGCTGGTCGTGATGACCTCGGAACGCGGTCTGGCCGGCGGCTTCAACAGCACCATCGTCAAGCTGGCGCGGCAGCACGCCGACCGCCTGCGCGGCGAGGGCAAGGAAGTCGCGATCATGACCGTCGGCAAGAAGGGCCGCGAACAGCTGAAGCGTGAATACGGCAGCCTGTTCGTGAACCATGTCGACATGTCCGAGGTCAAGCGCGTCGGCTATGACAACGCCCGCGCCATCGCGGACGACGTGCTGGACCGCTTCGAGGCCGGCGACTTCGATGTCGCCACGATCTTCTACAACCGCTTCGAATCGGTGATCAGCCAGGTTCCGACCGCGCGCCAGATCATCCCCGCCGAGATGCCGGAAGGCGAGGCGGCTGGCGGAGCCTCGGCGCTTTACGATTACGAACCCGGCGAGGAAGCCATTCTGGCCGACCTGCTGCCGCGTTCGGTCGCGACGCAGATCTTTGCGGCGCTTCTGGAAAACGCCGCGTCCGAACAGGGCGCGCGGATGACGGCCATGGACAACGCCACGCGCAACGCGGGCGAGATGATCGACCGTCTGACGACCGAGTACAACCGCTCGCGTCAGGCCGCGATCACCAAGGAACTCATCGAAATCATCTCGGGCGCCGAGGCGCTCTGACACGTAGGGGTAATCACATGGCAGAGGCCACTGGTAAAATCACGCAGGTGATCGGCGCCGTCGTTGACGTGCAGTTCGACAATCACCTGCCGGCGATTCTGAACGCGCTTGAAACCACCAACAACGGCAAGAAGCTGGTCCTGGAAGTGGCCCAGCATCTTGGCGAGAACACCGTCCGCACCATCGCCATGGACTCGACCGAAGGTCTGGTCCGCGGCGAGCGCGTGAGCGACACCGGCGGCCCGATCACCGTGCCGGTCGGAGACGTGACGCTGGGCCGCATCCTGAACGTCGTGGGCGAGCCCGTTGACGAGGGCGAGCCGCTGAACGTCAGCGAACGCCGCGCGATCCACCAGCCGGCGCCGGAATTCGCCCAGCAGGCGACCTCGTCGGAAATCCTGGTGACGGGCATCAAGGTCATCGACCTGCTGGCCCCCTATTCCAAGGGCGGCAAGATCGGCCTGTTCGGCGGCGCCGGCGTGGGCAAGACCGTTCTGATCATGGAACTGATCAACAACATCGCCAAGGTGCACTCGGGCTATTCCGTGTTCGCGGGCGTGGGTGAGCGCACCCGCGAAGGCAACGACCTTTACCACGAGATGGTGGAGTCGGGCGTCATCAAGCCGGACAACCTGGCGGAAAGCCAAGTGGCCCTGGTTTACGGCCAGATGAACGAGCCTCCCGGGGCGCGGATGCGCGTCGCGCTGACCGGCCTGACCGTGGCCGAGCAGTTCCGCGACGCCACCGGCACCGACGTTCTGTTCTTCGTGGACAACATCTTCCGCTTCACGCAGGCCGGTTCCGAAGTGTCGGCGCTGCTGGGCCGCATCCCATCCGCCGTGGGTTACCAGCCGACGCTGGCCACCGACATGGGCGCGATGCAGGAACGCATCACCTCGACCAAGAACGGCTCGATCACCTCGATCCAGGCCGTCTATGTTCCGGCCGACGACCTGACCGACCCGGCGCCCGCCACGACCTTCGCCCACCTGGACGCCACGACCGTGCTGTCGCGCGCGATCTCGGAACTGGGCATCTATCCGGCCGTGGACCCGCTGGATTCGAACAGCCGTATCCTCGATCCGGCCGTCGTCGGAGAGGAGCATTACCAGGTCGCCCGCGACGTCCAGGGCATCCTGCAGAAGTACAAGTCGCTGCAGGACATCATCGCCATCCTGGGCATGGACGAACTGTCCGAGGAGGACAAGCTGACCGTGGCCCGCGCCCGGAAGATCCAGCGCTTCCTGTCGCAGCCCTTCGACGTGGCGAAGGTGTTCACCGGTTCCGACGGCGTCCAGGTGCCGCTGGAAAAGACCATCGCGTCCTTCAAGGCCGTGGTCGCGGGTGAATACGACCACCTGCCCGAAGCCGCCTTCTACATGGTCGGCGATATCGAGGACGTGAAGGCGAAAGCCCAGCGTCTGGCGGCAGAAGCCGCGTAAGGGGGGGAAATGGCCGATACCATGCAGTTCGACCTCGTGTCGCCGGAACGGAGACTTGTCTCCGTTCCCGTGCGCGAGGTGCGCCTGCCGGGCACGGATGGCGATCTGACCGCCATGCCCGGCCATGCGCCCACCATCGTCACGCTGCGGCCCGGCCTTGTCACGGTCGTGGGGGCCGACGGATCGCAGACCGAATTCGCCGTCACCGGCGGATTTGTCGAGATCAGCGCCGATTCGGTCAGCCTGCTGGCCGAACGCGGCCACCCGCGCGAGGAAATGACCCAGGCCGTCTATAACGACATGATGGCCGAGGCTCGTCGTCGTCGCCAGGCCGTCGAAGGCAAGCGCGATTCGGTGGGCGAGGATGTCGTCACCGCCGCGGTCAAGCTGCTGGCGGACATGGAGGCCCTGGGCACCCATGTGGGGCTGGATCCGAATCAATCGACCGTGCCCGCCTAAGCGGCCGGCTTGAAGAAAGAAAACCCCGGCGCGGCAGCCCGCGCCGGGGTTTTTCATGCCTGCGGCGCAGCCCCGGTGCCCCGTTCCCGGTAAGGCGTGCTGCCGTAAAGCGCGCGATAGCATTTCGAGAAATGCGACGGGCTGGAAAAGCCGGACGCCAGCGCAACCTCGATGATCGACATTTCGGTCTGCATCAGAAGATTGCGCGCGCGGGCCAGCCGAGTTTCCATGTAATAGCGTTTCGGGCTGCGGTTCAGATAGCGGCGGAACAGGCGTTCCAACTGCCGCGTGGACATGCCCGCATCCGCCGCCAGCCGGGCAGGGCTGATCGGGTCTTCCAGGTTGCCCTCCATGCGGGCGATCACGGCGGCCAGGCGGGGGTGGCGGACGCCGATCCGGGTCGGGATGGACAGCCGCTGCCGGTCCTGGTTGGTGCGGATCGTGGTGTGCAGCATCTGGTCCGCGACTTCGGTCGCGATGGCGTCGCCCTGCGCCTCGGCGATCAGGTGCAGCATCATGTCGATGGACGACGTGCCCCCCGCCGCCGTCAGCCTGTTCCCGTCATTGACGAAGACCGACCGATACAGATCGACCTGCGGAAAGGCCTCGGCGAAGCCATCGTGGTTTTCCCAATGGATCGTGGCCTTGCGCCCGTCCAGCAGCCCGGCCTCGGCCAGGATCCAGGCGCCGGTGCAGACCGCGCCCATGCTGGCGCCCCCGCGCGCCTGTTTGCGCAGCCAGGTCAGAACGGGCCTGGTCGCCTCGCGGGCGATGTCGGTGCCGCCGCAGACGATGACCACTTCATCGCGTTCGGGGACAATCTCGGCATCCAGGCCGCCGTCCAGGGCCACCCTTGCGCCGTTTGAGCAGGTGGCCCAGTCGCGGCCGGCGCCCACCAGACGCCAGGAATAAAGTTCGCCCCCGGCGGCGCGGTTGGCCAGCCGCAGCGGTTCGATCGCGGCCGTGAACGGCAGCATGGTGAACCTGTCCAGCAACAGGAACGTGAAGCGTCGGGGTTTTTCGGAGGGCATGGGGCAGTCTTCGCGCGTGATCACGACACATCATCAGGGATTTGCGACCGCTGCAAGGGGATCCGCCTTCTTCCCCCCGGCATCATTCCCGTCTATACCTGCACGATCATTTTTCCAAGGAGTCCGTGCCATGACGCAGGAGAACCGCAAGACCGTTGCCACCCAGTCCTGGGACAAGGCCGGTTGGCGCGCCTATCCACGCGTGCAGATGCCGGAATATACCGACCCGGCCGCCCTGAACGCGGTCGAAGCGCAGTTGCGCCGCTATCCGCCCCTGGTCTTTGCCGGAGAGGCGCGCCGCCTGAAGGCCCAGCTTGCCCAGGCGGCCGAAGGCCGCGCCTTCCTGCTGCAGGGCGGGGATTGCGCCGAAAGCTTTGCCGAATTCAGCGCCGACAACATCCGCGACACCTTCAAGGTGCTGCTGCAGATGGCCGTGGTCCTGACCTGGGGCGCGCAGATGCCGGTGATCAAGGTCGGCCGGATGGCGGGGCAGTTCGCCAAGCCCCGCAGCGCCCCGACCGAGGTGATGAACGGGGTCGAGCTTCCCAGCTATCGCGGCGATATCATCAACGGCTTCGACTTCACGCCCGAAGCGCGGATCCCCGATCCGCAGCGAATGCTGGCGGCTTACACGCAGGCGGCGGCGTCCCTGAACCTGCTGCGGGCATTCTCGACCGGCGGTTTTGCGGACATGCACCGCGTCCAAAGCTGGATCGCCGATTTCGTGGGCGGCCCCGAGGCGGCGAAGTACCGCGACATCGCTGGCCGGATCAGCGACGCCATGGCCTTCATGCAGGCGGCGGGCGTGAATTCCGACACGGCGCACCAACTGTCCAAGGTCGATTTCTACACCAGCCACGAAGCCTTGCTGCTGGAATATGAGGAAGCCCTGGCCCGTGTCGATTCGACGACCGGCCTGCCAGTGGCCGGGTCGGGCCACATGATCTGGATCGGAGACCGCACCCGCCAGGTGGATGGCGCCCATGTCGAGTTCTGCCGGGGCGTGCAGAACCCCATCGGGTTGAAATGCGGCCCGACCACGACGGCGGAAGACCTCAAGGTCCTGATGGAGAAGCTGAACCCGCAGAACGAGCCGGGCCGGCTGACCCTGATCGCGCGCTTCGGGGCGGGCAAGGTGGGCGACCATCTGCCGCGCCTGATCCAGACCGTCCGGTCCGAGGGCGCGAATGTCGTCTGGTCCTGCGACCCGATGCACGGCAACGTCATCAAGTCCTCGACCGGCTACAAGACGCGGGCCTTTGATTCGATCCTGCGCGAGGTGCGAGAGTTCTTCGCCGTCCACAAGGCGGAAGGCACGATCCCCGGCGGCGTGCATTTCGAGATGACGGGCCAGGACGTGACCGAATGCACCGGCGGCGTCCGCGCGGTCACCGACGAGGATCTGTCGGACCGTTACCACACCGCCTGCGATCCGCGCCTGAACGCCAGCCAGTCTCTGGAGCTGGCCTTCCTGGTGGCCGAGGAGTTGCGCAACCGCCGCGAAGCCGCCGTCCGAACCCCGGACGCCATGGTGGGCTGATGCCTCACGGCCGCCCTTGCCGGGCGGCCGATTTTGTCTGCACCATGGCTTTGGTGGCAAGGTGGTCGTTCCAGCCGCCGGTGCCGCTGTGTCTCGTCCGTCCAACGGATCGGCGCAAATGAATGGCCCGGCCGCCTGCGGTCGGTGAACAGCACTCGCAGCATGGGACAGCCTTGGGGTGTGATATCCGGTGACAGAACTCCGCAACCCAGGCCGCAACAAGGACAGATCGTGCGGGTTGCAGGACTAAAGTGGTGGATGGCCCTGGGCGCTCCTCAGGCGGCGCTGCGGCGAAGCAGGGTGGCCTCGATCAGGATGCGGCCCTCCTGCACCTTGGCGGCGAAGGTCCGCACCCGGCCTTCGTCCGCGCCCTGGGCCTGGCCGGTGTTCATGTCGAAGACCCAGTTGTGCAGCGGACAGGTGACAAAGGTGCCGTGGACGATGCCTTCGGACAAAGGCCCGCCCTTGTGGGAGCAGCGATCCTCCAGCGCGAAGACGCGGTCGTCGGCGGTGCGGAACACGGCCACGCAGCCCTGCGCGGTCCTGACCACGCGCGCGCCTTGGGCCGGGACGTCGTCAAGCGATCCGATATCGA
>NZ_NWMQ01000249.1:0-309 GCF_002901215.1 Paracoccus sp. SY | reverse complement strand
TGCTGGCTGATCAGGTCAAGTCTCTGGATTGGCGCGCCCGGCGAGCAAAAGCCAAAGGCCGTATTTCTGAAGACGAATTATCGGCGGTCAGGATGAAGGCCAAGGCGCTGATAGGTCAGTAAACGGCCTGCGCTGATCTCTTACCCTTCAGACACTGACATTGAACAGCGACGCACCTGCCTTGAAGGAGGCGCGGGTCGGTGTTGCCATGGGTTCGGGTACCGACGTGGCGCTTGAGACGGCCGACGGGGCGATCCTGCGCGATCGCGTGACCAATGTCCCGGCGCTGATCCGGCTGGCCCGCGCGAC
>NZ_NWMQ01000248.1:0-309 GCF_002901215.1 Paracoccus sp. SY | reverse complement strand
CAAGAAGGCATTCGTGTTGCCGGGCACGATGCCGACCTCCCGGACAAGCACCTCAGAGGACCAGGATGAAAGCAGCTCCACTGCTCCGATGCAGCACGAGGCTCCTGAGGCTCAGGCTCCAGCCGAACGGGAGAAGTCTTGGTACCAGACCGGAAAGGGCCGGGCTGTCATCCTGACCGGCGCTCTGCTGTCCGTCGCCTGGTTGGTCGAGATGCTGACATCGGCAGAGGCCGGCTCCTGGGCCTTTGTCGCCGCCTGCCTGATCGGCCTTGTTCCGGTGGCAAAACGCGCCTTCGAGGCGCTGCGCAT
>NZ_NWMQ01000247.1:0-312 GCF_002901215.1 Paracoccus sp. SY | reverse complement strand
CAAGAAGGCATTCGTGTTGCCGGATGCTATGCCAGTCTCTCAGGCAAAGACCTCGGAGGACATGGATGATGTCAAAGCCGTTGCTCCGGCGCAGCATGATCATGGTCACGCGCAAGCCGCCCCTATCGAGCGGGACAAATCCTGGCATCAGACAGGAAGGGGTCGGCTTGTCATTTTGACTGGCAGCCTGCTGGCTATCGCATGGTTGGTCGAGTTGCTGTCCTCTGCCGAGGCAGGCTACTGGGCCTTTGTCGCTGCATGCCTGATCGGGGTTGTTCCAGTGGCAAAGCGCGCCTTCGAGGCGCTGCGCAT
>NZ_NWMQ01000246.1:0-312 GCF_002901215.1 Paracoccus sp. SY | reverse complement strand
ATGCTAGCATTGCTATCAAGTGATGCTGAGCCTTCTGGCTTGGATCTATCCAAGGTTTCGGACATCTCAGTTAATAGGGTGGCTTTGACTATGTTGTTGCGGACAAAGCGCCCGGAAAACGGTGTTGACTGATACCCAAGCCCTGGCATTACGGCATGGCGCTACATTAGCAAGCCTGGGCGCTGCGCTGCTGGCTGCCGCCAAAGCAGAGGCAGTTCAAATCGTGAGCTAGTGTGCTGCAGAGAGAAAGGGTGACCTATCGGCCGGCCGCTTAGCGTCGCAATTTTCGACAGTAATTCGTCTTATGGAACA
>NZ_NWMQ01000245.1:0-313 GCF_002901215.1 Paracoccus sp. SY | reverse complement strand
CCATGAGGATCTTCATTATGCGCCGTTTCCCTTCTTTGCCTGCTCAAAGACCATCCTCTCGATGACAAGGCCNGCCTCGTGCAGTTCCTGTTCCTGCTTGTCACGACACTGCGGCCGTTGGCAGTGTCGGGTGCTTTAGTGAGATGCTCCAGGGTCCTCTCGGCGCGATGCCGGTTATGCAGGACCGTTCCGATAAGCTCTGCCGCTTGTCGGTCAGCGTCGTCCCACGGCCGACCAGGACAGGTTTGGCACGCTCCCTTTCCTTGGCTCCAGGGCGCAGGGAACGCGTTGCCGGAGTGCCATGTTGATCTTG
>NZ_NWMQ01000244.1:0-316 GCF_002901215.1 Paracoccus sp. SY | reverse complement strand
TCCTGGCCCGGACGGCCCACGACAATCCGCGCCACCATGCCGGCATGTTCATGCGGCTGGCAATAAAGATCATGGACGCCGGGCACGGTCAGCGTGACCTCGTATTCCTCGCCGGGCAACAACAGGCCGCTGTCCCAAGGCTGCGCCCCGTCGGGAATGCGCTGCGGCCGGTCCAGGATGGCGGGGTGATAGGTGGTGGCCGTATGGCTGTTGCCCGGGTCGCGGTTCACGAAGCGGATCGTTGCGCCGGGGGCGACGGCAAGCCCGACCGGCACGAACCAGACCGCCTCGCCGCGCGGGCTGCCCTTCATCTCGA
>NZ_NWMQ01000243.1:0-316 GCF_002901215.1 Paracoccus sp. SY | reverse complement strand
CCGATGATCGCGTTTCCGGCGGGAGTGAAAGTCTGGATCGCAGGCGGCGTCACCGACATGCGGCGCGGCATGGGCACCTTGGCACTTCAAGTTCAGCAGGGGCTTGGGCGGGACCCATACACCGGGGAGATATTCTGCTTCCGGGGANTCTGGTGAAATTGATATGGCATGATGGGGTGGGAATGTCCCTGTATGTGAAGCGGCTCGAGGCAGGGAAGTTCATCTGGCCCTCGAGCGGATCGGGAGAAGCGGTTCAGGTCTCTGCGGCGCAGATGGCCTATCTTCTCGATGGGATTGACTGGCGAAACCCACGTTG
>NZ_NWMQ01000242.1:0-318 GCF_002901215.1 Paracoccus sp. SY | reverse complement strand
GGACCATGGCCGCCCGGATAGAAGATGCCATCGAAGTCATGCGGGTTGATGGCCGACAGCTTTTCCGTCGAAGCCAGCTTTGCCTGGGCTTCGGCGTCGGCCTCGAAGCGGTTGGTTGCGTCTGTCCTGGAGTCAGGCTCGTTGCTCTTGGGGTCGAGCGGCGGCTGGCCGCCCTTTGGAGATGCCAGCACGATCTCGGCACCTGCATCCTTGAAGACGTAGTAGGGTGCAGCAAGCTCCTCCAGCCAGAAGCCGGTCTTCTTGCCGGTGTTTCCCAGTTGATCATGGGAAGTGAGAACCATGAGGATCTTCATTATG
>NZ_NWMQ01000241.1:0-322 GCF_002901215.1 Paracoccus sp. SY | reverse complement strand
CTGGCGCAGGCCCTGCTGGGCCAGACCAAAGGCGATTTCCTCGATCACGGTCGGGAATATGATCTGGTGATCAGGGTTCTGGAAAATGATTCCAACGCCTTTCAGGGCGGCGCGGCGGTCTTGCGCCATGTCGATGCCAAAGGTCCGCGCATCGCCCGCATCCGGCACGATCAGGCCCGCGATCACCCGCGCCAGCGTTGTCTTGCCCGAGCCATTGCGCCCGACGATGCCGATCCGCCCCTCGGCCAATTGGGCCGTCACGTCCCGCAGGACCGGGCGCCCGGCCAGGGTCACGCCGATGCCGCGCAGATCCACGCTCATC
>NZ_NWMQ01000240.1:0-331 GCF_002901215.1 Paracoccus sp. SY | reverse complement strand
CCGGTTCCGACACGGTGAGGGGGCCCCATGTCGCGTTCAGGCGCGACGGCGGCAGCGATCCGTTCTTGATTGAACGGATAAGCAAAATCCAAAAGGAGGTAGATGATGAAGGCTTTGACGATGACGGCCGCCATGCTGCTGGCTGCGACGGCCCTGCCCGTCCTGGCGGATGATGCCGCCACCTGCGGCACGGTGCGCTATTCCGATCCCGGCTGGACCGACATCACCGCGACGAACGGCGTCGCCGCCGTTCTGCTCGAGGCGCTTGGCTATACGCCCGAAATCTCGACCCTTTCGGTGCCGGTGGGCTATGAGGCGCTGAAGGGCGGCC
>NZ_NWMQ01000024.1:0-49004 GCF_002901215.1 Paracoccus sp. SY | reverse complement strand
CCCGGCGCGGCCTATTACCTGGCCCAGACCGTGATCGTGCAGGAACAGGCCCTGAACGCGGCACAGGACCAGATCCAGCAGCTTCAGCACCAGCCGCAACCCCAGCAGGGCGGCCTCTTCGGGCGGCTCTTCGGCGGCGGTCAGCAGCAAGCGCCGCGCCCGATGACCCCGCGCCCGCAACCCGCAGCCTATAGGCAGCAGCCGGGCTATGGACAGGCGCCGCAGGGCTACGGCCAGGCTCCGCAGGGCGGGTCTCCCTGGAATAGCGGACGTCCGAGTGGCGGTGGTGGCTTCATGGCCGGCGCGGCGCAGACCGCCATGGGCGTGGCCGGCGGCGTGCTGCTGGGCAACGCGATCGGTGGCATGTTCGCCGGCCCAGCCGAAGCAGCGGAAGCGGCAGTTGACGAGTATATGCCCGAGGAAGATGCGGGCTTCGACGACGCAGGCTTCGACGACGGCGGCGACGAGGAATGATGCAAAAGCTGCACCCGCATTCCGGCGGGTGCAGCCCCTTCGATCCCGCAGGAGACCTCCGGCCCCAGGACCTTGATGAGACCCCCTGACACGTTCCCGAGCGAACCGCGTCCGACGACCCTCAGTCGGGCGCTGACCCATCTGGCCGAGCGTTGGAGCGAGCCGCGCCTGTCGATCGCACAGCTGCTGACGGCACTGGGTGATCGGGGCCTGATCGGCCTTCTTCTCATTCTCGCGGTTGCAAACGCCATTCCCAATCCGCCAGGCACCTCGACGGTCCTGGGCCTGCCAATGCTGTATCTCTCATGGCAGGTGACGCGGGGAGGAATGCCCTGGCTGCCGCAGTTCCTGGCAGACCGGTCCTTCGATATTACCCATTTTCGCGCGTTGATTACTCGCGCCATGCCCTATCTTGACCGGGTCGAGCGCCTGCTGCGTCCCCGCCTTGCTGTGCTCAGCTCCCCTCTAGCGATAAAGGCTGTGGGTGGTGTGTGCCTGATCCTGTCGATCGTGCTGATCCTGCCGATCCCCTTCGGCAACCTGCTGCCTGCCACCGCCATCGCGATCATTGCCCTGGGTGCGCTAGAGCGGGACGGGCTCTGGATCCTCGGTGGTGTGCTGTTCGGCCTCGCCACAACCGTCTTTCTCGCCAGTGCCGTGGCGGTCCTGATCACGGCCTTGTTGCGCCTGCTGGGACTGTGACTGGACCAACGCAGGACCCTGAAGAACCTTCCCATACGCTAGATAACGATAATGGAACGACTGATTGAACGCGGGCTGTTTGCCAGCCGCTGGATGATGGCCCCGATGTATCTGGGTCTGGCCGTGGCCCTGGTGATCCTGGTCTGGATCTTCCTGATGGAATTGGGGCGCTTCGTGCTGATCGTTCCGGTGATGACCGTCAATGACGCGATCCTCGGCGTGCTGGCGTTGATCGACCTCAGCCTGGCCGCCAACCTGCTTCTGATCGTGATCTTCTCGGGCTACGAGAACTTCGTCAGCCGCATGGATCTGATGGATCACAAGGATCGTCCCGAATGGCAGGGGGATGTCGATTTCTCGGCCCTCAAGCTGAAGCTGGTCGCCTCGATCGTGGCAATCTCGGGCATCCACCTGCTGAAGGTCTTCATGGATGTCGGGAAATATCCCGCCGACCAGATCCGCTGGATGGTGATCATCCACCTGGTCTTCGTCATCTCGGGCGTGCTGCTGGCAGCCATGGACTGGATCGCCAACCATGCCAAGTCGCTCAAATACCGCAAGGCGGCTCCCTCGTGATCCGCCTGTCATGGATTTTCGAAATCCATGCGTGCCAAATGACGTTCCCGGACGTCATCCTTCCTGAACAGCCACAAAGGCAAGAAAATACGATGCATCCCAGCCCAGAGCCTATCCTTCCGCGAAGTCGCCGGAGAACCAGCCGATGATCGAGGCGCTTCTTCTGTTTCTGATCGGAACCCTCGTGATCCTGGCGATCATCGCCGCCAACGGGTATTTCGTGGCCCAGGAATTCGCCTACATGTCCGTGGATCGCGCGCGGCTGGCAGCGCAGGCGGCGCAAGGTGATGCCGCGGCCAAGCGGGCGCTTGCGGTGACGCGGCGCACCAGCTTCATGCTGTCGGGGGCGCAACTGGGTATCACGGTCACCGGCCTTCTGGTGGGCTTCGTGGCCGAGCCGCTGGTCGGCCAGTCGCTGGGCGTACTTCTGGGCGGGGCGGGCATCTCGACCGAGGTCGGGGTTGCGATCGGCACCATCTTGGCCCTTCTCGCCGCCACGATCATACAGATGATCTTTGGCGAGCTTTACCCCAAGAACCTGGCCATCGCTGACCCAGAACCGCTGGCTCGCAAGCTTGCGCGCTCGACGCTGATCTACCTGACCGTCTTCGGCTGGCTGATCGGGCTGTTCGACAAGGCGGCCAATCTGCTGCTGCGGGCCCTGCGGATCGAGCCTGTGCATGATCTCGATGTCACCGCCTCGGCGGACGATCTTCATCACATCATCGAGGACTCCCGCGACAGCGGCGACCTGCCGGTCGAGCTGTCCTTGATGATGGACCGGATCCTCGATTTCCCGCAGCAGGATGTCGAACATGCCATGGTGCCGCGGTCCCAAGTGGATTGGGTCAGCCCCAATACGACGCTGGAGGAACTACGCGGCATGATGGCGCGTGCCCATACCCGCTATCCAGTCATTGACGACGAGGATACGCCGGTCGGGGTCGTTCACCTGGCGGATGTGCTGGCTCACGAGACTTCGGGCAACATGGGCGGAACCGTCGCGGATGTGATGCGGAAACCCACAGTGATCCCGACCCTGATGGCGCTGCCGGATGCCCTGGCTCTGCTGGCCTCGTCCAACAACCAGCTGGCCTGCGTCATTGACGAATATGGCGGCTTTGCCGGCGTCCTGACGCTTGAGGACCTGGCGATGGAGATCGTGGGCGAGATCACCGATGAACATGATGACGGCCCCAGCGATGGGCTGACACCAGAAACCGAGGACAGCTGGCTGATCGACGGCGACGTTCACCTAGACGAGTTGCGGCGCGCCATTGGCCGCGACCTGCCGCAGCCCGATGTGGAAACCGTCGCGGGCCTGCTGATCGCCGAACGCGGCGCGCTGCCCGCCGAAGGCGAGCGGGTCACGATCCCGCTGCCCATCGATCCCGCCGAACTGGTGGATCGTGACCCGAGCCGCTGGTTGCTGGAGGTCGAGGTCCTGCGTGTCGAGCGCCATGTCCCCACGCGGCTGCGGGTGCGGCTGGTGGAAAGCCTGATCACCGAGGATGACGCATGAAAGACCCCCTGATTGTCACCCTGGTGACGATGGCCCTGATCGCGCTCAGCGCGCTCTTCGTCATCATCGAGTTCGCCTTGCTGGGCGCGCGGCGCCACCGGCTCGAGGAACTGGCGCCGACCAGGCGGTCTGCCCGTGCCGCCCTGCGGGGCATGAACGACCTGACGCTAATGCTCGCCGGCGCGCAGCTTGGTATCACCGTCTGCACCTTTGCCCTGGGCGCAGTCACGAAACCGGCCCTTGATGCCTGGATGGGGCCGGTCCTGGCTGATCTGGGACTGCCCCTGTGGCTGGCTGGAGGCGCGGCATTCGCCTTATCTCTATTCGTCGTAACCTTCCTGCATCTTGTCGTGGGCGAGATGGCGCCGAAGTCTTGGGCCATCGCCCATCCCGAGCGCTCGGCGATGACGGTGGGCCTGATCGCACAAGCCTTCATCTGGCCGCTGCGCCCCTTGTTGGGATGGGTGAACCGGCTTGCAAACCGGCTGGTCCAGGCCAGCGGTGTCGAGCCTGTCGAAAAGGCTGCCGTGGGCGGACGCGACGCGGCGACCATCCGCCAGTTGGTCGAGCATTCGGCCAAGGTCGGGACGCTGGCTCCGGAGGTGCAGCAGCAGCTGTCGGGCCTGATCGACCTGGGAACGCTGCGGGTCGCCGCGTTGATCGGAAAGAGCAAGGAGCTGACACAAGTAGGACCAACGGCAACGGCGGCAGATGTTCGTGCGGCTGGCCGTGTCTCGGGGCACATGCGCATCCTGATGACGGGGCAGGGACCTGTTCCCACTGTCGTGCATGTGCGCGATACCCTGCTATTGCCTGACGCCAGCCCTGTCGCCTCGATCACCCGTCCGGCGCATGTCCTGGACCCCAGGATGCCGGTCTATGAAGCCTTGTCCCGCATGCGCGCCGCAAGCGTCCAACTGGCCGTGGTCATGGAAGACGGCCGCCTGCTTGGGGTCATCTCGTTGTCCGACATCGTCAAGCGGGTTTTGCCGGGAGGCAATGTTGCGACCTCGGCACTTGGAGCGGCGCCCTCATGACAGAAGGGCCTCAGGTTCTGTGGCAATGGTCCCTGGAACGATCATTGCCATGCCTTGAAGTCCTTTCGGGCTGGGATCCCGCTGCCGAACATCGGCGACCCGGACATGCCGTGCGGCGGATGCTGCGATGAGCAGACTGCGGGCATTCTGGCGGGGCGATTTGCCGCTGGATGAGGCATTCTGGACATGGACGGTGATGGTGGGGCTGGCAATCAACCTGTCCGCCATCATCGCGCTTCTGACACTGCTAAGTCTTGATCGACCGTGGGAAGCCTTGATTGCCGGCTATGCGTTTACCGTGCCCTACAACATCATGGCGGTCATCGGCACCTGGCGATCGGCCGAGCGTTATCAGGGTCCGAGGGTACATGCGGATCTCGCGCGCGGAGCCAGTGTCATCCTGATGACCGTGTTGAGCCTGGTGTAGCCTGATCGCAGACATCCCTCATTCACAGTTCGGGCAGCAATTGCGGGATCAGCAGGAGCATCCACCGCTGTTAGCGAGAAACTAAGCGCTCCATAACACCCGTTGATCGCGATCGCGACGGGGCACATTCCATTCTGGAATGCATCACTTGATAGTTTCCTGAAGCTATTTAGGAGCACGTGATGAGGCGCCCTTTCACCAACCTGACGCTGGACGAACGCCGCGTGATAGCGCGTTTGTTGCAGGCCAAGGTGCCGAAGACGAAGATTGCGCAGATGCTCGGCCGCAGTCGCTCGACCATCACCCGCGAAGTCAAGCGCAACTGGTGGCATGACAAGGATGTCCCGCTGGCTGATGGATACTGGCATGTGACGGCTCAGTCCCAGGCCGACCGCAGGCGTTCCCGCCGGCGCAAGCTCGAGCGTCTTCCGGACTTACGCGCCGAAGTGATCCGTTGCCTTCAGGAAGGCTGGTCTCCCGAACAGCTTGCAGGCCGGCTCAGGATCGAACCCGGTGCCCCGCACCGGCTCTGCCATGAGACGATCTACCAGTATGTCTATTCTGCCGAAGGACAGTCCGCGCAACTGGCGCGCCTCCTGCCCGAACGGCGCCGAAAGCGGAAGCCGCGCTATGCCCGCACACCTCGCGACCGGGCTTTTCCTGTGGAAACAAGCATCCATAACCGGCCGTCCGAGATCAACGATCGCAGCCAGTTCGGGAATTGGGAGGGTGATCTGATGATCTTTGAGCGCGCTCAGGGCGATGCCAATGTGGCGACGCTGGTCGAACGCAAGACCCGCTACACCGTTCTGCTGCGCAACAATGACCGGAAGTCTCGGCCCCTCATGAACCGTCTGATTCATGAGATGTCACCCCTGCCCGCCGACGCGCGGCGCTCGATCACCTTTGACCGCGGTCTGGAGTTCGTGGCCTGGCGCGAGTTGGAAACCGGCATGGGCACAAGGGCGTGGTTCTGCGATCCGCAGGCGCCTTGGCAAAAGGGCTCGGTCGAGAACATGAACAGGCGGCTACGCCGCTACCTGCCTCGGGACACTGCTGTGTTCAAACTTCATTATGCATAAAACGCATTACGGACGGATAATTTATCACTTTGCACAGTGCCGAGAATCGATAAAGCTCAGCTTCTATCTGAGGGTGTCCACCTAAGATCCTGAAAGGCTCACTCCGACCTCGCTGTCTTGCGAAGGTAATGGAACGGTGTTGATCAGCTGCAAGGGCACCTGTGAACCAGAAGAAACAAAACTGGGTGGAATATGAAACTGCTAAGCACCATCATCACGTCCGTCGCCGTGGCCTGCGGAAGTTTGGCTGCGACTGCACCTGCTTTTGCACAGGAAACTGAAGCTGTTCAGCAAGGCACCGAGACGCTAGGCGAAATCCTCAATCGAGGTGTTCTTCGCGTGGGTGTGCTGGGCGCATTCAAGCCTTGGGCGTTTCGCGCTGAGGATGGCTCTTTGCAGGGCATCGAGGTCGACCTGGCACAACGCGTGGCAGATACACTGGGTGTCGATTTGGAACTGGTCGAGGTGTCTTCGGCCAACCGGATGCAGTTTCTGGAACAGAAGCGCATCGATCTGATCATAGGCGGCATGTATGACCGCCCCGACCGCCGGGAACTGGTCGGTATTGTAGAACCCGCCTACTGGGCCTCAGGACCCACACTGTTGGCGCGCGAGGGTGCAATCACATCCTGGGAGGACGTCAAGGGAAAGCCCATCTGCGCCAAGCAGGGCGTGGTCTATAACCAGCTGATCGAGACTCAGTTCGGTGGCCGCCTGCTGGCATTTGGTGGAAACACCGAAGGAAAAGAGGCGCTGCGATCGGGCAAGTGCGTGGCCTGGTTCTATGACGATAGCTCCATCGCTGCCGATCTGGCCAGCGGTCAGTGGGAAGGCTTTGCCATGCCCGTTGATACGCTGTTTGTTAACCCCTGGGGCGCCGGTGTTCCGCTCGCCGAACGGGATGGGGCCTTTGGCAAGATGCTGTCGGGGTTGATCTACGGCTGGCACGAAGACGGCACCCTGATCGAGCTGGAGAAAAAATACGGTATTCAGCCGACGAAATGGCTGGCCGATATGCACGAGAAGCTGGTCTATGACAGGTCCTACCTGACCGAGTAACATGATCGGCGGCGTTGCCCATGGCACCGCCGCAACATTCTGCTCGTTGTAGGAACCTGTCCCATGCTTGATTTCATCGCGCCCTTGTTTTTGTCGCTTCAGGAGGCGACGGGGCTGAACTTCTCGCCGTTCTTCGACGAGTATGATTTTTCGCGCCTTCTGCAGGGCGTCAAAACCTCGCTTCTGCTGATCCTGTGCGTTCTGATCGTGTCGCTTGTTGTGGGCCTAATCGGCGCCGCGGCGCAAAAATCGGGATCGCGCATCCTGCAGGTGATCGTCGCTGCATATATCGCGTTGTTCCGAAACACTCCACCCGTCGTTCAACTGTTGTTCTTCTATTTCGGGCTAGGCGCCTTTACGCCGCAGGTTGATATGGGCGGGTGGTACGAACCCATGATCTCGGCCTTCGGATGGGCAGTTATCGCACTTGGCATTTTCGGCGGCAGCTATAATGTCGAGATCTTTAGAGCGGGCATCGAAGCGGTGCCAAAAACCACGGCCGAAGCATCCGAAGCCCTGGGGTTCAGTCCGCTCCAAACCTTTCTTTACATCACATTGCCGTTGGGCATTCGCTTCTCGCTGCCGGCCCTTGCCAGCAACCTGATCAGCCTAGCCAAGACGACGTCGATTGCCTACGTGATCGCCGTTCCCGAGATGACCTATGCGCTCAGCGGCGTTTGGAACGATCGTATGAACGTCGGCGAGATGATGACGCTGCTGTTCATTTACTACATCGCTGTTGTCGCCATCATCGGGGCTGTCATGGGACGGCTAGAGAAGCGAATGTACGTGCCTGGGATGGGAAAATGACCCGATCTGCCGTTCAACCCCGAACCTTCGGACCCATGCCGGCCATCGTCAAGGGAACTGTGATCGTACTTGCCGGGCTGTGTGCGCTTTATCTGGCCTATCAGGGGCTGCGCGCAGCCTTTCCCGACGCAGCCTCGGGCAGCATGGGCGTCCTTGTCCAGTGGATGCCCTTCATCCTGCAAGGCTTCCTGTTGAATATAGTCATGAGCGTCATTGCCATGTTGCTGGCCACGATCCTGGGCGTCGTGCTAGGCTTCATGCAGATAAGCGACATGACCCTGATCCGGGTGCCTGCGCGCTTCATCACGCAAATCTTCCGCAACTCGCCCTGGCTGGTGATCCTGTTTGCCATCATGCTGATGGTCCCGTTTGAGGTCAGCCTGCCATACCTCGGCACCGTGATGATCCCCGGCTGGGTGAAAGCGACGGTAGGCTTCACGCTTCCCGTCATGGCTAATATCGCCGAGATCCTGCGCGGCGCCGTGGCCTCGATCCCAACAGGGCAATGGGAAAGCGCTGAAAGTCTGGCCTTCACACGCACCCAAACTATGCGCCATGTCATCCTGCCGCAGTGCGTGCGCCGCATGCTGCCGCCTTGGATGAACTGGTTCGCGCTGTTGACGCTGATGACCCCGATCGCGGCAATCCTGGGGGTCAACGAGGCTTTGGGCAACACGCAGGCAGCCATGGAGGCGGCCGGCTCCAGCCCGGATCTGCTGATCCCGTTCTACCTGTTCCTGATGTCTATCTTTTTCGTCTTCATCTATCCTGTTTCGGTCTGGACCAAGAGACTGGAACGCCGGTTTGCGACAGCATAAGCGAGGTCAATGTGAACGCTCATACTCCCGGTTCCTGGACGCCGGACCAGCCAATCATCGACATTCGCGGCCTTCGCAAATCCTTTGGCGCCTTGGAGGTTCTGAAGGGCATCGACCTTTCCATCCATCAAGGTGAGGTCATCTGCATCATTGGCCCGTCGGGGTCCGGCAAGTCCACCCTCATCCGCACCATCAATGGCCTGACGCCCATCAATGCAGGTGAGATATATGTCGAAGGACAGCTTATCTCCTCAGCAGGGTTCGACAAGCTGGCCTTGAGGCGCAAGGTCGGGATGGTGTTTCAGCAGTACAACCTGTTTCCGCACCGGACGGTTCTGGACAACGTGATGATGGCGCCGCTGCTGGTGTTGAAGGAGCCCAAGGCCGAGGTTCGCGAACGGGCCCGTGCCCTGCTGGCCAAGGTCAGGCTCGCCGACAAGGAAGATTACTATCCCGGCGAGCTTTCGGGCGGCCAGCAGCAAAGGGTGGCGATTGCCCGCTCGTTGTGCATGCGTCCGGATATGATGCTGTTCGATGAGGTTACTGCGGCGCTTGATCCCGAAACGGTGAAGGAAGTCCTGCTGACGATCAAGGAGCTGGCCGCCGAGGGCATGACCTGCGTCCTTGTCACGCATGAGATGGGCTTCGCTCGAGAAATTGCGGATCGGGTGGTGTTCACCGATGGCGGCCGGATTGTCGAAGCAGGCCCGCCCGAGCAGGTCTTCGGCAATCCCCAGGATCCGAGAACCCGGGAGTTTCTGTCCAAGGTTCTTTGAGCCCAAAGCCGTTCAACAGCAACAAGACCGCCGGCCCGGACCCGTCCGCGGCCAACAGAGAGTTAGTGCCATGACTATCCAGACGACAGCCGTTCGCGATCCGCTTCTGAGGCCTTTGACAATCAAGAAGACAACCTTTCGTAACCGGATCTTGTCTACCAGCCATGCCTGCGGGTTGCAGAAAGACGGCTTTCCGCAGGAGGCCTACCAGGCCTATCACGAGGAAAAAGCGCGGGGAGGCGTGGCGTTGTCGATGTTCGGCGGATCCTCGAACGTGGATCGCGACAGCCCCAATGTGTTCAGCCAACTCGACGTCGGAACGGATGATATCATCCCTCACTTCCGGCGCTTTGCCGAACGGATGCACGCTCAAGGTGCCGCCCTGATGTGCCAGATCACTCATCTGGGGCGCCGAGCCGAACCCTATGCGCAGGATTGGCTGCCAGCTATCGCCCCATCACCCGTGCGCGAGGCCCTGCACCGGGCGATCCCGCGCGAAATGGATGAAGAAGACATCGCTCGGGTCGTCAAAGCCTATGGCGCGGCAGCCAGGCGTTGTGAAGAAGGTGGATTGGACGGGATCGAGACGCTGGCGGGGGGACACCTGATCGGCCAGTTCTTATCTCCCAAGACCAACCTGCGAACCGACAGATTTGGAGGCAGCCTTCAAAACCGCGTCCGGTTCGCACTCATGGTTCACGAGGCCATCCGCAAGTCGGTCAGCGATGATTTCCTGGTCGGCATCCGTTATGTCGTGGACGAGGGGCAGGATGGCGTTCTGTCGGCTGAGGAATGCTTGGAGGCTGCGTCAATCTTGCGCGACGAAGGCGCAATCGATTTTGTCAATGCCATCTACGGCTCCATGGACACGGCGCGTGCGTTGTCCGAAGAGAACATGCCGGGAATGGGTGTCGGCTCCGCGCCTTGGGTCGATGCGGTCGGACGCTTCAAAGACCATATCGGACTGCCAGTCTTTCATGCGGCGAAGCTGTCAGACCTGGCAACCGCACGCTATGCTGTCGAAAGCGGCAAGATCGACATGGCGGGTTTGACCCGCCCGCAGATCGCTGATCCGCATATGGTCCGCAAGCTGATGGAGGGCAAGGAGGACCGCATCCGTCCCTGCGTCGGCGCCGGGCATTGCCAGTCAGGGTTCCGACCAAAATGCCTGCACAATGCCGCAACCGGACGTGAAACCTTGTTCCCTTCCGAAATTGCGCCTGTGTCGGCCGAGCAGAAGCGTCACGCCGTGGTGGTCGGCGCGGGTCCTGCAGGCCTTGAGGCCGCCCGCGTTCTGGCCCTGCGTGGCCATGACGTGCAGGTGTTTGAGGCCGCCGCCAAACCGGGTGGGCAGCTTCTTCTGGCAGCGCAGGATTGGCGGCGCGACCTCATCAGCATCGTGGACTGGCGGCTGATGGAGCTGCAGCACCTGGGTGTCGAGGTGACGTGCAACAGCTATCTGGATACTGACGATATCCTGGCACTTGATCCAGATCTGGTCATCCTTGCCACCGGCGGCATGCCGCAAACGGATTTCGGTCCCGGATCCGATCTGGCGATCTCCCCATGGGAGGTGCTGAGCCGGCAGATCACCGTCAAGGGCGACGTCCTGATCTGGGACGGCACTGGCCGTCACTCAGCCCAGCTCGCAGCTCTTGCGGCTCATGAGGCAGGAGCACAAGTCACCTTCGCGACCATCGACAAGGAACTGTCGCAGGAACAAGTCTACCCCGAGACGACCCGGTGGCGGAAAGAATTCGCCAAGCGCGGTATCCGTCCCGAGATCGACACCAGACTGATCTCGGCTCGACGGGAGGGCAACCGTATTGAAGCCACGGTGCTGAACGAACTGACCCGCGACACCCGCGCACTGCTGGTGGATCACCTGCTGGTCGAGATGGGGACCTTGCCCATGAACGACATCTATGACGAACTGCGTGGCCGATCCGGCAACAACGGCAAGACTGATATTCACGCTCTTGTCGCACAGCGTCCGCAGCCGAGAGGAGAAAGCGGCTTCGAGCTTCACAGGATTGGAGATGCGCAGGCCTCGCGCAATGTCCACGCCGCGATCTATGACGCTTTCCGTCTTTGCCGCCTTAGCTGAGCGGGCTCCGCATTACCGCCTTGCCATTCTTTCAGGAGGAACATCCCAATGGCCTATTTCACCGCGTTCATCCGTGCCCGCAGCGTTCACATTGGCTATGATGCCGCGGGCGAGTTGATCAAGCGCGATCTGCCCGAAACCGATTTTGTCGAGAAGGTTATCAGACTGGACCGTATACTGTCCTTCACCGAGGACCATCTATTCGTCGCCTGCCCGCACAACACGGTTCAGGTTTGGGACTACAAGGGGGATCTAGGCGATGTGAAGCTGCGGCTCAAACAGGCTGGCGTTCCGCTGGTCTGAGCGAGGTGCAGCCGGTCTGTGGTGATTAACTGCAAGCCATTCACAAGCGTGGTGCAAGGGCATTACGATGCCACCTTTTCCCGGAGGCTAGGATGAAGGCCAGCTTGCTTGAAGCGTTTCGGATCACCATGCAGACCGGCACCGTCTCAGGCGCGGCCGAGGCCTTAGGTCGGAGCCAGTCAGCAGTCAGCCGAATGCTGGACCGATTGGAAGAAGATTTACAGATCAAACTCTTCGAGCGGCGTAAGGGCAGGGTGGTCCCGACCCTGGAAGCCCATGCCCTGATTGAGGATGTCGAGCGAGCCTTTATTTCGCTTTCGGAACTCGAAACACGCGCCCGCCAGATCCGCGAAGGTCACGAGACGAATGTGACAGTGGCGGTTCTGCCTGCCCTCGGCATCGACTTCATGCCACGGGTGATCGGCCGGTTTTCACGAGTGAAGCCCGATGTGGGTGTCACCTCGCACGTCCTTGCCTCCCACAGTGTTGAGCAGTGGGTGGCCAATCACCAGGTCGAACTCGGCCTTGCCGAGACCCCCTTCCGGCGATCCGGCTTTGACACCTGGGTGTTCATAGACGAGCCCTATGTCTTGGCGGTTCCGGCAGGGCATCGACTGGCCGAACTGGACATGGTGCGTCCAAGTGACCTCCAAGGCGAATGCATGGTCCATTGGACCTCGGTCGTGGCGCCGCGCCGATTGATGGACGAACTGTTCCAGCATTCCGGTGTCACCATTCGCAGCAGCGCTGAAACCTCTATTTCATCGGCAATGCTGTCGTTGGTGCGCGAAAACCTTGGCGTCGCGTTGATCGATCCCATCACGGCTATCCTCAAGACGGATCCCAATGTCGTAATTCGTCGTTTTCAGCCCAGCATTCCTTGCCGTATCGCGCGAATGATGCCCCGCAAGGACTATAAACGCGCCATAGTGGATGATTTTCTCGGCTGCGCCGAGGATGAGCGTGACCGCGTTCTGGCGCTCCGGAATTGGTAGAGCAGGACAGCCTATTGCAGGCAGAAAATCCGGATCATTCCACCACGACGTAGATCTTGCGCACTCTTTCAATGGTTTTCCAGATGCCACGAAATCCGGGCTTCATGATGAAGCTGTCACCAGAACGATACGTTACTGGCTCCTCACCGTCTTCCGTCAGCTGCATGACGCCACTGAGGATATGGCAGAACTCAAAGGTCTCGCCCTTGGCCGAGATGGTCTTGCCCGGCGAAGCTTCCCAAACGCCGGTTCGCATGGGATCGCCAACGGCATCCTCGCGGGACCGGTCAAGCACCCGGGTCAGATAGGAGGGGTCGCCGGCAATCAGGCGTTCGGGTGCCGCCTTGCTGGCCTCGGGGGAGCCGGAAGGATTTGCGTTGATTCGTCAGAAGTCTGGGCATGCTGTCAGTTCCTGAGCGCTGCGGATCAAAGCCCGGCCATGTGGAAAGCCTTGGTTTCGAGATATTCCTCAATCCCGCTGCGTGCGCCCTCGCGGCCTAGCCCAGACTGCTTCACCCCGCCAAAAGGCGAAACGGTGGTGGAAACGGAGCCGGTGTTCAGCCCCACCATCCCGAACTCCAAGGCCTGACCCACACGCCAGGCGCGGCGATGGTTTTCCGTGTAGAAATAGGCGGCGAGGCCAAAGGGTGTGGCATTGGCGATGGCAATGGCCTCATCTTCAGTTTCGAACCGGAACAAGGGCGCGATGGGGCCAAAGGTTTCCTCGCTGGCCAGGACCATGGCCGTCGTGGCGCCACCCAGGACGGTCGGTGCGGCATACTGACCGTCCGGCACCGCGGCCTGCGCCAAAATGGTTGCGCCCCTGGCCAAGGCATCCTCGACATGGCGATGGATCTTGTCAATCGCGGGCTGATTGATCATCGGGCCGATCTCCACGCCCTCGTCCATGCCCGAACCGACGCGCATGACCGACACCTTTTCAGCAAGCTTCTGCGCAAAGGCGTCGTAAACTCCCGCCTGCACAAGAATGCGGTTTGAGCACACGCAGGTCTGGCCGCCGTTGCGGAACTTCGACACGATGGTGCCTTCAACCGCCGCGTCCAGGTCGGCGTCGTCAAAGACGATAAAGGGCGCGTTGCCGCCCAGCTCCAGCGAAAGGCGCTTGATCGTGGGAGCGCACTGTTCCATCAGGATCGCGCCAACTCGGGTCGATCCGGTGAAGGACAGCTTGCGGACCGTAGGGCTGGCGCTCAACTCGGCACCGATTGCAGCGGGCATGCCGGTCACGATGTTGATGACGCCGGCTGGAATGCCCGCACGCTGGGCCAGAACGCCAAGGGCGAGCGCTGAGAAGGGCGTCAGTTCGGATGGCTTGATCACCACGGTGCAACCGGCCGCGAGGGCAGGCGCCACTTTGCGGGTGATCATCGCATTGGGGAAATTCCAAGGCGTGATGATCGCCGAAACGCCAACTGGCTCCTTCAGCACGACGATTTGGCGATCGCTCCCGGGGGCGGGTATCACGCAACCGTCTATGCGGCGGGCCTCCTCGGCAAACCATTTGACGAAGCTGGCGCCATAGGCGATCTCGCCACGCGCTTCTGACAGGGGCTTTCCCTGCTCTGCGGTGAGGATCCGCGCCAGATCCTCGGCGTGCTCGTTCATCAGCTCAAACCAGCGTTCCAGAAGTCCCGCCCGTTCCGCATGCGAACGCTTTCGCCAGGTCTGGAACGCGGCATCGGCGGAATCGATCGCTGCTCGGGTCTGCGCAGCGGAAACATCGGGCACTGTGCCGATCACTGCACCGGTGGCAGGATCCGTCACGTCAATGGCGCGCCCGTCATCCGCTGCAACCCACTCACTGCCAATCAGCGCGGCTTGGCAGAACAATGCGGAGTCCTGGAGCCAAGACAGGTCTTTCATGCCGTATTCCCCAATGCAGCCAGGATAGCTGCTGTGATCTGATGAGTCGTGTCTCGGCCGGGAACGGTGCCCTTGCCATTCGCCGTTGTGGCCTCAACCGCAGCCATGATGCGCGACGCCACCTCCCTCTCGCCCAAGTGCTCGAGCATCATGCAGAGCGACCAGATGGCAGCGATCGGATTGGCGATCCCAAGATGCGCAATGTCCGGAGCACTGCCATGAACAGGTTCGAACATCGAGGGGCCCTGGCGCGTCGGATCGATATTGGCGGACGCCGCAAAACCCAGTCCGCCCTGAATTGCTGCCCCCAGATCGGTGAGGATGTCGCCGAACAGGTTCGAGGCCACCACCACGTCAAGCGTTTCCGGAGCCATGACCATACGCGCGGCAATGGCATCGACATGGTAGTGGCTGACCTCCACATCCGGGTATTGGGCGGCCAGTTCGCGTGTCACCTCGTCCCAGAACACCATTGAATGTTTCTGCGCGTTCGACTTCGTGACCGAGGCAAGCTTTCTGCGCCGGCCGATTGCCTGCTCAAAGGCAAAGCGCAGAATGCGCTCCACGCCTGCGCGGGTGAAGATCGCCGTTTCCACGGCGACCTCGTCTCCCGTGCCCTGGTGAACGCGTCCGCCTGCACCGGCATATTCACCCTCGGTGTTCTCGCGGATGCAGAGGATGTCAAAGCCGGTTTTCTTCAAGGGCCCCTCCACGCCAGGCAGCAGGCGGTGCGGGCGAATGTTGGCGTATTGGACAAACGCCTTGCGGATCGGCAGAAGCAATCCATGCAGCGACACGCTGTCAGGAACCTTTTCCGGCCAACCAACCGCCCCCAGGAAGATCGCGTCGAACCCCCGCAGCCTCTCGATCCCGTCCTCGGGCATCATGCGGCCGGTCTGAAGATAATGGTCGCAGGACCACCCAAACGTCTCGGTCCGCAGCAGCCCGGGTGCGGCTTTATCGGCCACGGCCATGGCTGCTTCGACGACGGCGGCACCAACGCCGTCTCCGGGGATCAGAGCAATACGATGGGACATGAGGTATCTTTCTTCAAAGCCTGTGTGGCTGACTTGCCAGCCAGTATCATTTGCCGATGGCGTCAAGAAACTGATACCAGCCGGCCACCAGTCTGACACCGACCTCGCGAGCCGGATAGAATGGGACATTTCGCAGCGGCATGCTGCCAATCAGTCCCGCGTCGGCGGGCTTGTTCAGAACCACTGAGGCGACATGTTGGCCGATATAGCTGCTGAGGGCGACGCCTGTGCCGTTGTAGCCCATCGCATAAACAAGCCGGTCATCAAGCCGTCCCATATGAGGGAGGCTGTCCATTGTCATGGCCACCAGACCCGACCAGCGATGGGTGATTTCCAAGCCGTCCAATTGGGGGAACTGACGCATCATCGCCCGTTCAAGCGCAGCAAAGGCCGATGCACTGTCATTCTTGCCGAATGCGCCCCGTCCACCATAGAGCAGGCGATCTCCCGACTTCCGAAACCACCGCATCATACGCCGGGTCTCGGTATAGCTGCGTCCTTGACCCAGCAGCGCCTCTCCCGGCGTGCCCTTCAGAGGCTGGGTCGCGATCATCGCCGAACGAAACGGCACAACACGCCGCTTGATGGCATCGCCCGCAGGTGTCAGCGACGAATAGGCATTCATTGCCAGCACGGCCTGAGAAGCCCGAACCGAGCCTCCGGGCACATGCAGGCGAAGACCGCCTTTCGGCAGCTGCTCGAGACTGGTTACCGGGCTTTCGCCGTGAATGCGGACGCCCCGGCGGCGCATGCCGGCAACCAGCCCGCGGTGGAACTTCAGCGGGTGGATCACGCCGCCATGACGGTTCAGCATGCCTCCGCAAAAGTCCCGGGAGCCGGTTTCATGCTCCATTTCTTCGGCACCGAGCATTGTCACGGCAGTGTCGCCAAGCTGGTTCTGCAGCCACATGCATTCGCCCTGCAAGCCCGCCAAGGCTTCGGGCCGGTGAGCACAGCGCAGCGAGCCGCGAGGCTGAAAGTCGGCATCGATCTCGAACTCTGCCAGAAGCTTGCTGACATTCTCAATGGCCTCGATACCGATATCGTGCATTCGCCGAGCCGTTTGAATGTCCCAGCGGCGCGCCATGTCGGCAAAGCTCATCCTGAACTTGCCGGAGACGACCCCGCCGTTGCGTCCCGACGCACCCCAGCCCAGCCGATTGGCCTCGAGAACAACGACGTCGACGCCTTGCTGGGCGAGTGCGTATGCAGTGGAAAGGCCCGTATACCCCCCGCCAATGATCGCAACTTCGGCCTGCACCTCACCTTTGAGGCACTCGGAGTGGAGCGGCGCGCCTGCGGTGTCCTGCCAAAGGGACGCAACATCGGTGAGGGGGAACCGGGCCATTGTTCGCCTCAGGCAGCAGCGGCGGCGCTGACCGGCTTTCCGGCCAGTTCCGCGTCCACGGCATCGGCGAGTTCCTTCAGCGTGGTAAAGTGATAGTCGGGAGTGGTCACAACTTTCGGAATGGGTGAACCTCCAAAGCCTTCCTGTCCGGCGCGACGCTGGATCCAGCAGGTTGTGTAACCCAGTTCCCGTGCGATGCCGATGTCATGGTGCTGGCTTTGCGCAACATGAAGGATCTCGGATTGCTTGAAGCCGAAGGCCGACTGCCGCCCTTTATTGTACGCGAAGAACTCGGGCGCAGGCTTGGCATAGCCGGTTTCGTCGCAGGTCACGGCGTCATGGAACGGACGACCAAGCGTATGCTCATATGCCGTAAACGCGGTCCGATCGGCATTGGTCATGGCGACCAGGCGGAACTTCTTACGCAGGCGTGCCAGGGCTTCGACCGAGTCTGCAAAGGCTGGCCACCGCAGGACAGTCAGCTGAAAAGCATTCGCGATTGATTCCGAACTGTCGAAGCCAGTTTCCTCGGCAATGGACAGGTAAACGTCGCGAAAGGCGAAGGACGAGCGACCATAGAACTTGTCGCGGGCACGCAGATAGGGCTCGAAGATCTCGTAGTCGCTCGCGGCCGCGGCCTTGGGTCCGCCCAGCTCACGGATGGCGTCCAGAACGCCTTTTTCGAAGTCTATCAGGGTGCCAACCACGTCGAAGGTCATCACTTTGAAGTCGGTCAGTTTCATCTTCTTGCTCCGTTCATCTGTTGGCCGCCAGGCAGGCGGAGACAATTGTCCTTGATGTAAAAGAAGGCTCGCCGCTCCGAACTCTCCCGATCAGCCACTTGCGGCCTGCAGCGAAATCTGACGGCTGAAGAGCGTTCGGGCAATTGAAATAAAATCGTGCCGAGTGTTACATGATGTAATGGGAAACTATCGTCGCAAACTTCCTTCGCTTAACGCACTGTTCGCCTTTGAGTCTGCAGGACGACACCGCAATTTCTCAAAAGCGGCTGAGGAACTGAACGTGACGCCTGCTGCTGTGAGCCGCATGATGCAGCGGTTGGAGGGGCATTTGGCTGTGTCCCTTTTCAAACGCGGCACGGGTGGGTTGACGCTCAGCGAAAACGGCCAGTTGTTGTTCCAGGCGACCAGTCGCGCTATGTCCCAAATCGGGGCAGCCATTGGCGAAATAGAACGTCGCGCCAATAACGACAGTACAGTTACTTTGTCTGTTTCAACAGCGTTTACAACCCACTGGCTGATGCCGCGCATGATGAAGTTCAAAGCGGCGTTTCCCGACGTTGATCTCCGTTTTCAGCTGTTGATGGGCCCGTTGACTGGAGCGGTCAATGATGTGGATCTTGGAATGCGCTTTCTGCTTCCAGACAAGGTTACAGCAGGACGCAACATCCATACGATAATGCCCGAGGTTTTGGTCCCGTTGTGTAGCCCGTCTTATCGCGAGAAGCGCAAGGATGGAGCCTATGCCGACACGATGATTTTGCTTTCTGGGTCCGATTTCGTCCCTGCCAATGATGTGCTAGAACAGCTTCGTCCCATACACCCAAGCTCGCAATATTTCGGCGACTACGCCATCGTTATCCAAGCGGCGCTTCTTGGCCAAGGGATCTGCTGGGGCTGGCTGAACGTAGTCGGCCACTGGATGAACGAAGGCCAGTTGGTACCGGTAATTCCCCGCAGCTGCACCGCCGAGCGGATCTGCTGCCTTATCGAGAATGAGGCCGAGGCGGCTCGAGACGTCGTGGCGCAAGTTCGCGACTGGATCATTGCAGAAATGCAAGCCGATTACCGATTTATGTCAGCCTCTCATCCAGACCTAGCCGTTCCCGATCTGAGGTAAAGCCTTTGATGGGTGTCCATCGACTATGGCAGATGTTCCTTGCCGCCATTGTGTCTTCGAAGTGCAGGCGGTAGCTGGTGCAGGGGTGGTCTCATCATCGATTGCCGTTTCATAAAACCTGGTCCCTGAAGAAGCGCTAGGTAGAAAATCTCAATAGCCGCGGCTGATATCTACTTCGCCTGCAGGTCGCTCCCCTCGTGCGAGGAGGCGTAGATTGTGAACCAGCATTTCGGCAGCGCCTTCTGCATCAGTGACGCAGGCGATATGCGGGGTGAGGATCACGTTTGGATGGCGCCAGAGAGGGTGATCACTAGGAAGGGGCTCTGGGCTGGTGACATCCATAAAGACGGACGCGATCTGACCAGAGTTCAACGCATCTAGCAAAGCCTGCTGATCAGTCTGATCGCCGCGTCCAACCAGCACAAGATTTGCAGCTCGTGGCAAGCAGGCAAGGAAGGGGGCATTGATCAGCCCTGTGGTTTCGGGAGTAAGCGGCAGCAGGCAGATCAGGATATCGCTGCCATGCAGGAAGGCGTTCAACTGACCCTCGCCGTGAAAGGTATGAACCCCGGCAATCTCACGCGGGCTGCGGGCCCAGGCACGTAGCGGAAAGCCGAAGGGACGCAAAGCCTCGATCGCCCCAAGGCCGAGTTGGCCAAGCCCCATAACCCCCACACGGCGATTTTCGGCGCGCTGCACAGGGCGCGCATACCACTCCCCCTTGCGTGCCTGTTCCAGATAGGCAGGCAGGTCGCGGAGTAGCGATAGAACCGCCAGGACCACGTACTCCTGCATCATCCTGAGGATCCCGTTCTCAGTCATGCGCACCAGTTTGACACCCGCGGGCAGGTTCCGAGCCAGGAACTGATCGACCCCGGCGCCCGAGCAGAAGATGACCTCAAGCTGGGGAAAGCGGGTTACGAAATCCTCCGGCGGCTGCCAGCAGAGCAGATGCCGGACGGTTGCAGCCTGTTCGGACGTGATTTCCCCAGTCAGGAAGGTAACTTCGGGCAGGTCCCGAGCGAATGCTGTGCGGATGATCTCGCTGCGCTCCGCATCAATCATCGAATAAAAGCTCATTACAGCTCCTTTGAGCAACAGGTCCACCGTCTGGAAAGACGGGTCAGCCGGACTAACGGCAGTCTCAGTGATTGAGAACGCGGCGCAGGAAGTCCTGCGTGCGTGGATGCTGCGGGGCGCCAAGAACCTCTTTTGCCGGGCCCTGTTCAACGATTACGCCGCCGTCAAGAAACAGAACGCGGTCCGCTACGTCCCGGGCAAAACCCATCTCATGGGTCACCACCAGCATCGTCATGCCTTCATCGGCAAGGCTGCGCATCACATCCAGAACATCTCCGACCAGTTCCGGATCAAGTGCAGAGGTCGGTTCATCAAACAGGATCGCCTCCGGACGCATTGCCAGTGCCCGAGCTATCGCTACGCGCTGCATCTGACCGCCCGACAACTGGCTCGGATAGTAGTTGACTCGGGCGCCAAGTCCAACGCGCTCCAATAGATGCTGCCCATATTCCCGGGCTTCCTTGGGGTTTTCCCCCTTCACATGGACCGGTCCCTCGATCACGTTTTCCAAGGCTGTCCGATGCGGGAAAAGATTGAAGCGCTGGAAAACCATTGCCATTTTCGTACGCAGTTGGCGAATGCCCGGTTTGGTAGCGTCCACCAGAGCACCATTGATGCGGATCTCGCCGCCTTGATATGTCTCGAGACCATTCAGACAGCGGAGAATGGTTGATTTGCCTGAACCCGAAGGTCCGATCAGACAGACAACCTCACCCTTTTGCACCTGACCGTTGATGCCTTTCAGTACCTGCAACTGACCAAAGGACTTGGTGACGTTCTTCAGTTCAATCATCGCCATGTTCAGTGTCCTTTGCTCTTGCCGAAGCGCTTCTCGAGGCGGCTTACAAACATCATCAGGGGCAAGCTGAGGGAGAGATAGAATAGAGCCACAAGGCTGTAGACGCTCATGTTCTTGAAGGTCGAGGAAGCCAGAAGCTGACCCTGCATGGTAAGTTCGGCCACAGTAATGGCTGAGGCCTGCGAACTGTCTTTCAGCAGCATAACAAGGATGTTGCCATAGGGGGGCAGGATCACCCGCACGGCTTGGGGTAGAATTACGCGGCGCATGGTCTTGAACCAGCTCATGCCGATAGACTGCGCGGCCTCAGTCTGACCATGGTCGATGGCTTCAATCCCGGCGCGGAAGTTCTCTGCCTGATAAGCAGAATATGCAATACCAAGGCCAATGATACCGGCTTGCAGCGCGGTAAACGCAATGCCGAATTCCGGAAGGACAAAATAGATGTAGAAAAGCTGGACAAGGATCGGAATGCCGCGAATTACATTGACAATCGTAGCCGACAGTTTTGCCAGCCAAGTGATCCCCGAAACGCGCATCAGAGCCCAGACAAGGCCGAGAGCGGTGGAAAGGATCAGGGCCCCGAACGTGACGAGCAGCGTGAACTTTACCCCTTGCAACAGCACAGGGAAGAATTCGCGAGCATCCAGCAGGAAGTTTTGCATTGATTTGTCTCTGTATCTTGGCAGTCAGATGCCGCGTAAGACGTAACCGGCAGGAGCATGCCAGGTCAGGACTGAAAGTCCTTGTCGCTAAAAAAGGTCAGCCCGAAAGGGCTGACCTGCAGATTTAGTTTTAGTCCTATTTCAGGCCGTACTGGGCGAGGATTTCAGCCAAAGTGCCGTCTTCCTTGATGCGGGCAATAGCTGTGTTGATGGCTTCGCGGCGAGGATCTCCCTGACGCAATGCGACGCCGAATTCACCACCGGCAGAAGCCTCGTAGCTTTCCACCATTTTTACTTTCGGGAACTGGCCCTGTGCGATGTAATAGGCTGCCATCGGACCATCTGCGATACCTGCATCGATCCGGCCGGCATTCACATCGGCAATGATGTCCGGAATGCCTTTGTAGATTTTTACGTCGGCAAAGATGCCCGACTTCTGGAACAAGTCCACAAAGGTCGTGCCTTGCTGTACCCCAATGGTCTTACCCGAAAGATCTTCCCATTTGGTATAAGCAGTGTCATCGCCAACAGGCACAAATGCCCCTTCGCCATAGCCATAGATTGGATCCGAAAAGTCAACAACCTTGGCGCGCTCTTCTGTGATGAACATGGCCGAGACGATCATATCGATCTTGCCCGAGGTCAGCGAAGGAACGAGTGCCGAGAAGGGGGTCGGCTCGAAGGTGGGCTCGATCTCGAGATCGCCCTTGATTGCTTCGATGACGTCAATCAAAACCCCGTCCATCTTCTTGGTTTCGGTGTTGACGAAGGTGAAAGGCAAGCCAGTCGGCGAAGAGCCAATAGTGACTGCTTCCTGCGCCGTTGCGGCGGCGCCCATTGTTACCACGGCTGCAAGGGCGAGACTGCAGATCTTGTTAAGACGCATGGTATTCTCCTGACCATATTCGTTTCGGAAGGCGGATCCCGGGGCCGCTCGCTGGTGAACTTTAGCGAAGTGAAATCTTTGGTCAACAAATTTCATTTTAGTGTGTATTCATTGTCGCTGGGCAAGCGATGCTTCTCAGACGGCCCCGCGCTCTTTCGCGCCGGCTTTTTCAGCACTTCTGTCTTGGCGGGCAAGATTGGCAAACACCACGGGCATGAACCACGCCTTGCCGGCGACCGTCGGGACCAAGCGCGGGGGACGGAAATCAAAGCCGCTGTCGCCGCCGGGTTCTCCAAGAAGCTTTCGGGCGATTTTCAGGCCGAGCCAAGGGGCCCAGACGACGCCCGAGCCGCAGAAGCTGGTGGCATAATGAATAGGGCCTCGGTTGAAGATGCGCGGCACCATGTCGCGGTTCATGGCTACAAAGCCCGACCACGAATGGCTCAACCCAACCCCTTCCAGATCAGGAAAAATGCGCTGCAGCTCGCGCAGATTATGCTTGGTCGGCGCGGTGTTGTCGCCGAACAATCCAGTGTCGCGGCCACCAAATAGAATGCGGCGGCCATCAGGGCTCGGGCGGTAATAGTAAGTCATGGCACGGGTATCGCCATACATCATCAGTGCCGGCATCAGCGCCTTTACACGCTCCTCGCCAAGATCTTCGGTTGCGATGATGCGCGAGCGCAGAGGAACCAGTCGCTGGCGGAGCCAGCGATCACTGTGATCGGTATAGCCATTGGTGCATACCAAGACCTGGGTCGCAAAGCAATGACCATGGCTGGTGCTGACCCTGTGTTCTCTTTCACCAACAGTAACATTCTCGACCCGCGTCTCACCGTGAATGACCACGCCTGCCGCTTGGGCAAGTCGGATCAACTCAGCCTGGAATTTTGCGGGATGCAGACCCCCGATGTCCATCCGGACCACGCCGCCCTGATAAAGGTCGGTACGAATGTAGCGGTCGACTTCGACGGCAGGCACCGCCCAACACTCAATCCCATCAGCCCGAGCCATTGTCTCGGTTTCGCGAGCGATTTTTTCATATCCGTCCTTTGTCAGGGCGCCGTAGAACCGACCCACCGGCTGGAAATCGCAATTAATCTGCTCTGTCGAAAGAAAGGCGCGCAGATAGGCCCGGGCCTCGTGGCCCTCCGCGATAATCTTTGAAGCCCGTTCAGCCCCATAGGCTCGCTGCAGCTCAGCGGCTCCCGGGCGGATGTTGCCGCTGGTGATGCCGCCGTTGCGGCTGGATGCGCCAGATCCGAGCGCTTCTCGTTCAAAGACCTGGACCCTCCGCCCGGCGCGAGCCAGATGAAGCGCGGCACAAAGTCCAGCATAGCCCGCGCCAACCACTGCCACATCGCAGTGCGCAGCAACTTCTTGGCGTTCCTGCACCTGCGGCGGAGCAGCCTCCCACCAGTAGGGCTGCGACTTGTACAACTGTTCTGACATCTGCTGCATCCCTTCTGCAGAGAGCTACTGCCACTAAAGAATTTAGTTTATTGAAAGTCCTGTCGTTATGAAGCAGAATACTAAAAACAGTGCAAGCCATCATGAAGTGGTGACGCTATGACGCAGAGCAAACCTATGAGCAAAGGTGGTCAGAGCAGATTTGCCGCTGCTCAGCCTGCTAAGACCGATGGCATTGGCGAGCGCATTCGTGCACGGCGTCAAGTGCTTTCACTGACCCAAGGGGAGCTGTCCGAAAAGTCCGGGCTTTCGACTGGGGCCTTGTCGCAGATTGAACGTGGCCTCGTTTCGCCGACGGTGCGCACACTTTACACCATTGCCGATGTTCTGGGCATGAGTCCCGCCCAGCTGATCGATCCCGAAGGTTTCGCCAGCGCGTCACGCGCTAATCCCTATGTGTTGCGCGCATCTGATCAGCCGGAAGTGCTGAATGCGGGTGGCGTGATGAAGCGCCGTGCGTCGCCCGAGTTGATCGAGAAGATCAAATCCTTCGCCGTGCGAATTGCGCCAGGGGGTTCGTCAGGGGATGAATTCTATACCCACTCAGGCGAAGAACTCGGCTATGTCGTCTCGGGCAGTTTTACGCTGCAGATTGAGGATGCAACGTATCTGCTGCAGGCTGGAGATGGCTTTGCCTTGCCTTCAACCATTCGGCATCGCTTCTTCAATTCCGGGGAGTCGGAAGCTTTCGTGCTTTGGGTGAACAAGCCCGACTAACCTGACTGCCGCGCAAGCAGGCGGCAGAACTCTGATTATTGATGCGCCGGAGAAGACCATGGCCGCAACCAGCAGCCTCGAAAGTTTTAGCCGTTCCCTGTGGTGGAACAAGACAGAAGAGCCCGCGCCGGAAACGACCAGGTTGCAAGGTCCTGCGGAGGCCGATGTTGTCGTTGTCGGTGGAGGTTTCACAGGTCTCTCGGCGGCGCTGCATCTGGCGGAGAAAGGTCTGAAGCCGCTGGTGCTGGAAGCACGCCACATCGGTTTCGGTGCATCAGGCCGCAATGGCGGGCAGGTGATCCCCGGGCTAAAGCATGACCCCGACGATCTGCGCGACGCCTATGGCGCACAACGGGGAAGCGAGATGATCCGCCTTGTCGGCAATGCGGCCGATGAAGTGTTTGACTTGATTGAGCGGCATCAGATCCGTTGCGCCCCACAGCGGAGCGGCTGGATTCAAGCCGCACATTCCGAGCTGGCAAAAGGTTCTGTCATGCACCGGGCGCGTCAATGGCAGGCTGAAGGTGTAGCCGTTGAACTGCTGGACCGCGACGGCATTGCTGCGCAGACCGGCACCTCCGGTTACTTCGGCGGATGGCGTGATCCACGGGCCGGCAGCCTGCAGCCACTGGATTACGCCCGGGGTCTTGCCCGCGCTGCGCTAGCTGCCGGTGCAGTGATCTGTGAGCAAAGCCCTGCTCTTGAGATAAAACCTCACGGAAGCAGTTGGCGTGTTCGCACCGCCGTAGGCCATGTCACCGCGAAATCTGTCCTGGTAGCGACCAATGGCTATACCGGTAGGCTTGTGCCGGACCTTGCCCAGAGCATCCTGCCAGTTCAGAGCATGATCCTTACCACAGAAGTTCTGCCCGACACCCTGCGCAGGCGGATCATGCCGGGCGGTGTGGTTCTGTCCGAGACCCGCAAGCTTGCCTTCTATATGCGCCAGTCGCATGACGGCCGTTTCATGATCGGCGGTCGCGGCGCGGTGGGAACGGCAGAAAAGCCGGCTTTGCTGAGAGCCTTGCAAAAAGGCATGCTGCGGCTCTTTCCGGAACTGGATGGCGTGGCCTTGGACTACACATGGTCGGGCCATGTGGCTTTGACCATGGACGGGTTGCCGCATCTTCACCAGCCCGCACCGGGCCTGCATGCAATGCTGGCCTATAATGGCCGTGGTGTAGCTTTGGCCACAGTTTTTGGACGGCTTTATGCCGAGCATCTGACTGAAGGCCGACCGCTTCTCTACCCGGTCACGCCAATCCCGCGCCTGGCTTGGCACGCAATCCGAAAGCCGGTGATGGATCTGGGCATACGCTGGTACTGGCTGAAAGACAGCCTTGGCTTCGCCTCAAAATAGCGCTCAAACCTTAGGAATACGTACGTGATCAGAAATATCGTTGATCTGGGCAATGCGGCAGGGCTGAAAGGTGACTTGGCGGCTGCCATTGCGGCCTTTGAAGCAAACCGTGATCTGCCGGCCCTGCGCGCAGAACTGGCAGGAGAAGGCACGGATCTGCAGTTGCAGAACGCGATGATTATCATCCTGCGTGCTGGCGCGTTGCAACTGCGAAGCGGTGGCTCTGAACTGCTGCTTCAGCTCGGAGACGTTGCCTCTGTGCCGGCCGGTTCAATCGCCTGGAGGGCGGAAGGCGCCGAGGTCGTCCTGGCCGAAGTCAAAACTGGCGCGGCGGATTGTGCCTTTACGAAGCTTGATCTCGATCAGGAACTTAGCCCGGGTGGTCTTCCCAATCCGGCTTTGGTTACCACCGCCATGCCCGAAACTGCCCGACATGAATTTTTCGATGCGAGCGCTTTCTCCTGGGGGCTCTGGAGCGCGACCCCCTATGATCGCAGCGCCATTACCTATCCTTTCAGCGAACTGATGTATTTGCAAAGCGGCAGTGTCACGGTCGGAAATGACGATGAGGGCCGTCAAACCTTTCGAGCTGGGGATGTTTTCATTATTCACCGAGGTGCCAAGGCTGCTTGGTCAAACAGCGAGCCGGTGAAGAAATTCTGGTTGATCCACAGGCCTGAGTGAGTGGGGCCTTCCGGGAGCGGACGGCGATCAGATCGGGAGGTATATGTGCGTTCGCGTGTCGGCTCTGGTCGTAGTCCCGACGCTGAGGCTCCGGGTAAGCGGGGGATTAACGAAACGAGAGCTATCGTCAGGCCACTGTCGGGTCGGCGCCTGAATTTCATATCTCAGCTCTGCTCTGAACGAAGGTCGCCCAACAATGCCTGCTGAAAGACAGAAAGGCTTAAGCGTGGCTGTGATCGGGGCCGGGGTGGTCGGTCTTTCCACCGCACTTTGGCTCCAGCGCTACGGTCATCAAGTCGAGATCATTGACCCCGCCCCACCTTTGCCCGGCATGGATTTCCGGCGGGCAGCTTCTTTTGGCAATGCCGCAACCATTGCTCCAAATGCCATTTTTCCTGTCGCGAGTCCGGGCATCCTGTGGAAAGTGCCGGGGATGTTGCTGGACAAGGAGGGGCCCTTTTCGCTGTACTGGCGTGACCTGCCAGACCTTTTACCCTGGCTAAGTGCTTTTATCCTCTCCTCGCGCAAACCCCGTTTTGACCATCTGACTTCATGCCTGGCCACCCTTATGCGGCATATCGAGGTCGGCCATGCGCCCCTCATGGCCGAAGTAGGCGATATTCGATTGGGCAGGGGGACCGGCTCCCTCCATCTCTATCGCTCTGAGGCAGAACTGAAATCGGCGCACGTAGCAATGGTGCGGCGCAATCAGGAAGGCATCCGCGGCGACATTTTAACCGCTGCCCAGATTCGTGAGCGCGAGCCCAATCTCGCCCAGGAATACTATGGTGGTGCGCTCTTTCATGATGCCTATGTGCTGGATGATCCTGAAGCCTATTGCCACGGTCTCGCCAGAGCGATCATCGCACGAGGCGGCAGTTTCACCCGCGGTAGTGCTGAAGACTTGGAGATCAACGGCGCAGGCCTGACGGTTCGGACCAGCCTCGGCCTGATTAAATCCGATCGTGTTGTGCTTTCGGCCGGAGCTTGGTCACGCGATCTCGCCCGCCGTTCCGGCCAATCTCTGAATTTGAATACCGAGCGCGGTTACCATGTGAGTTTCACTTCGCAGAAGGAACTGCTGTCCCATCCGGTCATGTATCCTTCGGACGGGTTTTTCCTCGTGCCGATGGCAGGTGAGATCCGGGCTGCCGGGACGGTGGAGCTTGGCGGCCTCGACAAGCCAACTCGCCCAGTTCGTCTGGAAGTGCTGGAACGGAAGGCGCGGCGTATGTTGCCGGGGCTTGGGACAAAGCGCAGCGACTGGCTGGGCTTCCGCCCCTCCACCCCCGACAGCCTGCCGTTTATCGGTCCTTCCCTGCGCGATCCTCGCCTGTTCTTCGCCTGTGGGCATGGCCATCTAGGTCTGACGCTCGGGGGTATCACGGGCAAGCTGATTGCGGCGTTAGTTTCGGGTGAGAAGCCCGAACTGGACCTAGCGCCATTCAGCCCTGGACGCAGCACATCCGGCCTCCGCTTGGCAGATCCATGCCCGCGTCATAATCCCAGCCGCCGACGCGGCAGCTAGCAGTAAATCTCTGGCGTCAACTCTCCTCAGGAAGATTGCGTTGCTGTCACCACGCGATTGTAGGAGCCTGCTTTCGCAGGTGGCCAATGTAAAGGCTGTCCGATCTTCATTCGTGAGGGTCAGCCGATCGGGCCGGGGAATACAGCCTGCTAGAACGTCGGTGGGGTGCAGGCACTGACGATCACGCAGGGTTCGGTTCCGATCTGCCGGAACCGATGCGATCTGCGGCTGTCGAAATAGTAAGCGTCGCCTGCGCCAAGGATGCGGCGCTCTTCTCCCACGGTGATCTCGATCCGGCCAGAGACGACCACGCCGCCTTCCTCGCCTTCGTGCTGATACATGACCCTGCCGGTATCGGCTCCGGGTTCATAGCGTTCATGCAGGATGGTCATGGCACGGCCGAACTGGCTGTGGCCAACCCGGCGCAGGGAGAGCTTGCCCTTGCCGAGATCGGGCAACTCATCCGCCTGGTAGAAGATCGTCTGTTCAGGTTCGGGCTCAAAGGCGAAGAACTCGGACAGGCTGACCGGAATGCCGTCAAGAATGCGCCGCAGTGCTCCGACCGAGGGGTTCATCTTGTCTGCCTCGACCAGGGAGATCGTTGCATTGGTCACATTGGCACGCTTGGCCAGGGCACGCTGTGACAGACCTGCGCGCTCGCGCAGGATCCGCAGGCGAGCCCCCAACCGCAGATCACTCAAGCCACTGTTATCTTTGTTCATGATCATAAACGTTTCCAACGCAGATGCATTGCAATCAGGGCGTTACCTGCACGAAGAATTAGACTTTCCGAATGATTTTGAACAGTGCAGATGCAAGGGCATCCGGGATATTTCCCGGCCCACAGGAGATGTCCCCATGCTGAACAACCAACTTGCCGAACTGCGTCAGTCGACCATTGCCCGTGGCGTGGGGATGCAGACCCAGGTCTATGCCGCACGCGCCCGCAATGCCGAGGTCTGGGATGTCGAGGGCACGCGCTACATCGATTTTGCGGCCGGCATCGCTGTGGTGAACACCGGCCATTGCCACCCGAAGATCATCGAGGCCGTGAAGGCCCAAGCCGAGGCTTTTACCCATACCTGCCATCAGGTGCTGCCTTACGAGAATTACCTGCGGCTGGCCGAGCGCCTGAACGCAGCCGTACCGGGTGATTTCGACAAGCGCACCCTGTTCGTGACCACCGGCGCTGAGGCGGTGGAGAATGCAGTCAAGATCGCCCGCGCGCATACGGGCCGCAATGCGGTCATTGCCTTTGGAGGAGGCTTCCACGGGCGCACCTTCATGGGCATGGCGCTGACCGGAAAGGTGCAGCCCTACAAGGCAGGCTTCGGGGCAATGATGCCCGATGTGTTCCACGTGCCGTTCCCGGTCGCCCTGCACGGCGCGACGACCGAGGACGCCATGGCTGGCATCGAGAAGCTGTTCAAGGCCGACCTCGATCCGGCTCGTGTCGCTGCGATCATCTTCGAGCCCGTGCAGGGCGAGGGCGGCTTCAACCCGGCACCGACCGACTTCGTGCGCGCCGTTCGGACGCTTTGCGACAAGCATGGCATTGTCATGATCGCCGACGAGGTGCAGACCGGCTTTGCGCGGACCGGCACGTTGTTTGCCATGGAACAGCATGGCATTGCCGCTGACATCACCACCATGGCCAAGGGCTTGGCGGGTGGCTTGCCCTTGGCTGCTGTGACGGGTCGTGCGGATATCATGGACGCTGCAGGTCCTGGCGGCCTCGGTGGCACCTATGGTGGCAATCCGCTCGGTATCGCTGCGGCCCATGCGGTGCTGGATGTGATCGAGGAAGAAGACCTGTGCACTCGCGCCAATGAACTCGGCTCGCGCCTGCGTCAGCGCCTTGAGGCGATCCGCGCCACCACGCCGGAACTAGCCGAGGTGCGTGGTCCGGGCTTCATGGTCGCGGCCGAGTTCACCGCGGCTGACGGCAAGACGCCCAATCCTGACCTGGTGAACCGCATCCGCATCGAGGCGTTGAACCGCAAGCTGATCCTGCTGACCTGCGGCACCTACGGGAATGTCATCCGTTTCCTTGCGCCGCTCACGATCGACGAGGGGCATTTCTCCGAAGCGATGGACATCCTCGAGGAGTCCATCGCCGCTGCGAGGGCTGCATGATGCTGGATCACAACAACACTTTGGAACTTTCCGATCCCTCCTTGCTGACCGGCAGCGGCTTCATCAACGGAATGCGCTTCAAGGGCGACCGCCTGTTCAAGGTGACCAATCCGGCGAACGGTGCCTTGCTGGCGGAGGTCGCGGACATGGGCGTGGCCGAGATGCGCGATGCCATTGATGCGGCCCATGCGGCACAAAAGGGATGGGCCGCTCGCACCGGCAAGGAACGGGCTGCGATCCTGCGTCGCTGGCATGACCTGATCATGGCCAACCAGGAGGACCTTGCCCGCATCCTGACGGCCGAGATGGGCAAGCCCCTTTCCGAGGCGCGGGGCGAGATCGCTTACGGTGCGGCCTATGTCGAATGGTTTGCCGAGGAAGCCAAGCGCGTCTACGGCGACACCATTCCGGGTCACATGCCCGACAAACGCATCATCGTGCTGAAGCAGCCGGTGGGCGTTGTTGGCGCGATCACACCTTGGAACTTCCCCAATGCCATGCTGGCGCGCAAGATCGCCCCGGCACTTGCAGCGGGTTGTACCATGGTTGCGCGCCCTTCGGAGTTCACGCCGCTGTCGGCACTGGCGCTTGGTGTCCTGGCAGAACGTGCCGGGGTTCCGGCCGGGGTTCTGAACATCGTCCCCGGCCTTGACGCCGCAGGGATGGGCTCCGAGCTTTGCGACAATCCCAAGGTCGCGAAGATCACCTTCACCGGCTCGACCCGTGTCGGCAAGATCCTGATGCGGCAGGGCGCCGAGACCATCAAGAAGCTGTCGCTGGAATTGGGCGGAAACGCCCCCTTCATCGTCTTTGATGACGCTGATCTTGAAGCCGCGGTCGATGGTGCGATGGCTGCCAAGTTCCGCAATGCCGGCCAGACCTGCGTTTGTGCCAACCGGATCTATGTGCAGGCGGGCATCCATGACGCTTTCGTCGAACGGCTGACAGCCCGCGTCGCGGCGCTGAAGGTCGGCGATGGCCAGTCCGATGGTGTTGCCGTTGGCCCGCTGATCAACCAGGCGGCGCTTGCCAAGGTCGAGGATCATCTCTCTGATGCCTGTGCCCATGGCGCCACGGTTACCACCGGTGGAGAGCGTCACACCATGGGCGGCACCTTCTTTCAGCCGACCGTCCTGTCCGGGATGACGACGGCCATGAAGATCGCCCGGGAGGAGACATTCGGCCCCGTCGCTCCAGTTTGGCGCTTTGAGACAGAAGACGAGGCGGTTGCCTTGGCAAATGCCAGCGAATTCGGCCTCGCGGGATACTTCTATTCCCGCGACCTCAGCCGCGTCTGGCGCGTGGCCGAGGCCTTGGAGGTGGGCATGGTGGGCGTAAACACCGGCCTGATCTCGACCGAGGTGGCACCCTTTGGCGGGGTCAAGCAGTCAGGGCTGGGTCGCGAGGGCAGTCACTACGGCATCGAGGATTATCTCGAGATCAAGTACATGTGCCTGTCGATCTGAGAAAGAGGGCCGCTCGCTTGAGCGGCCTTTGTCGTTCCGAAGATCCGTGGAGTTGGCACAAGATGAAAGATACATGTGCATACGCCCGGTGGTACAAAAAACCCCCGCTGCGCCTGCATGGGGGTTCGTTCAATCTAGAGCTGATTAGGCCTATAGCTCAGAGGCCGCGCGCAATCCGCTCAATATCGCCGCGGCATACACCGATGTCGGCCAATTCGCGATCGGACAACCTGTTCAGTTCCCGACGGGTCACCCGGGCATCGTTCCAAGCGGACAGCATCGAGAGGAAGTTCGCGACCACATTGCCAAAACCTCGGGCGGCAAAGCCGCGGCTCATTTCCATCGTCGACATGACATCACCTTGTTTGGAAAAATGCCCGACGCTCGGGCAACTGCTTCATGAACAAGGATATAGATTGTGCAACTGCAGAAATGTAGCCGCCTCATTGGCAAGTCCGATATGCGAAAAATGCAAGTTGAGACACTGTATTCCGCACAGTTCCTAATTCATTCTCCATGGCGCTGCACTGCAGCATCGGCCGCCTAGCTGTCCTCCGAAGCTATTGCACCGCACAATCCTGAAGAGATGCAGGACTACTCAAAAGGTGGGAATGCTCTGACGTCCAAGTTCCAGGTAACTTCTGGAGCCGTTCCATAAAACCCGTTGATCGCGAGCGCGATGAAGAAAACGATGGAGCTCTGGGCATCCGAGAGGCCACAGCTCCTCTTCCAGCCAGAAAAGACTCCCCCACAACTTCTATTTCAACCGGTCCCGTTGTTAAGTGGCAGAGCCTTTTCAGCGCCGCTCAAAACCGGTGTGGTTCACCCCGGCGGCAATATCGCTTCGATGCCAGTCGACGATATCAGCATCGAGAGGGCCGAGGCTGCAGACGATCTCAAAAGCATCGACCAGGGCTTCCGGCCCTTGCGCGGCAACCTTCACTCCTTCTGGCTGGATGCTGATCCAGCCATTCAAGCTTAAGCGGCGCGCACGATTCAACGCGAATTCGACGAAAGATTCCCCAAGCTTGCCGTGATAGATGATTTCGATTGCGCAGAGGTCCTGCCCACCCTGCCCAAAGTTGCCGCTTTCAAAATTCACGTTACGTGTCCTTTAGGCCAAACCATGCGGACAGCCTGACAGGCTGCCCGCGCAGGGTTTATTGCGGCAGCGATCCGGACAAGCCCTCAACCAGCCAATTCATCGCAAAGATTTCGGGATCGGGCAGAACCTCGCCCTCAGGTACGCGTTCGGTGCCACTCTGGTCTTTCAGAGGGCCAGCAAAGACATGGTCCTCGCCGCTCACCAGCGCAGCTTCTACTTCCTTGATTCGCGCCATCTGCTCTTCGGTCAGCACATCATTCCATGCCTGGACCGAGACTGTGCCCGAAGCCAGACCGCCCCGTTCATCCTGACCCTTGAAATTGCCTTCGAGTGCTTCCCCCACGACCCGGATGAAATATTTGCTCCAGTCATGAACCACCGAGCCCAGAACGGCATCAGGGCCATGTGAGCTCATATCCGAGCCCGTGTTGACCACGTAGACCCCCTCAGCCTGTGCCACGTTCACCACTGAAGGCGTGTCCTGATGAAGCGAGAACACCACATCCGCCCCTTGCGAAATGACCGCCCGTGCAGCCTCTTGTTCGCGGGCGGGATCGAACCAACTGTTCACCCAGACAAGGCGGATATTCACGTCCGGGTTCACCTCGCGTGCGGCCAGGGTGATGGCATTAACCTCGGCGATCACCTCGGGAACGGCGAAAGCTGCGACGATGCCGATGGTGTTGCTTTCGGTGACCATGCCGGCGGCCAATCCGCCCAGATAGAACCCTTCATAGCCGCGGGCAGTGAAGGTACCCAGGTTTTCGGTCTGACGAAAGCCGCTGGCATGGATGATATCCACGTCGGAGTGACGCTGTGCCAGCCGAAGGCCGTCATTCATATAGCCGAATGAGCCCAGGACGAGGAAATCTGCCCCATCTGAGACAAGCTGGTTCATTACCCGGCTGGCATCCGGCCCTTCGGGGATATTGTCGACCACGCGGGTGGTTACGCGATCGCCATAGGCTTGTTCGACCGCCTCGCGAGCCAGATCCAGTTGCTTGGCCCAACCTACATCCGCAACAGGAGAAGGATAGATCAAGCCCATCATCAGGGGCTCGGCCACGGCCACCCCGCCGGTCAAGGGCAGCGCGAGAGATGCCGCCAGAATCCAGTTTGTCAAATTGTGCTTCATGACCATTGGTCCTTCTCCTGTTGGAATGACCGCTCAGGCGGTGCTGTTATAGGTGCGGCCCAGTGAGGCCGGCGCATTCAGGCGCATCTTTCGGCCATTCATCGACAAAATCGATATGGCGATGATGGTGGCGATATAGGGAATGCTGGTCAGCAGTTGCGATGGCACCGAAATTCCCATTCCCTGCACGAGCAATTCAGCAATGGTAGCAAGGCCGAACAGCCAGGCACCGATGACCAGCCGATCTACGCGCCACGCGGCAAAGACCACCAGAGCGACCACGATCCAGCCTCGTCCGGCAATCATACCATCCGACCACAAGGTAGCCGATACGGTCGAGATGAAGGCGCCTGCCAGCCCCGCCAGGAAGCCTCCGAGCGTGATTGTCAGGAAGCGGGTTGCCAGCACGCTGTAGCCGATGGCATGGGCTGATTCAGGAGCCTCACCCACTGCGCGGATTACCAGCCCGACCTTGGTGCTGCGCAGCATCCACCAGATGGTCAGCGCTAGCAGGGGCGCCAGATAGACCAGCAGCGAGTGATTGAACAGGCCCGGCCCGATGATCGGGATATCGGACAGGAACGGAATTGGCAGGCGTTTCATGGGCGCGACGGTCATGCCTTCATAGGGGATGCCGATCACCCCTGACAGGCCCAGCCCTAGAATGCCGACCGCAATGCCGGTGGCGACTTGATTGCCCAGGGCCAGCAACACCACCGCCGCGAACAGCGCCGCCAGCGCCACCCCTGCCAGCCCGCCGGAAAACAGCGCCAGCCAATGGCTGCCCGTCGCTATGATCGTGGCAAAGCCAACTACGGCACCCAGCGCCATCATCCCCTCGATGCTGAGATTGAGGATGCCCGAACGCTCGACGATCAGTTCGCCGACGGCCGCCAGCAGCAGAGGTGTTGCTGCGGTCAATGTGCCGGCTAGCAGAAAAACGAGCATGCTTTCCATCAGTTCGCTCCCTGCTGCGACAGGTCGCGCCGCCAGCGGACCCGGTGATCGACGAAAAGCCGCGCTGCGATATAGCTGATCAGCAGCACGCCCTGTAGAGAGGTATTCACTGCATAGGGAACCCCAGCCGAAGCCTGCGCCATGTCGCCGCCGACATAGATCACGGCCATGAAAAAGGCTGCGAACAGGATGCCAATGGCGTTCAGCCCGCCCAGAAAGGCGACGATGATCGCCGCAAAGCCGTAACCGGGCGAGACTACGCGCTGCAACTGCCCCAGCGGCCCGGCCACCTCGAAGACGCCAGCCAGGCCCGCCGCCGCACCACCGATACACAGGCTGACCCAGACAGCGCGCTTTTCGCGAAACCCGGCATAGCGTGCCGCATCGGGAGCCACGCCGCCGACCTGCAGCTTGTAGCCAGTCAAGCTGCGCTCGACAAAGAGCCAGGCTGCGGCGGTCAGCAGCAGCGCCACGATGATCGAGATATTTGCTCGCCCCAGCCCAAACAGCGAAGGCAACATCGCCACCTGCGGAAACAGGGCCGATTGCGGGAAGTTGAAGCCATATGGGTCGCGCAACGGTCCCGAGATCAGATAATACAGCAATTGAAGCCCGATGCTGTTCAGCATCAGCGTGACCAAGATCTCATTGGCGTTGAAGCGCGTGCGCAGGAATGCCGCCAGTGCAGCCCAACCCATGCCGAACAACATTCCGAACAGCGCCATGGCGGGCAGCATCATCGGGTTCACGCTGTCATTGAACCACAATGGAAACAGGCTGCCACCGATCGCGCCAAGGATCAGTTGACCCTCGGCGCCAATATTCCAGACCTTGGCGCGAAAGCCGATCGCCAGACCCTGCGCAATGATCAGCAGCGGCGCCATTTTTAGCAACACCTCACTGAGATTGTAGAGGCTGGAGAGCGGCGCGATATAAAGTTGCCACAGTGCAGCCAAGGGCGCGACGCTCTGCGACGACATCAGGATGATGGCCGCGATGATGGTCGTCACGACGGCAATCAGCGGCGCAAGCAGACTGCGCGCGCCTGTTCGGCCGATCCTCGGCTCAATGACCCAGGGAAGCCGCATCATGCCGTCGCCCCTGGGTCGGCGATCTCGGGTGGTAGGAAGCCGCCGGTCATGTAATCACCGATGGTGGACACCGTGGCCTCGGCTCGGTTTAGGGCGGGCGACAGCCGGCCTCTGAACAGCACATGGATACGGTCGCTGATCTCGAACAATTCGTCCAGTTCCTCGCTGATGACCAGAATGCCGACACCAGTATCGCGTAAGTCGATCAGTTGCTGGCGGATCAGCGCCGCCGCGCCTACATCGACACCCCATGTCGGCTGCGCGGCCACCAGAACCTTCGGTTTCAGCCGAATTTCGCGACCCATGATGAACTTCTGAAGATTACCACCCGACAAGCTGCGCGCCTCGGCTTCAGGACCGGTGCAGCGCACGCCCATGTCGCGGATGCAGTTTTCGGCAAAGGCATGCACGAGCCTCCGCTGGATCAGCCCGCGCCGCACCATCCCCTGTTCATAGCCAGTCAGAAGCGCGTTATCGGCTAGGGTCATTTCCGGGACGGAGCCGCGGCCATTCCGGTCCTCGGGCACGAAAGCCAGACCCCGTCTGCGGCGCAGCTTTGCATCCATATCGCCGCAACCGCTGCCAGATAGCCGGATCTGGTCGCGACGGCGACGGTCCAGCACCGCTTCGCCCGAGAGGACCGCCGCAAGTTCCTTCTGGCCATTTCCCGAAATGCCCGCGATGCCGACAATCTCGCCGGGATAAAGCTGCAGATCCAGATCATGCAGGCCGACGCCGAATGGATCGTCCGCGGACTGCGACAGCCCCGTCACCTCCAGCACTGCATCGCGTCCCAGCGTCGGAGCTGAGCGTTTCGGCTGCGGGATTTCGCGCCCGATCATCAGGTGAGCCAATTCCGTGGCGCTGGAAAGACGCGGGTCGATCGCGGCCACGACCTCGCCTGCGCGCATCACAGTGGCGCTGTGACATAGGCTGCGAATCTCCTCCAGCTTGTGGCTGATGAACAGCACGGCGCAGCCCTGCGCGGCCAGTTCACGGATCGTGTCGAACAAAGCCGGGATCCCGGCAGGCGGCAGGACCGAGGTCGGCTCGTCCATGATGATCAGCCGCGGTTCTTGCAGCAGGCAGCGGATGATCTCGACCCGCTGGCGCTCACCCACGGAAAGGGAATGCACCAGAGAGTTCGGATTGACCGGCAAGGAAAACCGCTGCCCAATCTCGCGGATGCGCTCTGCCAGACGGGGCAGGCTGCCGGGCACGGTCAGCGCGATGTTTTCCGCCACGGTCAGGGATTCAAACAATGAAAAATGCTGAAAGACCATGCCAATGCCAAGCTTGCGCGCCTGCGCGGGGCTGGTCAGCGCGGCAGGCTCGCCATTCCAGCAGATCTCGCCCGCATCTGGAACCAGAACGCCGTAGATCATCTTCATCAGCGTGCTTTTGCCCGCGCCGTTCTCGCCCAGAACCGCGTGGATTTCGCCGGGCCGGATGCTCAGCGAAACGTCGCGATTTGCCACGACCGAATGGAACGCCTTGGTCAGGCCCCGGAGTTCCAGCAGCGACGGACCATCGAACGTCCTTCCCGGGTGATAGGCGCCTTGAAGGGCCATATTCATGGTCTTCTCCCTGTCATTATTGTTGCGCCATGGCTTACGGGCCTCTTCTGCCCGTTGCCCGGTCATCAGATATTCAACACCAGAAGTCGGGATGTGCAGCGCGATACACAGGGCATGATCAGCCTGCCGCCCTCCTGCTCATCGGGGCTAAGAAACAGGTCATGATGTTCCACCTCGCCCTCGATCACCTCGGTAATGCAGGTGCCGCAAACGCCCTGCTCGCAGCTTGTCTTGATTTCGATGCCTGCCTCGCGGATCACCTCAATGATGGTCCGGTCGGAGGGCACGACCAGCTCGATGCCACTTTTGGCCAGCCGCAGCACGAACTCGCCTTCGCCCGGCGTCAGCACCGGCACTTCTGCCGAAAAATGTTCCAGAATAACCGTATCGCGCGGCCAGCCGGTCACTTCGGCACAATGACGTACGACATCCATGAAGGGGTTCGGTCCGCAAAGATAGATTGAATGTCCGCCATCGCGCAGGATGTCCTGCAAGACTTCAGTCAGCAAGGGAGGCACCAGACCATAATGATAGGCGACCCGGTCGGACCAGCCGCTTTCAAGGATCAAGTCGCGGAAGGCGATCTCGGCATTCGAGCGGGCAAAGTAATGCAGCTCAAAATCCTCCTCTTCGCTGGCCAGAACCTGGGCCATGCTCAGCAAAGGCGTGACCCCAATACCGCCCGCAAGCAGAAGACGCCGCCCCTTTCCGCCCGAACGTAGGGCAAAATTGTTGCGCGGCGCGGTGATGCGGACGGTTCCGCCTTCCTGCAACTGGTTGTGCATCGCGCTTGAGCCACCGCGTCCATTCAATTCGCGCTTGACGCCGATCAGATAGCGGCTGCGGTCTGCGGGGTTGTTGACCAGCGAATATTGCCGCGTCAGGCCGGGAATAGGCGTGATCGAGATATGCGCCCCCGCCTCAAACGGCGGCAGGGATTGGCCACTCGTAGCCTCGAATTCAAAGCTGCGGATCTCCGAGGTTTCAGCGCGAACCTTGCGGATGCGGACCTCGAATTCGGTATTGGCTGTCATGTTGCGGTCAATCTTCATCAAACATACTCGGATATGCCGGACATCGCGTGAAAACCCGGCAGCCGGCGGAATTCGCGCAGCCAGTTGCGGATCGCAGGATATTCCTCATGGCCGATGCCGCCGTCGCCCGACAATGCGACATAGGGGAAGCAGGCGAGATCGGCGATGGTGGGATGATCGCCCACGATCCAGGTCCCGCCGTCGATCTCGCGATAGGTCAGATGATCATCCAGCACACGGAAGGCCGAGCGGGCCGCTTTGCGCGCCGCATCTATATCCAGATCATAGCTCATGACATCATGCAGCCGCGCTCTTGACGCCGCCATCAGTTCACCGCCCGCGAACATCAGCCACATCATCACCGGCCCGAAACTGACCGGATCGCGTGGCAGCCATTTGCCCGTCTTGTCGTATTTATTGGCCAGGTGGCACAGAATGGCCTGTGCGTCGCGCAGGAGCAGCCCCTCATCTTCCAGAACCGGCAATTGCCCCAGAGGATTGATCACCAGGAATTCAGGTGTCTTGTGCTGTCGGCCGGGATAAAAATCCACCTGCCGGCGCGCATATTCCAGCCCCAGAAAGCCCAGCATCAGGCGGACCTTGTAGCAGCTGCCCGAAAGCGAATAGTCGTGAAGGGTAATCGTCATGGGTCAGGCAGCCTGCTTTTCATAAATGCCGAAGCTGATATCCATCGCCTTCAGCCAGCGGCGGAACGCGATCGAACTGGCATCGGCGCGGGTCGGCAATTCATAAGTCGGATCCAGAGGCAGCAGCGCCGGACGCTGGTTTTCCAGAATCATCCGGTCCTCTAGGAAAATCGACTGCTGGAAGTCGGCGATATCAGCAGCGGTATTTTTATCATCCACGATGGCCATAGGCGCATAGGCCAGACAGCGGGTTTCTGTCACCGGCTGGATAAAGACGCAGATCGCGTCATTACGATCGGAGTCCTCGCTGATATTTTTGTACAACATGACGCTGAAGGGCGACATCACCCGATACTGATAGCGCGTCATCTGCCCGCCATTTGCCGCTTTTGACGCTGCTGGCTGATAGAAAGTGCAATCAACCGCCCAGATTTCATCGACATCCTTGCGGTGTTCGGTGCGATAGGCCAGCACTTCGGTCTTGTCGGTCGCGCCAAGAGTATCAACATGGATGAAGGAAAAATGCGCCATGTCCAAGAAGTTCTCGACAAGGCGATAGGGGCTCGTGCTGACGCCGATGCTCCCGCAACCCACCACGACGCGGTCTGGTTCGTCAAACTCGGAAATCTCGGGTACGGGACGCGTGGGTTCACCCAGCGTGGTGAAGATGCAGGTATAGCGGGTCTGAACCGGAAGTTCACGACCCTCAGCGGCACTCGCGTCGATTTCAATGACGCGATAATTGTTGCCACTGTCCCGGAAAACGCGGATCGGCTGACCCAGGATCATCGTGTCATAGCTGGCACCGGGGTCGATCTGCCCCAGCCAACCGCAGGCGACCCACTCATTGCGGGCAACAGGGTCTTTCGTCGCAGTCATGGCCAGTCCTCCTTCAGTTCGCTTCAATCCGGTGACGCAGTTGCACCACCCGACGCGCCAGTTCATGCCGGCCCTTGGGCTCAGCCCCTGCACCGCGCGCCACAAAATGCACCCCTGTCGAGCCGGCATCGACCGGTTGGAACGCCGCCGCCAGCCTTGCGCCATCCGCAAGATCCAGCGTGACGACCTCGCCATCAGCCAAGATGCCTTCCCAACCGGCCAGATCATCCAGCACCGCTTTGCGGACCTCGGTGACCGGCGCATTCAAATAGATGCTCCGCACCGCCTGCCAGCCATCATCTGCGCCCAGATCGGGTAGGGGGGCCTTGGGGTCGCTTGCCAGATTGGCCCAGATCAGCCCATAGCGGCTTTCAACCGCATGGCGTGTGGCGCAAATGGTCTTGGGCGGGGTCAAGCCTGGGTGGGCCGGAATGACTTCGCATTGGCCGCCGGTGCCATAGCCCCAGCCATGATAGATGCAGCGCAATTGATCGCCCTCAACGAAACCAAGGCTCAGCCGCATTCCGCGGTGCGGGCAGCGGTCCTCCCATGCGTTCACCTGGCCCGAGGCACTGCGCCACAGGGCAACAGCATAGTCGTTCACCATGACAGGATTGCTGGAAGAGGCGCGGATCTGGCTCTCCAGAGCCACCGCGTTCCACTGGTCGGAGGACATTCCCACTCTCCTTTGCGCTCGACTGGATCAATTCTTCTCCACTCTAAGAAGGCTTGAAGACCTACGCACAGACAGGTATTTTGAAACCTACGTTCAATAATTCCGAACAGTGATGAATCTGGAAGATATCGAGGTGTTTCTGCAGATTGCCGACGCCGGATCGCTGACTGGCGCTGCGCGGGAGCTGCATCGGCCCAAGGCGACGGTCAGTCACCAATTGCGCAGGCTGGAAGAGGAAATCGGCGCGACGCTGTTCATCCGTTCGGCCAACCGACTGGTGCTGTCGAATGCAGGGGCGGAGTTTCTGGACCATGCGCGCACGATCCGGCGCGCCTGCCACCGCGGACTGGACAGTGCAAGGGCGGGACAGAAAAAGGCACAAGGCACGATGCGCATCGGTTCGACCGGGGAGTTCGCCTCGAACCTGATCGCGCCACTGATCCTGCATTTTGCGCGCCATAATCCCGATTTGCGACTGGACCTGTCGGTGGTGCGTTCGGACCTGCTGCTGAGTTCGCGCGGGAATTATGACTGCCTGCTATATCTTGGCGAACCGCCAATGCCGCAGGTCTCGGAGATGACGGGCCGTCTCCTAGGCCGTTTTGCTTTCGGACTGTTTTGCAGTCCCGGCTATCTGGCCCGCCATCCCGCTCCGGCTGCACCTTCCGAACTGCGGCAGCATGACCTCTTAGCCTATCAAAGCGCTGAAAACATCGCCCCGTGGGAATTGCGCAAAGGCGATGAGGAATACGGTCTCCATCCTCAGACGCGACTGCTTAGCAACGATTACTGGGTTATCAAGTTGTCAGCTATTCATGATTATGGCATCTGTTTCGTGCCGAAATTCTTTGCTCGGCTAGAGGTTGAGCAGGGCCTTCTGGTTCCGGTCCTGCCAGAATGGTCATCGCGCGAAGTGCCACTTTATGCTCTGTTTTCCAGTCACCGGCTACGGAATACGCAGGTTCGCGATCTGGTTAACTCCCTAACGCAAAACTTCGCCGATGTGCAAACCTATCTCTATTCCGCTACCGCAAAGGCCGATTATTTCCGATGATCGACAGATAAATATTTTTAACTGTCTTCTTGGATGTAAAATTACGAGATGTCGTCCTGATACAGAGCTGTCATTCAGTATACAAGTGTCACGCTCGCCGCATAGGAATTGCTGCCTCTGAGCGGGAGACGACGGTGTTCGGATGCTCCGGCCGCAGCCCGATGCCAACAAGCCGTCCGGGCATGTCCCGCAGGAGCGGAATGGAGGAGATCAGCCGCAGTGCAAGCGGAGCCCGAAAGTTCGACCGCTTGCGCAGGGCACTCAACAGCACTCGGTCCTGGATAATGATCTGAAGTCGCTGGGTTGCTCGCGTGGGCCACATGCGGCGGCGCTGCACCGCCTGGAGATGGCGATCAGTCAGAACGCTCCGCCGCAAAGGGTCCGCCAGGAGATTGGCCGCAGCGACCGCATCCTGCACCGCGAGGTTCACCCCGACGCCTCCCACAGGCGACATTGCATGAGCCGCGTCGCCGATGCAGAGAAGGCCGGAGCGCCACCATGTCTCCAGACGGTTCACCTGGACGCTGAGAAGCTTCACCTGCTCCCATGTTTCCAACTCTTCCGCGCGGCCGGCGTCTATTGGCAGCAGTTGCGCAAGCTCTTCTCGGAATGCGGCGATGCCGGCCGTCTTCTTGTTGTCGAAGCTACCCTTTGGCATGACATAGGCGCACTGCCAGTAGTCACTGCGATTGAGCATGATGAAGATCTGGCCTGCGTCGAAGCGACCCTGGGTTTCCTCCGTGTCGCCCGGCTCCCGCGACAGCCGGAACCAGAGCACGTCGATCGGTGCGCCTAGATCGTGGATCCGCAGGCCGGCCGCCTCCCGCATGCGTGAGGTCCGTCCATCCGCTGCCACCGTCAAGACTGCATTGATCTGGAGCAGACCGTTTGGCGTGTTCGCCACGACGCCGGTGATCCTCCCGCTCTCTGTCAGCAGTTCACGCGCCTCTGCTTCCATCAGCAGGCGAAAGCCAGGCAGCGCCTTTGCCTTCTCGGCAAGGAAGTTCAGAAAATCCCACTGGGGCATCATGGCGATGAATGGCGCCTTGGCCCGCAGCCGTGAGAAGTCGGCCATCAGCAGCCGATCCGGTCCAAACTGCGCAAAGAGCCTGGGCACGCGTTGATGCGGCAGTTGCAGGAACTCGTTCAGCAGACCGAGCGCATGCATGATCTCCATTGTCGAAGGATGGATGGTGTCACCGCGGAAGTCCCGCAGAAAGTCCGCGTGCTTCTCGAGCACAATCACCTCGACGCCCGCCCGTGCAAGCAGGTATCCAAGAACCAGACCGGCCGGTCCGCCCCCGACGATGCAGCACTGGGTCGTGGTCATTGACGACACCGTCTTGGTCTTTTCCGTGATCGAGCAGGCGCCTTTCTGGCGCCGCAGGCGAATGGGACTTTGCAACCCTTATAACACGCCTGCTTGCCGGGCAGTGAATGGTGTTTTCTGCCATGTTGAAGCGTCAGTTTTGCTTAGCCACTCCATAAAACCCGTTAGGTCTGCAGCGCTATTCGGAAGATTGGCAAAGATCCGTTCAGGAGAGGGCAGAGGGGTGGCGACATTGATGCAGGCGAGACACACCGCATGACGAGCTATGTCCGCTGCCGCACGGTATTTCTCGAAGAGGCACCAGGTGCCTCCTAATCTCGGTTTATCCGCCGCCGGTTTTACCGGCCAACTGGGTGCCGGCCCCGCACATGCGGGTGCCGGCATTTCCTTAGGGGCCGCCAATCAATGACGTGTCCTTGAAAGATCGCAAAGCTTCTTGACCATTCTCTTCTGCCATTGGGCCGGAACCCTCTGCGGTCGTCTTCAGACCTCGCCGCGCTATTGCCGCACCTGCGTCGAAAAGCAGGCAGGCAAGGTCCAAGATCTGATCACGTGGTACCAGATTGTTGTTTTGCTTCGGACGCAGCCAGCATGTCCCAGACCCCGCCAGTCCTTACGGATAGGCTCTCCCACCATAGATCTCATCAAGCGTTGCGAGGAGACAGGGCCGACATTCCCCCTGTCCCGGACAGCATCTTGCAAAGATGCAGATGCCGGCCTGGGACGACGGGGAGAAGACACGGAGAGATCATGACCGGAGTAACCCTGCCGGACCGCGGCCGTTGACATGAGGGCAGGTCGCACCTATCTTTCAGTCATCGATATTTGTCTGCCGAGCTATCTTTGTTGCGCGTTTGGCGCCGCGTTCTGAACTGATCTCTCTTTCAATGTCGCTATGCCTCACCGTCGCGTAGTTGCGCTGCGGTCAATCCACTTGACCTTGAAAGGGTTTATCATGAGCACCGGAACCGTCAAATTCTTCAACTCTGCCAAAGGCTTCGGCTTCATCCAGCCTGATGATGGCGGCTCGGACGCTTTCGTTCATATCTCGGCCGTAGAACGCTCGGGCCTGGGCGACATCGTCGAGGGCCAGAAGCTATCCTATGATCTCGAGCGCGACCGCAAGTCGGGCAAGATGGCCGCCTGTAACCTGCAGGCTGCATAAGCGGGAGAACTGCCTTGTCGGATGCAGGGAAGATCACTGCCAACAAGGCATTCTAAAGATGCGGGGCCAGGCATGTTGCCTGGCCCTTTTTTACTTCGTTCCAGGTCGTGAGGAGAGCATGATGTCCGGCTACAAGTCGCCGCGTGAATTGGCGGAAAGTCACTTCAACAAGCCCGCGCCATCCGCACGAGACCGTGCCTTTGGCGAACTCGAGGCGGTCAAGGCTGATCGTGATGAGAAGACCAGGCAGCTGCGCGAGGCGCGGCTTGCACGAGACGCGCAAGACACCAAGAAGCCGTGACTTCCTGTTCACCCGGAACAACTGGAGGCTGCATCGGCTTTACAATCTGAACCAACCGGAGATGACATTTGAAGAACACCAAAAAAACTGAACTGGCCCAGCGTCAAGGCACCGCCCAGGAGGCAAAAGCCGCCCTTCTGCAGGCCTACAAGGCCGCCAAGGCGGCTGCCGAGCCGCTGCGTGAAGCCAAGGAGCAGGAACGGGCTCAGATAGCCCAGGCCCGCGCAGAACGTCGGGCAGCGCGCGAAGAGGCGAAGCGCGAAGAACAGGACCGTCTCGAAGCAGAAGCTCGGGAACGCGAGGCCGCCGCTGCCAAGGCAGCCACGGCGCAGGCTGACGCCAAGGAGCGTGCCGAGAACAGGATGATCTCCCGCGTCCTTGACGACGTGGCCATGCGCAAGGCGATGCGCGACCAGAGATACGCCGCCCGCAAGGCGCGCCAGCGCTGATCGAGGGGAGCGCCGCCCTCTAAACGTTAGCCTTGCGTCAGCCGAGGGCAGAGTTCAGACACGCCGCTGTGACACATTCATCAGATCAAGCCCCGCGATCCTTGGCCTCTCTTGGCTGGACGGCGTTCTTTGACGACCAGTTGGCTCCGACCGAAACGGGACTCGCAAGGATGCGCATCGCAACTGTTCACCGGGCCCGGCTGACTGCCGAGTCCTTGTCAGGGCCGGTGCGGCTGACGCTGCCCGTCCATGCCAATACTGCAGATCATGCGGTCGGAGACTGGGTTCTGGTGGAGCCGGAAAGCCACTTGCTGATCCGCCGACTGGAGCGTAAGTCCCTGCTGCAGCGGCGCACCGAAGGGAGCCGGACCCCGCAGCTGATTGCAGCGAATGTGGATACGCTCTTCATCGTGACCTCCTGCAACGATGACCTGAACGTGCCGCGTCTCGAGCGCTACCTGGCGCTTGCAAACGAGGCTGGCACAACACCGGTGATCGTTCTGACAAAGGCTGACCAGGTAAAGGATGCCGGCTCCTACCAGAGCCAGGTGGAAGGCCTGCAACGCGGGCTTGAGGTGGTGACGCTGAATGCCAGATCCCCAGAGGCGGCGCTGACACTCGCCCCCTGGTGCGGCGCGGGCCAGACGATCGCCCTTGTCGGCTCGTCTGGCGTGGGGAAGTCCTCACTGCTGAACACGCTTGCGGCAAAGTCGCCGGAAGCGGCGCAGCTGACAGGGAGCATCCGAGAGGCGGACGCCAAGGGCCGACACACCACCACATCCCGCTCGCTTCACGCCGTGACCGGGGGCGGTTGGGCCATCGACACGCCCGGGATCCGAACGCTTCATGTCAGCGACATTTCTGCGGGACTGGACGTGCTGTTTGCCGAGATTGCCGAGCTTGCTCCCTTTTGCCGCTTCGGTGACTGCACCCATTCCCATGAACCAGGATGCGCGGTTCTGACCGCAGTGGCTGCGGGAGCACTCGAGCAGGCGCGAGTAGATCGCTGGCGCAAGCTCGTGGAAGAGAACCGGAGCAATACACCATTGGAGGTCGGACCGCGTGGGAACAAGGCTACCAGGGTGCCAGGAAAGCGGCGCTGAGACAGGACCCAAACCCTTTGGGAAACCAAAAGCACCAGAAGGAAAGGCAGCGGAGCGCGACCTCCGCCAAGTTGATGGCAAGGTGGGGTCGCGCTATGCTTTCATCTCATCGTGAGGGGGTGACATTGACAGACGAAGACTATGCTAACCTCATTCAGACCGCGGTCTTCAAACTGAATGCGGCGATTGAGGCGGCGGCCAAAGACGGGCTACTTTGTGAACTGATGACATTTCATAACCATGCCGACGCGCGGTCGATCCCCACACCTGTGGTCTTCGCAAAGCCTTACAGGCCGGTCTGATCCCGCTGAGAACTCTGCTCAATGCACGCGTTGGCGGGGCTCAGAGCGTCACAAGCTTTGAAGTGTCGTTTGTCTCGCGATCGATCAGGCTCCCGATCAGGCGCAGCAGTTCCTGCTTTTCCGGCCCGAGGCCATCCTGCACAAGAAACTCACCCAGTTCGATACCGCTGACGGAACCGCCGGACGGAAGGTTGGCTCGATGCCGGACAACAACCTGCCCGCTATCCTCGTCACGACATAATCTCCAGCAGTCGCCGTTCTCGCTCGCATAGAGCAGCCTTTCTTGTGCGGGCACCTTTTTCTCTCCTCCTTGTGCCGTCGCAGCGAGACGGTCCGGCTCCTGCCACAGGGTTGCCCCAAAAGAGGCTCTATCGGGGCATTCGGTAAGTTGCGGTGCCAGAGGGTCAAGGCACTCAGCTTCCCGGTGAGTCATAGGCGGGGGCGTTTTTTAGTTTTAGGCCTCAGGTGGAAGGCGGCGCAGCATCAGGTCCATGCTGTATCTTCCATCTTGGGAGATTTCGGTACTTTCCAGCGCAATTCGTTCGATCATACCACCGGTCTCCAGTTGGCCCTCGTGGAGTTCCGCAAACTCCGCCTTGGTCATGTCTGATCTTGTTCGAAGCAGGATCAGATCGCCTATTTGCTCGACTGGGCCGGCGAGGGGTGGCCCGCCTTCAAGCTTCAGAAAACCGTCACTCATGTTCTTCCTCGTTATTGGCCTCTCTCATGAGGCAAAAACAAAACAGCCAGCCAGAGAATTGGTTCGGTCGCGCCACGCACGATTATCATGACCCATGTTTGAAGGACCCGGCGGCCCAGCAAGAGCACGACTGGAACTGCTCACTTCGCAGGATCGGCAGGTCGTTTCGGTGAGCCTGCATAGAGACTGCGAAGTTCGGCCTCTTCCACGCCGTCGGCCTTCATGACGAGCCGGATCATCGGATCGGCAAGCATTTCCTCCAGAAAGAAATCGGTCAGCGCCTTGCCGGTCAGCTTGTCCTTTGCCACTGCCCGTTCGAGTTCCGCAAGGGGGACGGTCAATGTCCGGCTGAGACCCGGATGGGAAGCACGCGAATGAAGATGGACAAGAACGGTAGGCCGCCAGCTATCACCGCCGACTTCGTCCAGCGGACCCGGGATCAGGGTTTCGACCTCGTATTCGCCGGCCGGAAGTATCTCATTGAAGCTTGGAAGTTCGAAGGGCCGTAAAAAGACGGCTGTTGTCTTGATCGATGCGGCCAATTCGTCTTCCTCCTCAAGATCTGCGATGGCAGATGCTCTGGCGCACCTGCTATCAGTTCCTGCGCTTGTGCAGGCCGGATGGCCACGGCGGAGAACTATCTGCATCACTGTTCGCGCACGCACGCCTCGTCCCCACGCTGGAAGCCCGGATTACACCGCCAGCGATTGCCGGAGTCATCAAGATGTGCGTTTTCGGGCAGGTCGATTGCAATGCAGGCGCTGTTCTGTTCGTCCGGCTCGTATCCGCGTTCGCACCGCCATCCTGGACCATGGGCCGTTGGATCGTGAAAGGCATGCTGTGGCGGAACAACGGGATCACACTGTTCGCCAACCTGAGCAAATCCCCGTTCACACGCCCAGGCATCGCCGTAATCAGCATTGGTCAGGTAACCATTCTTCGGCACCACGATTGGGATGCACCTGTCCCCGCTGGCGGTGAAGCCTCGGTCGCAGGCCCATCCGGGTCCCCAGGAGCTGTCGCTCAGATAAGAGTGCTCCGGCAGAACAACAGAGACGCAAGTGTCCCCTTCTCGTCGGTATCCTCGCAGGCATTCCCAGTCGTAACCGGAAGACTTCAGAAAGGCGTTCGCAGGCACCGGGATCGGAATGCAGGACGCTCCATCGACCTCCTTATAGCCCCGAAGGCAGGTCCATCCCGCACCGTAGGACCGTTTGGTCGCATAAGCGTTTTCGGGGATCTCGATCTTTACACATTCTACGTCCTCCATCCGGTAGCCAAGGTTGCAATCCCAGCTTCCCCCACAGCTGCGGGCATGCGCGTTTTCCGGGGGAGAACCGGCATCGCTCTGCGCAAGCACCGGAAAAGCGAGAGACGCAAGAACGCCTGCCAGCGAGACAATCGCGACAATCATCCGCGCCAGGGACCTATGCTCGGGTTTGGGTGTCGGTATCATGAAACGCGTACCTTTCTCGCCAAGAGCTTTCCCGCTGATCGGCTCTTCCATCCGGCAATGAGGAAGACGTCTGGCACGGGGACGGCGATGTCACTGTCTGGGCCCATGCCGCAGGTTCTGGATAGGTCAGCCCTCATTGCTCGAACCGGCCATTTCGGACGGAGGGGCCGAGCCGGCACGTTCTACCGGCGCATCCAGGAGGGCGTCACGTTTCAACGCCAGACTGAGATAAGCCGACGAAGTCGGTCTCATCTCCGTCGGCCCGGAGTTATGTCCTTTCCCGTAGACCAGCAGATAGGCCCCTGTTTGCCTGTATGCGGCGAAACTGAGACCTTCGAGAAGCTCTTCCTCCACCAAGACCTCATAGCGACCGGGCGGGAACTCCTTGTCGGAACCGGGCACGACAAAAGCATGCTTGAATTCAACAACCGAGGT
>NZ_NWMQ01000239.1:0-332 GCF_002901215.1 Paracoccus sp. SY | reverse complement strand
GGCGGGCGCATGACCGGCGACCTGTTCAGCGATCAGCAATACTTTGATGATGTTGCCCTGCTGGACGAGTTGTTTTCCCGCAAGCTGGCCGCAGCCGTCGAGGCCGCGAAGGCGGAAGGCTGGACATGGGCCGAGGCGATTGGTGACAGCTATATCGGCTATTACGAGCTTGAGAACCGCAAGCTGGACCGCATCTATCGGATCGAAGGAACGCTGACCGAGGAACAGGCCGCGCGGTATGACGAACTGGCCGAACTGGCGAACGGCGAGGGTCTGGACGAGGACGGACAGGCCGAGCTTGCCGCGCTGCAAGCCATTCTCGACGGCAGCTA
>NZ_NWMQ01000238.1:0-333 GCF_002901215.1 Paracoccus sp. SY | reverse complement strand
TCCCAGGTGCGGATGTCTGCGATGAGCTCCTGCAGGCATTCGATGCCGCGGTCTGTGAAGGCCTTGATCCCTTCCTCGGTACCGTTGTCGACCCAGATCATCTCGCCGTAGTCGATGTTGTCGGAATTGGCGCTGACAATCTCGATGAGCTCGCGGTTCTCGCCGATCCTCCTGGCGACTTCATCGAGAGAAAGGAGATGCGTGACGCGGGCCATCAGGCGGCCTCGGCTGACCGGCCTTCCGGCTGGTTCCAGTTCCATGGAAGCAATTCAGGCAGCCGCGAGACCGGCAGGTCGGCGATGCGAGCGATGACATCGGCAAGCCAGGCCTGCG
>NZ_NWMQ01000237.1:0-344 GCF_002901215.1 Paracoccus sp. SY | reverse complement strand
TGATCCGCTGCAATTCCTCCCGTCCGGTGTCGAGCATGGCGCGGGCTTCAAGATGGGCAAAGGGTTTCCAGAACCTGGCGCGGGCTTCCGGGGTCTGCTCGATCCCGGCACGGCGTTCGAGGTCTCCGATGGTCATGACACAATCTCCTGTCGGGTGAAGGGGTGGGGCGCTTGCGCCCCGCCGCCGTGGTTCACTTCATGCCTTTGGGAAGCCATGCCGCGATCTTCGCGGCCTGTTCCTCGGTGACGGCAAGGGCGCTGCACAGATCCCCGTCGCCCCGGAACAAGGCTTCAAGCCGCTCGGCCTTTTCGCCCTTCTTCATCTTGGCGAAGGTGGTTGCGGT
>NZ_NWMQ01000236.1:0-345 GCF_002901215.1 Paracoccus sp. SY | reverse complement strand
CAGAGCAGTCCGCTGTGACCCTTGAGATGTGGGGCCGATCCTCGTGAATTGCGAGAGCGTCGGCGGCATAATCGTGCAAGCCTCTGGTTGCGCGCAAAAGAACGATGCGCTTTGAAGAGGGGCAGTATCGGCGCCATCAGGCCAACGTGGCCAAGCCTTCGGCACCCTTTCGGCTTGGTGGAACATGAAGAGCAACGGTTAGCCTGGGCGCGGACCTGAAGAGGAAGATGTAACCGTCATCCCCGCTCCTGCACCAACTGTCATCCATCCTCAGGTGGGCTCGGAGGAGTTGCCCGTTGGGGCAAGCTCCTCCATGATGGTTTTGAAGGGCTCGGTCACGTTGAT
>NZ_NWMQ01000235.1:0-348 GCF_002901215.1 Paracoccus sp. SY | reverse complement strand
GGCGCCACTGCAATCCCCAAGGCAAGCGCCGCCAAGCCTGCGGGTTTCCTCCATACTGCCATTTCTGCCTCGTATCTGTGCCGTTGCAAGGATTATGCATGATTTTCGTCTGCATCAAAGAGTTGCATGAGAGATGCTTCTGCACGCCACGCGATAGATAGCGGAGCTGAGAGAACGCTTGACCTACAGCAGCCCTCACGTGAATCCTTGCTCAGGTGAGCTCTGCAACAACGCCTCTCCGATCTTCCCCGACCTGTATTGCAACATCATTCCCGATCAACCGGACAGCCCCTGGGTCGCAGCCTTTACTTACATCCGTGCCGCCATCGGTTTTTGCTATCTGGCCGT
>NZ_NWMQ01000234.1:0-370 GCF_002901215.1 Paracoccus sp. SY | reverse complement strand
TTTTTTTTATGGCTCAGTCCGAGCCCCCGCAGAACGCGCCAAACGGTGGCACGGTGCACGGCGATGCCGTGGGTTCTGTCCAGTTCGACCACCAATTCGTTGAGCGTGATCTCGCCCTTTTTGGTGACACGTGCCTTGAGCCAATCGGTTACGCCTGCCAGCTTCCCGTATCCGCCGCCATTGCCTTGCCGCTTGGGCGTCAACAACCCGGTCTCGCGTCGCAGCTTCACCAGATCGTTGACGAATTTGGGCGATACTCGAAAGTGCCGGGCCGCCTCGCGATGTCCGTGGCCTTCGTCCACATAGGCCACGACCCGCGTCCGAAGCTCCATTGGATGTGGCTTGCCCATCAGACCCCCCATACCTGCCT
>NZ_NWMQ01000233.1:0-371 GCF_002901215.1 Paracoccus sp. SY | reverse complement strand
ACAACTGTAACGAACATCCTCTCTATAACCGGAGGTTGTCTATTGTNGGTCGCAAGGTCTTGTTCCATAAAACGAATTACTGCCGAAAATTGCGGTGCTAAGCGGCCGTTCGTCGAGTTACTTCCCCTCCCTCTGCAGCGTCCTAGCTCACGATCTGAACTGCTTCCGCTTTCGCTGCCGCCAGCAGCGCCGCATCCAGGCTTGCCAATGTGGCGCCGTGCCGTAACGCAAGTTCCAGATAAAGAGCATCGTAGACGGACAGCCGGTGTCTTCGCGCCAGATCCAGAACCACGGCATTGGCAGGATTGGTGTCCAACACGATCCCCAACCCATCAACGGTACTCGGCGTCACTTGATAGCAATGCTAGCAT
>NZ_NWMQ01000232.1:0-373 GCF_002901215.1 Paracoccus sp. SY | reverse complement strand
GTCGTCAAGCGATCCGATATCGACAAAGATGGTCATTCCGCAGCCTCCAGCGTCAGGTCGGCAAGGGGCGCCCATTTGGGCGTCTCGGATGGGGTGGAGAGATCGGCCCAAGGGTCGCGGCGATAGACGGACTGGCTGATCTCGAACCGTTCGACCAAGGCGCGGCGGTTTTCCATGTCGTCCACGACCTGCGCCTTGATCCAGCCAAGGCCGACCTTGTCCATCCATTTCCAGATGCGATCCAGGTATCGGGCATTCTCGCGGTAAAGCTGGGTCACGGCGAGGATGATCTGGATCGCCTCGTCTTCCGACGGGGTCGAGGCGAGGGGCACCGTCTCGCGCACCTCCATCCCCGCCGCGCCGCCGATCACGA
>NZ_NWMQ01000231.1:0-374 GCF_002901215.1 Paracoccus sp. SY | reverse complement strand
GCCCGGCGGACAGTTGCGGTAGGCAATCAGCTCATCGTCAGGGATATCGGAGACGAGCAGTTGAGGTGTGACCACTGCAAGCGCTGTCGCGGCCAGGAGGCGTTTCATGTCCCGCCCGTCAGGAGCCGGGGTCGACAGGATGCGACCCAGCACCTCTTCGCGCTCTGCCGCGGCAAACCCGCGGCGGCCGTTTCCCTGTCCGTGCGATGCATGCTCGGCAGCCTTGCCGTTCGTCTTGAGCTTCGGCCTACCAGCATGATCGGACTTTCCGGCGCGACCGGCGGGATGATCCCTCCCCTTCCCTGCCCCGGGCTGTTCGTTGCGGCCATGGGCCCTGCCGGGGCCGCGGTTGCCGTGGCCGGCATTGCCATGGC
>NZ_NWMQ01000230.1:0-376 GCF_002901215.1 Paracoccus sp. SY | reverse complement strand
GGCGGCACGCTTACCTGCAAATGCACGACAAACCCGGTCAAGGTCCGGGTCGGGGCGCAGACGGCGCATAACCACGTCTGCGGCTGCACCAAGTGCTGGAAGCCCGAGGGCGCGATCTTCAGCCAGGTCGCGGTCGTGTCGCGCGACGCGATCGAGGTTGTGGAAAACGGCGACAAGCTGCAGATCGTCAACAAGGACGCGCCGATCCAGCGCTATGCCTGCACCGGCTGCGGCGTGCACATGTATGGCCGGATCGAGAACAAGGACCATCCCTTCTATGGCCTGGACTTCGTCCATACCGAACTGTCGAAGGAAGACGGATGGGCCGCACCCGAATTCGCGGCCTTCGTCAGTTCGGTGATCGAATCGGGTGTCG
>NZ_NWMQ01000023.1:0-50497 GCF_002901215.1 Paracoccus sp. SY | reverse complement strand
GTCCCCTCCTCGCTGTTGCGCCGGTTCATCTGCCCGCGGCTTCCATTCCGGAAATAACAGTCGGCGCGTAATTCACATGCGAATGTAAATAGCAAATAGATGTCGTCATTAACATACTACCATCAAACGATATTTTTGTTAATCAGTTACGAAGCATGATTCTTATTTGTTAACAAATTTACTTCGGCTTGCATTACAACCGCTGCGCAGGGCTATTCCCATGCTGTGCCTTCTTGAAAATATGAAGGTGAAAAAATAATGATTTCAGCGGTGCGAAGGGGGTGATGAAGAAATCTCTCCGCTTTCTTCACGAGCTATCCTTTCTGCTCCACCAACGTCGGAGGACATCTATTGGCTAGCTTGTGCCCTTTGGGAAAGTTGGTTAGCTGCGGCAATACACCGCACCACTCGCCTGTCAGTTCCACCCCGACCTGATTGCCGCAATCGAACAAGCTTTGACCAGAGTGAACCGGGAATTGTGCAACCAAGCGCCTCCAGACCGTCGCGCAGGTGCTACTCAGTAAGCCGGTTCAGGCAATCTTGCTTGGGCTGTATGTTGCTAACGCGAGTTCGGGCAGCGACGGCCTCGATGAACATCTATCCAAAGCCAAGCGTCAGGCCCGTACCCGACAATGTCCTATGTTGGGAGCAGATTGCTAGTTGAGGCATCAAATCACAGGCCCCCCCCCCCGACGACCTCCTGATGTTGACCGTCGTGTGAATATCCGCGATCTGGCTGTCATGACTGCAAGCCGTTCCATTCAGCCACGGGAGTTCTGGCCAGCTTCTTGATCACCGCAAAAGTGAAGCCATAGCGGTAGATCACCCATGTCAGAGCAAGGGTGGCCTGCTTCAGCTGTACGAGCGCCGATCAGGCGGCTGGAGCGGGAGGCCAAGTGAAAGGCTCTCGGACCAGCACGGGTGCTGAGGCTGCTTCCTCAAGCCACGAACAGATGCCGGAAGGCATCCGGCGTGCGGGCGGCATCCGACAGGCGACACTTGTCCAGCACTGTCATGAAGGCTTCTCTGGCTTCGGAAAAGACGTCCGGCAGGCTGCATCCTTCGGCGATCCGGCAGGTGCTGCAATCGACAATCCTGCTGTCTCCTTCCGTATGCCGGACAACCTGACCAATGGTGATGTCCGCAGCCGGCCGGGCCAGCGACAATCCCCCATAACGTCCCCTGGTGGTCCTGACAAAGCCAGCAGCCCCCAGGTCCTGAATGATCTTCATCAGGTTGTTTTGTGAGATGCCGTGGGCTTCGGCGATCTGCCGGATCGACACCCGCCCACCCTCATGGCCGGCAAGGTAGATCAGCGCACGAAGCGCATAGTCGGTGTAGCGGGTCAACTTCATCTTTTCACATTAGATGCATTCCCTTTGCATGTATAGGGATATATAGATGCATCTATAATGCATGTTTAGGAGAGACTCATGCCGCGTCCCCTGTCGCAACAGACCATTGCCGTCGTGAAGGCGACGGTGCCCGCGCTGGAACAGCATGGTCCCCTGATTACTGAGACGATGTACCGCCGCCTGTTCCGCAACTCAGACATCGCTGCGCTGTTCAACCAGGCCAATCAGAAGAAGGGCACACAGCGCCTTGCCCTGGCGCAGGCCGTACTGGCCTATGCCCAGAACATCGAAAACCTGTCCGCTCTCGGCGCGGCGGTGGAACGGATTGCCCAGAAGCACATCGGCTATGCGATCCTGCCAGTGCATTATCCCTTTGTGGCGGAAGCTCTTCTTGGTGCCATGGAAGAGGTTCTGGGCGATGCGGCGACACCGGACATTCTGCAGGCATGGGGCGAGGCCTATTGGTTCCTGGCAGACCTTCTGATCGAACGCGAAGCTGCCATCCGCACAGAGATCGAAGCAAAGCCCGGAGGCTGGACCGACTGGCGCCGCTTCGTGGTGGCGGAACGGCAGGTCGAGGCAGAAGGGATCGTCTCATTCATCTTGCGGTCCGAGGATGGCGGCCTTGTTGTCCCACACCGGCCGGGACAGTATCTGACCCTGCGCTTTGACGAGGCCGGCCTCCCAGGCGTGAAGCGGAACTACTCCATCTCCAGCATTCCAGGCGACGAGAGCTACCGGATCACCGTGAAGCGAGAGCCGAACGGAGAAGCATCCTGTTTCCTGCATGATCACGCGCCTGTGGGCACCATCCTTGAGGCCACGCCACCCGCTGGAGACTTCCATCTTGCCAAGGACCCGCAGCGTCCGCTGATCCTGCTGTCGGGCGGCGTCGGCCTGACGCCCGTCGTCAGCATGCTGGAAGTTCTGGCAGAACAGCATCGGGACGTGCCCGTCTTTTATGTGCATGGCACCAGCAGTCCTGCCCATCATGCCCTTGACGCTCAGGTGCGGCTTGCGGCCGCCCGGCACGGTAATGTTCTGGTCGAGACCTTCTACGAGACTGGCGGCGACGACAGGGCCAATTCGGGCCGGATCACCATCAACTGGCTCCGGGCCAACACGCCCCTGGACGAAGCGGAGGTCTATCTCTGCGGCCCCCGTCCTTTCCTGCGGCGCTTCGTTGTCGGCCTGAAGGATGTGGGCATCCCTGCCGATCGCATCCACTACGAGTTCTTCGGCCCGGCCGACGAACACCTTGCCACGTAGAGCAAAGGAGCGGGATCAGGGATCGGGGTTTGCCATGAAGATCGTGTTCGACCAGGATCGCCCCATCGTCGAGGCAGACGAGATCGCAGCGCTGCTGGAACTCGATGTGTCTGGCTTTCAGGATCTCATGCATTCCGGAAAGATCAGGAGCATTGTGGAACGAGGTGAAGGCGAGGACGAAGGGAAGGTTCGCCTGACCTTCCAATCGCCTCAATGGCGGGTTCGCCTGACCTGCGCGCCCGACGGCGAGGTCTTAACCGTGACGCGTGCGGCTTGCTCTTTTCCTTGAGGTGCGGGGCTATCGGCTTCAGGGTCGGACTATGGGATGCGGCAGCGAGTGCGGCTTTGAAAAGCGCATGTTGCAGCGCTTGTTGTCCTCCCGCAATCATGCGGCAACCGCGGATCGCGTCGCTATCACGGTGCACGGGTGAAACGCCGGCCATTGAGGCTGCCTAACACGCCGTCATGCGGCCGAGTTCCGGCATCTCCGAAAGCAACATGGTCGCATAAACCGGACCGATCTCCGGAACAGAGCGGAGCAGCTTCACCTGAGCGGCCGGGGCATTCTCTCTCACGCAAGGACGCCTGCAATCCTCTGCTCCAACTTCCGGATCTGGGCCCTGATCATGGTCCTGAGCTCCTCGTCCATGAGGTCCGGTTCTGCTGCAACATCCTGTCTCCTGTGCGCGCCGAAGGGTCAACTCGATGGTGTATCCGTCCCGTCGCGTTGATTGAGCACTTTCCAGCAGAACTCGCTCATTCTTGCCGTCCATCTTGATTTGTCCGTCGGTGAGCCGGCGGAGTTCCTCTGGGGTCATGTCAGTTCGGGTGTGAAAACGCAGGTAGTCACCTCCGGTTTCAACACCACCGATAAGCTGAGGACTGCCTTCCAGCTTCAGGATCGCATTATTCATAGTCTCCTCCCTTATTGCTTTGCCAGCACCGCGGGCGATTATCGCCACTGGGTTACGGTGCAGGGACGCAGACTGTCGCACACGATGGACCCGCGGAAGGGCGCGCCGCTTGCCGCTTTGCCCGCTTCGGTCACCGTGGTGGCACCGACCTGCGCCGAGGCCGATGCCTGGGCGACCGCGCTGATGGTGGCGGGCCCTTCGGCGGGGGCTGAGCTTGCGGCCAGACATGACCTCGATGCACTGTTTCTTCTGCGTGGTGATGACGGGGGCTTGCAGACGCGGGCCGTCGGGTGCCTCTTTGGCGGCAACGCCACGGCAGCGGGTGAGGGACAGGCGTGACCTACAAGCGAACGGATTTTTTGAATACGGGCTTGCTGGCGGTTGCCCTTGGAGGGCTGTTGGCGGGGCTGGCGCTGTATATGGGAGGCCATCTCGATCTTGCAGGACTGGCTTGGACTGCGGGCGTGCTGCCGGTCCTGGCCGCTTTGCTGTCCGAGATCCTGCGCAGCCTGTCGCGGGGCGAGGTCGGCCTCGACATCGTGGCGGCGCTGTCGATGTCGGCGGCCTTGGCCTTTGGCGAGACCCTGGCCGCCGCCGTCGTGGCGGTGATGTATTCCGGCGGCACCTTCCTGGAAAGCTTTGCCGAAGGCCGCGCCCGGCGCGAGATGCGCGACCTGCTGTCCCGCGTGCCCCGCACCGCCACCCGCCACCGCAATGGCGGGCTGGAGGACGTGGCCTTGGACGACATCCGCCCCGGCGACCGCCTGCTGATCCGCCAGGGTGACGTGGTGCCGGTGGACGGTCTGGTCGCCTCGGCCACGGCCTTCCTGGATACGTCGGCGCTGACGGGCGAGTCCCTGCCCGTCCGCCTTGAGGAAGGTGCCGAAGCGATGAGCGGATCCACCAACGCGGGCGATGCCTTTGACCTGATCGCCACGCACGAGGCCCGAGACAGCACCTATGCCGGTATCGTCCGCCTGGTCGAGCAGGCGCAGCGGTCCCGCGCCCCCATGGCCCGGCTGGCCGATCGCTGGTCGCTGGGCTTTCTGGCCGTGACGCTTCTGATCGCCGGGGCGGCCTGGTGGTTCACCGGCGATCCGATCCGCGCAGTCGCCGTGCTGGTGGTTGCCACCCCCTGCCCGCTCATCCTGGCCGTGCCCGTGGCCCTGGTTGCGGGTCTGTCGCGGGCTGCCCATTTCGGCGTGCTGGTCAAGGGCGCCAAGCCCTTGGAGGCGATGGCCCGCATCCGCACACTGATTCTCGACAAGACCGGCACGCTGACCGACGGCCGCCCCCGGATCGTCAGCATCGACAGCGCCGAAGGCATGGCCGAGGACGAGATCCTGCGCCTTGCCGCAGCAGCTGACCAAGCGACGAAGCACCCCGTCGCCCAGGCGATCGTCGCGGCGGCGAAGACCCGCGGCATGACCCTGCCCCTTCCCCGCGACACGGTCGAACTCCCTGGCGAGGGCGTCATCGCTGTCGTCGAAGGGCAGCAGGTCGTCGTGGGTGGCTACGGCTTCGTGGCTGGACGCGTGGGTCATACGAGCGATCATCCGGACCTGGCTGCCGGATCGGTCATGGTGGCGGTTGCGGTCGATGGCCGCATGGCGGGGCACCTGGTCATGTCGGACCCGCTGCGGGAGGGCGCGAGCGACATGCTGTCGGGGCTGCGTCGTCAGGGGGTCGAGCGCATCCTGCTGGCCACTGGCGATCGGGCCGAGGTCGCCCGCCGCGTGACCGAGGGCCTTGGTCTTGACGGCATCCGCGCGGACCTGACGCCCGACGAGAAGGTGCTGCTGGTCCTGACCGAACACAAGCATGGTCCGGTGATGATGGTGGGCGACGGCGTCAACGACGCTCCGGCCCTCGCTGCGGCCGACGTTGGCGTGGCCATGGGCGCGCGCGGCGCCGCCGCCAGTGCCGAGGCCGCCGACGTGGTCCTGCTGGTGGACCGCCTGGACCGCATCGGCCCCGGGATCGAGATCGCGCGCAGATCCCGCCGCATTGCGCTTGAAAGCGTGGTGGCGGGCATCGGCCTATCGGTCGGGGGCATGATCGCCGCCGCCCTGGGCTACCTGACCCCCGTGCAGGGCGCCCTGATCCAGGAAGCCGTCGACGTGGCCGTCATCCTCAACGCCCTGCGCGCCCTGCGCATCCAACCCGCCCAGGCCCGCACGGCCCCCTCGGCCGATGAACCGCACCAGGAAGGAGCCCTTGCATGAGCCGCCTGTCCCATTCGGAAATCCACATGGTTCACCGCATCGGCTGGCTGCGTGCGGCGGTGCTGGGGGCCAATGACGGGATCCTCTCCACCTCCAGCCTGGTCGTGGGCGTGGCCGCTGCCGGGACTGGCCGGACCGAGGTGCTGGTTGCAGCACTGGCAGGACTCGTCGCGGGCGCCATGTCGATGGCGGCAGGCGAATATGTCTCAGTCAGTTCGCAGACCGATGCCGAGAACGCCGATCTCGACAAGGAGCGCAAGGAACTGGCCGAGATGCCCGAGGCAGAGCTTGAGGAACTGACGCGGATCTATCAGGAGCGCGGTCTGACGCGCGACCTGGCGCAGCAGGTGGCGGCGCAACTGACAGCACAGGATGCGCTCGGCGCCCATGCCCGAGACGAGTTGGGGATTTCCGAGACGGTGACCTCTCATCCGGTGCAGGCGGCGGTCGTCTCGGCCCTGACCTTCGCGGCAGGCGCAGTCGTGCCGCTGATCGTGGCGCTGCTGGCGCCGCCTGCGCAGATCGTCGTGTTCGTGGTTGTCGCGACATTGCTTGCTCTGGCCGTACTGGGTGGCTTGGGCGCCTCCGCAGGCGGCGCCGGCATTCTTCGCGGCGCGATGCGGGTGACGCTGTGGGGCGTCCTTGCCATGGGCGCGACAGCCGTCGTGGGAACGCTGTTTGGTGTTACGGTCGGGTAACTGACGGACTCCAATAACGTGACGGCTGCACCCAAACTGTAAGCTGGGCGCAAGGTCGCCATGCCAGTCCCGCTTAAAAGGGCAACGAACGGCATGGCATATGACAGCTCAGACGGTCTGGATCGGCATCGGCTTTTTGGGGCAGGCGCTGTTCAGCGCACGCTTCATCATTCAGTGGCTGGCCAGCGAGCGGTCGCGTCGCAGCGTCGTACCCTTGGCTTTCTGGTGGTTCTCGCTGGCAGGTGGAGCGACCCTTCTCAGCTATGCGCTCTGGCGGGGTGATCCGGTCTTCGTGCTGGGACAAGGGCTGGGTCTTGTCGTCTATCTGCGCAACCTGATGCTGATCCGGCAGCATCGGCAGACGGCTGACGCATGAGGTCCGTCCTTTCGTTTACGCTGCTGTTTTCACTGACAGCCCTGACCTTGATCCTGCTGCGGCCCCTGATGCCGGTCGACGAGACCCGCTATTTTGCCGCCGCTTGGGAGATGCGGGTCGGCGGCTCAGCCTGGGTGCCGCATCTGAACGGCGCGCTTTATGGGCACAAACCGCCATTGCTGTTCTGGCTGATCAATCTGGTCTGGGCCTTGGGGGGCATTGCCGAGTTTCCGGCCCGGCTGATCGGACCGGCTTTTGCCGCTGCCTCGATCGCACTGACGGGGCTTCTGGCGCGGCGGCTTTGGCCGGACCAGCCTGACAGGGCCGGGGCGGCGGCACTGATCCTTGCGGTCTCACCTGTCTGGCTGCTGTTCGGCTCGACCACGATGTTCGATGCGTTGCTGACCTGCGCCACCCTGCTGGCCATGTTGTCCCTGTGGTCGGCGGCGCAGGGGCCCCGGCGCGGGGCTTGGGTGGCGCTTGGCGCAGCGGTGGCCTTTGGCGTTTATGCCAAAGGACCGGTGATCCTGCTGCACGTGCTGCCCGCGGCCTTCACCATGCCACTCTGGGCCGGTCCTGCGCGTCCGTCCGGGCCCGTCTTGGCCAAGGGTCTCGGGCTGGCGCTGCTGGTGGCGCTTCTGCTGGTGGGGCTGTGGCTGGTTCCCGCGCTGATCCTGGGAGGCGAGGAATACCGGACCGAGATCCTCTGGCGCCAGAGCGGCGGGCGGATGGTGGCCTCGTTCGCACACCAGAAGCCTTGGTGGTTCTTCCTGGCGCTGCTGCCCCTGATCATCTGGCCCTTCGGCTGGACTCGGCCGGGCCTCGCCATGCTGCGCCCGCGCCGTCTGCTTGCCGATCCGGGAACGCGGCTTCTCGCCTTGTGGGCGGGCGGCGCCCTGACGGCCTTCTCGCTCATCAGCGGCAAGCAGGCGCATTATCTGCTGCCCGAGATGCCCGCCTTGGCGCTGATGCTGGCGGGCGGGCTTCCCACGCGCAAATGGCGACGCCGCGACTTCTGGCTGGCGCTGCCGCTGCTTGCCGCGCTTGCGGCCTTCAGTGCCGCCGCAACCGGGCTGATCCCTGCGTTGAGGAAGCTGCACGACCCTCTGCCCTTGTGGTCCCTGGCCCTGGGCACCGCTTGCCTGCTTATTGGCATTGTGGGCTTCCTGCGGCTGCGGTCGGCGCCCGTCGCCCTGGCCGCGCTGCCCCTGACGCTGATGATCGGGCTTCACCTGGCGCTGAGCCCGCTTCTGTTCGCGCGCTATGACATGACGGCGCTTGGCCGGGCGGTTGGACCCTTTGACAGTGCGGGGATCGCCGTCACCGACGGCACCTATCACGCCCAACTGAACTTCGCGGGCCGGCTGCGCCATCCCGTCGCCCGGCTGGCAAGTCCCGAGGCTGTCGCAGCCTGGCGGCAGGCCCATCCCGATGGGCTGCTTCTGGATCAGAACGGCCTGTCGATCCCCGGCATGACACCCTTTGCTGCGCTGCCCTATCGCGGCGGCACATACATCCTTTACCGTTCAGAAGAGGTCGCGCCATGACGCCCGACGTTTCCGTTGTCCTTCCCGCCAAGGACGAGGCTGGCAACATTGTCCCACTTTTGTGCGGCATCGCGGCCGTTCTGCAAGATCACCCGCACGAGATCATCGTGGTTGACGACGCCTCGATCGACCGGACGCGGCAGGAACTGGCGGCGTTGCAGACCTCCTTGCCACAGCTGCGGGTGATCTGCCACGACCGGTCCTGCGGGCAGTCCGCCGCGATCCGCAGCGGCGTGTTGGCCGCCCGGGGCAAACTGATCGCCACCCTGGACGCCGACGGCCAGAACCCGCCTGAGAACCTGCCCGCCCTTCTGGCCCCCTTCCAGCAGGGCGTTCCCTTTCTGGGCCTTGTGCAGGGCCAGCGAGTCGGGCGGCGCGACCACTGGACGCGGCGCCTCGCCTCGCGTCTGGCAAACCGGATCCGTGCGAGGCTTCTGCGTGACGGAGTGCAAGACAGCGGCTGCGGGCTGAAGGCCTTCCCGCGCGAGGTTTATCTGGCTTTGCCCTTCTTCGACCACATTCACCGCTTCATGCCCGCCATGATCGCACGTGAAGGGCTGGAAGTCCTGACCATCCCCGTGACCCACGCACGCCGGGCCTTCGGCCGGTCAAAGTATAGCAACCTGCAGCGTGCCCTTGTGGGGATCGTCGATCTCCTGGGCGCAGCCTGGCTGATCCGCCGCCGCAGCCTGCCGCAAGTGCAAGAGCTTCCACGGGCGGCCCGGGACATGCGGGGTGCGGCATGACCGTCCTCATCACCGGAGCCGCAGGCTTCATCGGCTTTCACTTGGCCAGACGCCTGCTGGCCGAAGGCGCCGAAGTCCTCGGGCTTGACGACCACAACGCCTACTACGATCCCGCCCTGAAAGCCGCGCGCGAGGCGCAACTGATCGTCCACCCGAACTACCTGTCCCTCCGCGGCGGGATCGAGACGCCGGGCCTGCTGGCAGGGATCATGGCCAGGCATCGCCCGCGCGTGGTGGTTCACCTGGCAGCCCAAGCCGGCGTGCGCCATTCGATCGAGGCGCCAGGCAGCTATGCCTCGGCCAACCTCGCCGGCACATTCCAGGTCCTGGAAGCGGCACGGGCCTGTCCGCCCGATCATCTGCTGATGGCTTCCAGCAGTTCGGTCTACGGAGGCAGCGACCGGATGCCCTATCGAGAAACAGACCGCACAGACCAGCCGCTGTCCTTCTATGCTGCGACCAAGAAGGCGTCCGAGGCGATGGCCCACTCCTATGCTGCCCTCTATGGCCTGCCGATCACGATGCTGCGGTTCTTTACCGTCTACGGCCCTTGGGGGCGGCCCGACATGGCACCCTTCCTGTTCACCTCGGCCCTGTTCGAGGATCGCCCGATCCGGCTCTTCAACAACGGCCGGCTGCAGCGCGATTTCACCTATGTCGATGATCTGGTCGAGGCGATCCGCGCGCTGATCGACGTGGTCCCGCATCATCCCGCCATGCCTCTGCCGGGCGACAGCCTGTCGCCCGTGTCGCCGTTCCGCATCGTCAATATCGGCAACGGCAGGCCGGTGCCGCTGATGGATTTCATCAGGGCGTTGGAGGACGCCACCGGGCGCAAGGCGCGATTGCAGTTGCTGCCGATGCAGCCCGGCGATGTCGAGGCGACCTGGGCGGACACCACGCTTTTGCAGCGGTTGATCGGGCCGCGTCAGCAAACACCCATGTCCGTGGCGCTGCGGCGCCATGTCGACTGGTTTGCCAGCTACTACGCCGCATCCCTTCTCGAACCGCAGGACAAACAGGTTCTCCTGCATCATTAGGCCTGCCCCTGCAAGGTTTCCGCAAGCTTGGCCTGCTTGAAGGGTGACACCGAAACACTGCCAACGGAGACCTTCTTATGCGATTCACTCTGATCCCCGCCGCCACCCTGCTGATCGCTGCCGCCATGCCGGCCCTGGCCGAGAACCGTTGCACCGTCCCGGAAGCCGACTGGCGGCCGGTTGAGGAATTAAAGGCCGACCTGACCGCCAAGGGCTGGACCATCAGCAACGTCAAGACCGAGGACGGCTGCTACGAAGTCTATGGCAAGGACGAGAAGGGCAAGAAGGTCGAGATCTTCTTCGACCCCGCCACCTTCGAAGCAAAGGGCTCCGATGACTGACACGGTCCGGGTCTGGGACGGCTTCGTGCGGCTGTTCCACTGGTCGCTGGTCGCACTGATCGCCGGCACCTGGCTCACCGCCGACGGCCCGAAGCTGTGGCACGAACGGATGGGATATGCCATCGCTGGCCTGATCGCGGCTCGGCTGGTCTGGGGGTTCGTCGGCCCCTGCCACGCCCGCTTTGGCGACTTCGTGCGGGGACCGCGTGCTGTTCTGGCTTATCTGCGCGCGCTGCGCGCCGGTCACGAGCCCCGCTATCTGGGCCACAACCCGGCCGGAGGGGCGATGATCGTGGCGCTGCTGCTGGTCGTGTCCGGGACTGCCTTGACGGGCTGGCTGCAGACCACCGACGCTTTCTGGGGGTCGGACGTGATGGAGGAAGTCCACAAGGCCCTGGCGACGTTGATCCTGATCCTGGCCGCCCTGCATGTGGCGGGCGTGGTGGTGGAAAGCCTTCGCCATCGAGAGAACCTCGTCCTGTCGATGCTGACCGGCACCAAGCGGCCGCTGGCTGCCAAGGACCGCCCCTGAAGGCCAGAGGCCATCACGCCGCAGGAGACCCAGTTCCCGACGGAAAGCGCACCGTCACCGACGCCGTGCCGTCGACAATGGCGTAATCGACAGCAATCCCCTGCGCCTGCGCCACGCGGGTGACAATGGCAAGGCCAAGCCCCGCACCCTTTGAGCCGGCGGACTTGTCAAACATGCCGTGATGGAAGCTCGCCCCCGGCAGAACGGTATTGCTGACCGTCAGCACGGGACCGGGCGATAGGATCATGCGCGGGGTGCCATGGCCGTGGTCGGCTGCGTTGCGCAGCAGGTTGCGCAGGATCAGCGCAAGCGCATCGGGATCGACAGGAACCGACATCGTCTCCATCTCGCCGTCGTCGAACAGCACCAGCGTGCCCAGATCGGCCATCACCATCCGCACCACCCGCACGAGGTCGCACGGCCCGTGCCCTGCGGCCCCCGCCTCGGCCCGCGACAGGTGCAGCAGGCGGTCGATCAGGTGGCCCATGCGGTTCAAGGCGCCGGACAGGCGCTCGGCGGCCGCTTCATCGCTCAGCCCTGCCGCGATCAGTTGGGCCTGCCCCGACGCGGCCGCGACCGGGGTCCGAAGTTCGTGTGCGGCATTTGTGGCGAACTGCCGCTCGGCCTCGACCCTGGCGCGGATATCGTCCAGATAAACGTTCAGGGCCCGCGGGATCGGCGCCAGTTCAAGCGGCAGGTGATCTTCCTTGACGGGGGACAGATCCTGCGCCGACCGGCCGCGAAGTTCCCGGGCAAACCGCGTCGCAGGATGCAGGGCCGAGGCCACGGCCCTGCGCACGGCCACAAGCGTGGCCAGCAGGACCGGCAGCATCAGCACAACCAGCCAGGCCACGCTTTCCACAAGTTCATCGCGGCGCCATTCGTCGCTTTGCCCCACCTCGACGGAAAGGTCGCCCCAGATGGCGGACTGGCGATAAACGCGCCAGCCGGGAACATCATGGCCACCATCCTCGGCCACTGGCAGCCACGGCGCGCCCGAGATTTCCCTGCCGTCCTCGATGATGCGGATCATGCCCGCTGACCGCGCCATCGCATCAACATTGTCGGTGCGACGATGAAGATCGATTGTCAGCTGAGCCCAACCTTTCAGCGTCTCGTCCATCAGCTCCGACATCTCGTGGGCGATGACCAGGGCCGCAAGACCCACGCCCACAAGCCAACTGAGACTGGCACCCAGCACCACCCTGCGCACCAGCCTGCCACGCAAGGACCAGGGGCGGCTCACGGGATCAGGTATCCAAGGCCGCGCCGGGTCTGGATCGCGTCCGCGCCCAGCTTGGTGCGCAGGCGGGAAACATAGACCTCGACCGCATTGCCCTCGATCGCATTGTCGAAGGCATAAAGCCGTTCTTCCAGCACCTGCTTCGACAGCACGCGCCCGCGCGCCGACAGCAACGCGTCAAACAGCGCCCATTCGCGCGAGGTCAGGCGGATTTCGTTCCCGTCGCGGAACATCCGCGCGCCGGCCCGGTCCACTGTCAGCGCGCCGACCCTGCTCTCCGGTGCCGGATCGCCGGAGGCGCGGCGGGCAAGAGCGCGCAGCCGCGCTTCGACCTCAGCCAGATCATAAGGCTTGACCACGTAATCGTCGGCCCCTGCATCCAGTCCCGCGATGCGGTCAGAGATCCGGTCCCGCGCGGTGGCGATCAGCACCGGCACCCTGTTGCCACCCCGGCGCAGGTCGCGCAGCAGGTCCAGCCCCGAGCCGTCCGGCAGCGCCAGATCGAGCAGGATCGCGCCATGATCCGCCACGGCAATTGCGGTCCGCGCCGTTTCCAGGTCGGCGGCGTGATCCACGGCATGGCCCTGGGCGCGCAGGAAGCGCAGCAGCGCATCGGCGATATCGGCCTCATCCTCGACAAGCAGGACCCGCATGGGTGCCCCCTTCATGACGACATGCCAGACATGCCGGGAAGCGGCTCGCGGATCAACGCCAATCCGCATCGCAAAAACGTGAGGACAGGGTTGGTCATTGTAAGCTTGCTGCAAGGCTGGCCGGGTTGGTGGGGCTATAGAGCAACGAGGGGCCTGACCCAATGACCGCGTTTTCCCATCCCGTACCCACCGTGGCGTCCCATGCGGGTTGAGTTTCTGGAATGGCGTGACGCGGCCTGGCAGCCCGCTGCCGCGATGATCGAGGCGCATTTCTTGCAGACCCATGGCGCGGTGATCACCGTGCCCGATGTCCGGCTGGCCGTCGCGCGGTCCGCGACCGGTGTGATCCTGGGCGCTGCCGGGATGCGCGACGCCGCACGCGGGTTCTTTTCGCAGATCTATCTGGACGATCCCGTGGACCAGGTGCTGACCCGCCTGTCAGGCAGCCCCGTCGGCCCAGAGGAGGTGATCGAGGTCGTCTCGATGGCCTGCCCCCACCCCTCCGCCACGCTGCCCTTGATCGAGGCCGTCACGGCCGAAGGACGGGGTAGCGGCAAATGCTGGGGGCTGTTCACGGCGACCGGGCCGTTGATGCGGCTCTTGCGGAGAACAGGCGTGCCGCTGCTGCCGCTGACCCCTGCCCGCCCCGACCGGCTGCCCGACGCCGCCTGCTGGGGCCGCTACTACCATACCGATCCTTGGGTCTGCGCTCTGCAGGACAGCATGCAGCCCCTGCGCTTCATGCCCCGCCGGGGCCAACCCCTGACCGGAGCCCGGCCCGAATGACCCCGATCTTCCAAGCCCTGGCCTGCCACGCCCAGGACCGCCCCGATGCCATTGCCTTTCGCGACGGCGAGCGCAGCATGACCTGGGCGGACCTGGCCCGCGCCGTGTCCCGCGCCGCGGCGGGCTTTGCCGCCGGGCCGCGCTGCGTGGGTCTGGCCCTTGGCGGGCTAGACTATGTGATCGGCGATCTGGCGGCAACGCTAGCGGGGTGCCGGGTCGTGCCGGTGCCCGGCTTCTTCTCGGCCGGGCAGGTCGCGCATCTGCTGGCCGACTCGGGCGCGACATTGACCGACCGTCTGCCCGCCGGTGCGACGGGGCTGCCGCTCGCCTATGCAGGGGGGGCCACGCGGGTGATCTATACGTCGGGGACCACGGGCCGCCCCAGGGGCGTGGTTCTGGGCGACCGTCAGTTGATGGCATCGGCCTTGGGGCTTTCGCAGGCGATTGGCGCCGGGCCGGGCGACCGCTACCTGTCGGTGCTGCCCCAGGCGCAGCTTCTGGAACAAATCTGCGGCATCTTCCTGCCGATCCTCGCGGGGGCCGAGACGGTGCTGTGTCCCGAAGGCACTGCTTGCCTGTTTTCAGGCGACGGACGGGCACTGGCCCGCCGCGCCGTTGCCTGTGTTCCGACGGTAACAGTGCTGGCCCCGCGTCAGCTGACGCTGTGGGTCGCCGCGCTGCGCAAAGGCATCCCTGCCCCCCGCGGGCTGCGCTATGTCGCGGTGGGCGGTGCCCCTGTCTCTCCGGCGCTGCTCGCCGAGGCGCGTGCCCTGGGCCTTCCCGTGGCCGAGGGCTATGGCCTGTCCGAGGCCTGCTCGGTGGTGGCGCTGAGCCCTGCCGACGCGCCGGGGGGATCGGCCATGCAGTCCGTGCCTGGACTGGACCTGCGGATCGAGGACGGAGAGATCGTCGTGGACGGCCCGACCGTCATGGCGGGCTATCTGGGCCGGGCGCCGCAGGTCGGCCCATGGCGGACGGGCGATCTCGGCCGGATCGACGATGGGCGGCTGAGCGTGCTGGGCCGGCGTGACGCGATGATCTTGCGCGCATCGGGGCGCAACATCGCCCCCGAATGGGTCGAGGCCGCGGCCTTGGCCGATCCCGCCGTGCCTGCCGCAGCCCTGGTGCTGCTGCCCGATGACCGGTTGGTGCTGGTCCTAGCCTCCACCGCCGCGCCACGCATGGCCGATCTGGTCGCACGGCTGGCGGACCTTCCCGCCTATGCACGGCCCGATGCCCTGTTGATCGCCGATCCCCGCCATCCGGGGCTGATCCGCCCTTCTGGCACGGCGGACCGGCAGGTCGCGCTGCGATTGGCCAAGGTGAGGGGTGCGCTGATGCCCCTGCCTGCCCCGGAGGTCTCCGCATGAGCCGCAAGACGGTGCTCATCACAGGCGCGGGCACTGGCATCGGCCGGGCCCTGGCGGTCGAAGCCGACCGTCTTGGCCACCGCCTGATCCTGGTGGGCCGAAGACCCCAGCCCTTGGTCGAGCTGGCATCGGGGCTGCAACGGGCCAGCGTCCTGCCCGCGGACGTGACCACCCCGCGGGGTCGTGCCCTGATCGCGGCGTCTGTTGTCCAGACTGGCCTGGACATCCTGATCAACAACGCAGGGGTCGTGCCCTCGGGTGCTATCGGCACCACCATGGATGACGAGATAGCGGCGGCGCTCGCCTTGAACGTCGCAGCCCCCATCGCGCTGACCCGCGACCTGCTGGACAGCCTCATCGTCAGCCGGGGCCAGGTCGTCAACATGGGGTCGATCTTCGGGGATATCGCCTTTCCGTATTTCGCGACCTATTCCGCCTCGAAGTTCGCGCTTCGGGGGTTTTCGGACGCTCTGCGGCGCGAACTGGCTCCCCAAGGCGTAGGGGTCACCTATGTCGCCCCTCGTGCCACCCGCACGGACGCGGCGCAGGGCTTCGACCGACTGGTCGGCCCGATGGCCATGACGCTGGATGCGCCAGAGGCTGTCGCTGCCCATGCCTGGCGCGCCATCACCGCCCGCAAGCGCGAGCAGCTGCCTCCGACGCGCGAACGGCTGTTTGTCGCCCTGCAACGCCTCCGGCCCGCACTGATCGACCGGGCACTGATCCGCCTGGCGCGCGACCCGGCGGTGATCGCCGCCGCCAACGACCTTTCTTCCCGACCATGAGGACATTCATGACCTACAACATCCTGCGTTCCCGCGACTATTCAGACGGACTGACCGATCCCGGCCTTTTAGCCCAGATCCGCGACGACCTGACCCGCGATGGCTGGACGCTTCTGCGCGGCTTCCAGCCACAGATGGAGGATTTCTCGGACCTCGTCACCACGCTCTGCCGCCGCGTGACCTTCGATCCCGCCCGGAGCCACACGACCGAGACGACGCAGATGGTCGATGCGGGCCTGGGTCCGATCGGGTTGCATATCGAGAACGGCAACACGCCGCGCTGTCCCGATATCGTGACCTTCTTCGCCCAGACCGCGGCCTTCGAGGGATCGCAGACCACGATCTGCGACGGCCGCGAGGTCTGGGATCTGTTCGACGACGCGCAGAAGGCCCGCTGGTCTCAGCCGATGACGGTGGAACGGGTCCTGCCCGAGGTGCTTTGGAAGCGCTATCTGGCCAACGAACATCCCGCCATCTCGCATCCTGACGAGGTGACGATGGAGCATGTCCTGCAGTTCAAGGCCGCCGTTCCGGGCCAAGACTTCGAACTGCACGACGACGGCGCGCTGACCTATCGCCTGACGGTCAATCCTGTGCGTCCCTCGGCCCTGGGCGGAACGGATCGCGGCTTTGCCAACGCGGTCCTTGGCCCGTCCCACAATTATCAGCCGCCGCGCTATGCCATGGCCGATGGCAGCCCGGTCAGCGCCGACGAGATCGAGGAGATGCGCGCCCTGGCCGAGAAGGTGACGCACGAGATCAACTGGCAGGACGGCGACATCGCCATTCTGGACAACACCCGCGTGATGCATGGCCGCCGCGCCATCGCCGACGCCAACCGCAACCTGTTTATCGGCATGGGGATGATTTGAGATGACCGCGCACAAGACTCGCACCCTGACCCTCACGACGATTTTGACTGTGGCCCTGCTGGGCGCTGCTGCCCCTGGCGCTATGGCTGCGCCACAAGCCAGCGTGCCACCTTCGGGCCGGCTGACCTTTGACGTGATCCGCAACGGCCGCGACATCGGCGACTATGTCGTCAGCTTCCGCGGCAAGGGCAATGATCTGACCGTTAACTTCGCGACGGACGTGTCGGTCAAGGTGCCGGTGATCGGCGTCAGCGCCTATCGGTTCAAGCAGGACAGCACCGAAACCTGGCGCGGCGGCCGCCTGGCTGGTCTAACCTCGCGCACGGACGACAACGGCAAACGCCACGACATCTCGGTCGGGACTACATCGCTGATCCCCGCCAGTCTGTGGAACGCCGACCTGCTCCACTCCGGGCAGGTGCTGAACACCATCGACGGCAGCACCGACGCCATCCGCGTGCGAAAGCTGGGCGCCGAGGCCGTTTCAACCGGTCAGGGTCAGGTCAGCGCCGATCATTATGCCGTACGCGGCGGACTGGATCGCGACCTGTGGTATGAAGGCGCAAAGCTGGTCCACGTCCGCTTCACCGCCGAGGACGGGTCGCAGGTAGATTACGTCCTGCGCTAGGTGTCACGGGAAGTCGGTCGGAAACGCGCCTGCAGTGTCGGGCGCACCGTTCCCGACCTCTCCGCGTTAGGTTGTCCGCATCACGGCGTGGGCCGCCAGGCCATCCTAAGCCCATCGCGGTCACCTGAACACCCGAGACCCGCCGCCCCGGACTGAAAACCAAACTGATTTAGAAATGGATAAAGAGGGGACATTTGGGGCTCCGAACCTAACGCTTGGACAGGCTCTCATAAGAGGTCATTTCAAAACCACGTTGTCAGCGCTCGAAAGCAGATGATGGCGCAGGCCAAGATGGTGAAGGCGAGGTGAATGTCGGCCCTGCGCTCGTATCTGACGGCGAGGCGCCGGAATTTGGAGAGCCAGGCGAATGTGCGCTCGACGACCCAGCGATGCTTTCCGAGATGACTGCTGCTCTCAATGCCCTTCCTGGCAATGCGATGCTTGATGCCGCGTTTGGTGCAAGCCTTGCGACAGCGGGGATAGTCATACCCCTTGTCGGCATGCAGCTTGCCGGGCCGATGGCGCGGCCTGCCACGCTTGCCATGAATGGGAGGAATGGCGTCGAGCAGCGGATCGAGCATCCTGCTGTCATGGACGTTTGCGCCGCTGAGGCGCACCGTCAGGGGAATGCCTCGCCTGTCGGTGACGATGTGGCGCTTCGTGCCAGGGCGCCCGCGATCGGTGGGGTTGGGGCCGGTGACTTCGCCCCCCTTTTCGCCGCGATGGACGCGCTGTCCATGCAGGCCCGGGTCCAGTCGAGATGACCGGCGCGATGCAGCTGGCGCAGCAAGACCTGATGCAGCTGATCCCAGACACCGGCCAACTGCCAATCCCTGAGCCTTCGCCAACAGGTCACGCCCGAGCCGCAGCCCAGCTCTGCGGGCAACATCCGCCAGGGGATGCCGCTCTGCAGGACAAACATGATCCCGGCCAGAGCGGCCCGGTCGCAGACCCGAGGCCGCCCGCCTTTCGCGGACCGAGACGTGGATGGCAACAAAGGTTCGATCACGGCCCAAAGGCCGTCAGAGACAAGCATGGCAGACATAAACCGCTACTCTAACAGGACGAATCCGCCTGCAAGTGGTTTTGAAACGCCCTCTAAGTCGCCAGGCAGTTTTAAAGGAGGCGACTCGCTCCGAGGTGGGCTTATGCAGTTGCTAGGTCCGACCGACCGGTGATCAGGTTGGTCTTCTATCCTCTCTACTCCCCCTGAAACCTGTCTCGCAGCAGGTGCTTCTCGATCTCCAGGACCACCAGCGACAGCACGCCGATGACGATGATGACGATCCCGTCCAGCAGCGTCAGGGGACGGGATTCGAAGATCCGGTTCATGACCGGCAGATAGGTGAAGGCCAGTTGCCCGACCACGACCACGGCGATGGCACCCAGCACCGGGCCGGTGCCCTTGACGCCCGTCAGCGTGAACGAGGTCATGTGCAGATAGCGGATGTTGAACAGATAGAAGATCTCCAGCACCACCAGCGTGTTGACAACCATCGTGCGCGCCACCTCGATGTCGCGGCCCTGGCCCAGGGTCCAGAAGAACACGGCCAGCGAAATCGCCATAAAGATCACCGATACCAGGATGATGCGCCATACCGTGAAGGGGGTCAGAAGCCCGGCCCCCGACTTGCGTGGCCTGCGCGCCATCACCCCCGGTTCGGACGGCTCGAAGGCCAGAACCAGGCCCAGCGTCGCGGCCAGAAGCAGGTTCACCCACAGGATCTGCACGGGCGTCATTGGCAGGGCGAAGTTCAGAAGGATCGCCATGATCACCGTCAGCGCCTCGCCGCCATTGGTGGGCAGGGTCCAGGCGATGACCTTGCGGATGTTGTCGTGAACGGTGCGACCTTCATGGACCGCCGCCACGATGGACGCGAAGTTGTCGTCCATCAGCACGATCTCGGCCGCTTCCTTGGCGGCCTCGGTGCCCTTGATGCCCATGGCGATGCCGACATCGGCCTGCTTCAGGGAGGGCGCGTCGTTCACCCCGTCACCGGTCATCGCGACGACATTACCGCGCGATTGCAGGGCGCGGACGATGCGCAGCTTGTGTTCGGGGCTGGTGCGGGCAAAGACCTGGGTTCGGGCGACGGCATCGGCAAAACCGCTGTCGGGGATTGCGTCCAGATCCTTGCCGGTCAACACCTGCGGGTCGGGCGCAAGGCCAAGCTGGCGTGCGATGGCGGTGGCAGTTTCGGCATGGTCGCCGGTGATCATCCGCACGTCGATGCCTGCGCGGTGACACTCGGCAATGGCCGCGACCGCCTCTGGCCGTGGCGGGTCGATGAAGCCGGTGAGGCCCAGGAAGGTCAGCCCGCTCTCGACATCGGGAAAGTCGATCCTGGTGGTGCCGTCGGGCATGGGCTTCGTCGCGTAACCCAGCACGCGTTCGCCCTCGCGCCCGGTTTCGGCGATGCGGTCGGACCAATAGGTGTGATCCAGCACCTGCGTTCCCGCCTCCGAGGCCTGCCGGGCGCACATCGCCATGATCCGTTCCGGCGCGCCCTTGACCAGCATCACCCGCCCCTGCCCTGGCATATCGTGCAGCGTCGCCATGAAGCGATGCTGGGCATCAAAGGGAATGGCGTCCAGCCGCCTGGCGGCGCGCTCGGTCGCTGGGTCGAGGCCCGCCTTCATCGCGGCGGCAATCAACGCGCCCTCCATCGGGTCGCCCTCGACCTTCCAGGTGCCAGGGTTCAGTTCGGCGTCGTTGCACAAAAGCCCGGCCCGCAGCAGCCCGCGCGCAGTGGGTTCAGGGGTGAAGTCATGGCCGGTCGGGTCATAGCCGGCGCCCTGGACCACGCTCACGCCATCGGCTGTCACCACACGCCCCACGGTCATCTCGTTCCGGGTCAGGGTGCCGGTCTTGTCGGAGCAGATGATCGAGGTCGCACCCAGTGTTTCCACCGCGGGCAGCCGACGGATCACCGCGCGACGGGCGGCCATGCGCTGCACGCCGATGGCCAGCGTGATGGTGATGACGGCGGGCAGGCCTTCGGGGACCAGGCCCACAGCAAGCGCCACGACCGCCATCAGCGCGTCGTCCCAGGCATAGCCGCGCAGCGAGACCGCAAAGGCAAAGATCAGCGCCGCGCCCACGAAGGCCAACAGTGTGAAGCGATGAGCGAATGCGTTGATCTGGCGCAGCAGCGGTGTGGTCAGGGGCTCGACCTCGTGCAGCAGGGTGCTGATGCGGCCGATCTGGGTCCGGGTGCCGGTGGCAGTGACGGCGCCGCTGCCCTGGCCCGCCGAGACAAGCGTGCCGGAAAACGCCATGGGGCGCCGGTCGCCCAGGGCTGCCCCGGCCGCGACCGGATCGACGCCCTTGGTCGACGCCACGGATTCCCCTGTCAGGATCGCCTCATCCACCAGGAGGTTGCGGGCAGAGATCAGGCGCAGGTCGGCGGGCACGCGGTCGCCCGCCTCGATCAGCACCACGTCGCCGGGCACGAGGTCTGCCATGCCGACGCTGATCCGCCGCCCGTCGCGCAAGACGCTGGCTTGGGGCGCGATCATGTCGCGTATGGCGTTCAGCGCGCTTTCGGCCTTGCCTTCCTGCAGGAAGCCCACGATCGCGTTAACGATCACCACGGCCAGGATCACGCCGGCATCGACATAATGACCCAGGGCTGCTGCAGCCCCTGCCCCCGCCAGCATGAAATAGATCAGCGCATTGTTGAACTGCGCCAGCAACCGCAGGATCGCTGGTCGCGGCTTTGCTCCGGGCAGGCTGTTGGGGCCGTGGCGAGACAGTCGGGCGGCAGCCTCGGATGAGGACAGTCCGGTGGCGGTGGCGTCCAGGGCGGTCAGGACTTCGGAAGCAGGACGGGCGTAGGCGTCGGCAAGGTCGCTGGGGTTCGTCATCGGGTAATCGTTGTTCCTTGCAGGGGCTATGCGGATCCGGGGCCGGGCGTCGGGATGCAGCTCCACATAGCCTGCCGTGACAGTCCGATGGACGGCAGCGGTCCGTTACGGCTTGTGGATCAGGCAGCCTTGCGGATTGCCGGCGCTGCGTCGCGCATGGCGCGGGCAAATCGGTTGCCTTCTTCCTGGACCACGTCCAGCAGCTTGCTGGCATAGTCAGTCTGGAGGGCGGCTGCGTCCATGGGCAGGGTAACTTGGGCCATGTTGCGCAAGCATTCGGCCCGAAGCTCTGCCATTCGTGCCATCGTCAGAAGCGCTTCCCGCCATAGCAGTTCTTGCATCCGTATCGGCCAGAGAAGAACGTCGGGCAGGGTTAATCCCGGAACATCCGGCAGGGCGGCCGTTTCCGGCTTCGCATTCTTGTCGTCCTTCATGTCCGTGATCCTGTCTGATGAAATCTGGATGGTAAGGCCATGGTCCGGCATCAAACCTTGATTCAGGTCAAGATTACCCGATGCTGGACCCGGTAAGGATAACCCGCAAATCCCTGAACCACCAAGGACCGAGATGCCCGACCAGACCGCCTTCCTTGCGCCGCCTGCGATGATGCCCCCGGCCGACCAGGACGCGACGTTGGGCCTTGCCGCGTTCCAGGCGATGGACCGGATGCGAGAGGCGCTTGGCGGTCACCTGACGGGTGGCATCTCGCCGGGGTCGCTGGCGCTTGCCGGCTTTGACTGGGCGTTCCACCTGGCCCAGGCCCCAGGCAAGCGGGCCGAGCTTTTGTGGAAGGCGGGCCGCAAGACTAGCCGGCTGATGACCTGGCTTCTGTCCTCGGCCATGGACCCGAAGACGCCGCCTGCGATCCGTCCCCTGCCGGGTGACGCCCGCTTTCGCCACGAGGGCTGGCAGCAGCTGCCCTTTGCCGCCTTGGCCCAGGCCTTTCTGCTGGGACAGCAATGGCTGCACAACGTCACCCGCGAGGTGCCGGGTGTGATGAAGCACCACGAGGATGTGGTGTCCTTTGTCGCAAAGCAGTGGCTGGATGTGTTCTCGCCCTCGAACAATCCCCTGACCAACCCCGAGGTGCTGGCCCGCACCTGGCAGACCGGCGGCATGAACCTGTGGCAGGGGTGGCAGAACTGGGCCGAGGATGCCCTGCGGCTGATGAACCACCAGCCGCCCCCGGGGGCCGAGGCGTTCCGCCCCGGCGAGACGGTGGCGGTGACGCCCGGCACCGTCGTCTTCCGCAACCATCTGATCGAGTTGATCCAGTATGCGCCCTCGACCGGGCAGGTTCGGCCCGAGCCGGTGCTGATCGTGCCCGCCTGGATCATGAAATACTACATCCTGGATTTGTCGCCGGAGAACTCGCTGATCCGCTGGCTAGTGGCTCAGGGCTTCACGGTTTTCGCGATTTCGTGGCGCAATCCGGGACCTGAAGATCGCGACCTAACGCTGGAGGATTACCGCCGCCTGGGCGTGTTGGCCGCTCTTGATGCCGTGGAAGCCATCGTACCAGGGGCACGGGTTCATGCCACCGGCTATTGCCTGGGTGGCACGCTGCTGTCGATCGCGGCGGCCGTGATGGGGGCTGCGGCAGGGGGCCGGCTGGCGTCCCTGACGCTGTTTGCCGCACAGGTCGATTTCACCGAACCCGGAGAACTGGCGCTGTTCATCGACCCCAGCCAGATGCACTTCCTCGACAGCATGATGTGGAACCGGGGTTATCTGTCGGACGACCAGATGGCGGGGGCGTTCCAGCTTCTGCGGTCGAACGACCTGGTCTGGTCGCGGGTGATCCATGACTATCTGATGGGGCAACGCCGCCCGATGTCCGACCTGATGGCGTGGAATGCCGACAGCACCCGGATGCCCTGGCGGATGCATTCGGAATACCTGCAGCGCCTCTATCTGGACAACGAACTGGCCGCCGGACGCTTCATGGTGGACGGCCGTCCCGCCGCGCTGCAGAACATCCGCATCCCCGTCTTTGCTGTGGGCACCGAACGCGATCACGTCGCGCCCTGGACCTCGGTCTACAAGTTCCACCAGTTCACAGACACGGACGTGACCTTCGTACTGACCTCGGGCGGGCACAACGCCGGGATCGTCAGCCCCCCGGGCCACCCTCGGCGTCATTACCGCATCGGGACGCGGCCTGATGACGGCGCGCTGATCTCGGCCCCTGACTGGCAGGCTGCGCATGATCCGGTCGAAGGATCCTGGTGGCCCGCCTGGGGCGACTGGCTTGCCGCGCAATCAGGGCCGCTGGACGCACCGCCCGCCTTGGGTGCGCCCGACAAGGGCCTTCCGCCGCTGGCGGACGCGCCGGGCAGCTATGTTTTCCAACGATAAGAGGACCGCGTGACCGAAGCCCTCAAGAACCATACCTTTGCCAGCTTGCGGATCGGTGACGAAGCCTCGCTGACGCGCACGGTCGGGGTCAACGACATCTCGATGGTGGCGGCGCTGTCGGGTGATGTGAGCCCTTCCAGCCTTGAGCCGGTCTTCGCGGGCGCTTCGCGCGGCCACAGCGCCGCCCATGGCAGCTGGACGGCAGCGATGGTGGCGGCGGTTCTGGGCACGCGCCTGCCAGGGCCGGGGACGATCCAGCTGGAGCAGAGCTTCCGTTTCCTGGTCCCCGCCATGCCCGGCGACACGGTGACCGCGACTGTCCGCGTGAGGGAAAAGCACGACGCCGACCGGGTGGTGCGGCTGGAGGCCTTCTGCACCAACCAGCGGGGAGAGCGGGTGCTGGAAGGCTCCGCCACGGTCATCGCCCCCGAAACCGACATGACCCTGCCCGCCGTGCCCGCGCCGCAGGCCGTGCTGCTGCCCGCCAGCCGCTACACCCCCTTCATCGACGAAGCGCGATCCCTCCCCCCGATCCGCGCGGCCATCGTCCACCCCTGTTCGCGCGCTGCGATCCTGGGCGCGATTGAGGTCCGCGACGAGGGCCTGCTGGAGCCGCTGCTGATCGGCCCCGAGGTCAGGATCCGCGCCGCAGCCGCCGAGGCAGGCGTGTCGCTTGATGGCATGGACATCGAAGGTACGGAACACAGCCATGCCGCAGCCGCGCGGGCCGTGGAACTGGCGGCCTCCCGCCGGGTCGAGGTTCTGGTCAAGGGCAGCCTGCATTCCGATGAACTGCTGGGTGCGGTGGTGGCGCGGGATTCCGGGCTGCGCACAGCGCGGCGGATCAGCCACGCCTATGTCATGGACGTGCCCGCCTATGGCAAGCCGGTGATCGTGACGGACGCCGCGATCAACATCGCGCCCACCCTGGACCACAAACGCGATATCGCCCAGAACGCCATTGATCTGATGCACCTGCTGGGCGTGGACCTGCCGCGTCTGGCGGTTCTGGCCGCTGCGGAAACGGTCAATGCCGCCATGCCCGCCACCCTGGATGCCGCAGCCCTGACCGTGATGGCGGCACGCGGCCAGATCACCGGCGGGTTGGTCGATGGCCCGCTGGCCTTCGACAACGCCATCAGCCCCGAAGCGGCGCAGACCAAGGGCATCACGTCGGCTGTGGCGGGACAGGCCGACATCCTGCTGGTCCCCGATCTGGAGGCCGGGAACATGTTGGCCAAGCAGCTGATCTATTTCGCGGGCGCCACAGCCGCAGGCCTGGTCCTGGGCGCGCGGGTGCCGATCGTGCTGACCAGCAGGGCAGATCCCCTGTCCGCGCGCATCGCCTCGGCCGCGCTTGCCAAGCTGATCGTGACCCGCAATGCCGCCCGGGGGGTGCGGACATGACCGACACGATCCTGACCTTCAATGCCGGCTCCTCGACCGTGAAGCTGGGCATCCATGCGATTGCCGGCAACCGCAGCCGCCCCCTGGCCCGCGCCGTCATCGACTTTCGCGACGACCCGCTGGAGGTGCGGCTGACACGGGACGGGCAGCTGCTGACCCACCCGCTTGCAGGCGCGGACATCGGCGACATGACCGCGATCCTGGGCACGGCGCTTGACTGGATCGGAACGCAGGTGGACCTTTCGGCCCTTGCGGTGATCGGGCATCGGGTGGTCCATGGCGGTGACCAGTTCGCGGGCCCTGCCATCATCGACGCCACGACCTTGGCGCAGATGGAAAGCCTGTCGCGGCTGGCGCCCCTGCACCAGCCGCAAAGCCTGCGCCTGATCCGCGCCGCGCGGGCGCTGTATCCCGATCTGACGCAGACCACATCCTTCGACACCGCCTTCCACGCCACGCATGATCCTCTGGCCCGGCGCCTTGCCATCCCCCGCGCACTGCACGACCAAGGGATCCGCCGCTATGGTTTCCACGGGCTGTCCTATCGCCATATCGCGGATGCCCTGAACAGGACCGACCTGCCTGCGGATGCCCGGGTGGTTGCCGCGCATCTGGGCAGCGGGGCCAGCCTTTGCGCCATGCAGGGCGGCATCAGCCGCGACAGTTCGATGGGTTTTTCAACGCTGGACGGCATCCCCATGGCGACCCGTTGCGGCGCCCTGGATCCGGGCGTGCTGCTGCATCTTCTGGGACCGATGGGCTGGACGCTGGATCGGGTGGAAAGGATGCTTTATCATGAAAGCGGGCTGTTGGGCGTGTCAGGCATCGACGCCGACAGCCGCGAGCTTCTGGACAGCGACCGTCCCGAGGCCGCCGAGGCGATCGGCCTGTTCTGCCTGCGCATCGCGGGCGAGGGCGCGCGCCTGGCCGCCACCTTGGGGGGGATCGACGCCCTGGTCTTCACCGCCGGGATCGGCGAACACCAGCCCCGCATCCGGGCCATGGTCGCGGAGCGGCTCGCCTGGCTTGGGCTGGTTCTGGATGACCACGCGAACGCGGCCAATGCCCCCTGCATCAGCAGCAGCGACAGCCGCGTCGCTGCATTCGTCATTCCCGCCGACGAGGAGCGCGTGATCGCCGAGGAAGCCTTGGGCCTGCTTGGGAAACCTGCCATCCGTTGACCTGCGTCCAGGTGGGAACTGCCCTTCCGGGGCGACCTTGACATCCGATGACCTGAAAGGAACGTGCCATGACCGACATTCGCTTCGACTTCTCGGGCCGCACGGCGATCGTGACCGGCGCCGCCTCGGGCCTGGGGCGCGAGATCGCCCTTGAGCTTGGAGCCTCGGGCGCGCTTGTGATCGTCAGCGACCTTCACGACGACTCCTGCCGCCGCGTGGTGGACGAGATCGCCGCAGCCGGGGGCAAGGCCAAGGCCTTTGCCGCCGATGTCACCGACGAGGACACCATGCACGCGATGGCGTCGTTCGCGGAAAAGGACTGCGGCGGGCTGCACATGGCGGTGAACAATGCAGGCATCGGTGGACCGTCTATGCTGACCGGAGATTATCCGTCGCAGGACTGGCGCCGCGTGATCGACATCAACCTGAACGGCGTCTTCTACGGCATGCGGTGGCAGATCCCCGCCATGCTGCGCACGGGAGGCGGGTCCATCGTCAACATGTCCTCGATCCTGGGGTCGGTTGGTTTTGCCAATTCCGCGCCCTATGTCGCGGCCAAGCACGGGCTTCTGGGACTGACCAAGACCGCGGCCATGGAGTATGCGCAACAGGGCATCCGCGTGAATGCCGTGGGTCCGGCCTTCATCGACACGCCCTTGTTGTCGGCCAATCTGTCGGCCGAAGTCATGGAAGGCTTGGCCGCCCTGCATCCGATGGGCCGCATCGGCAAACCTGCTGAGGTGTCGGCCCTGACCTGTTTCCTGCTGTCGAACCGCGCCAGCTTCATCACCGGAAGCTATCACCTCGTGGATGGCGGCTATACCGCGCCGTAGTCGATCACCTCACAGGCAAGCACAATCTGTCCGACATGCGGCGGCTTGACACCCAGGAAGTCAGCGCCGCCATGCGTCATACTGCACTGTTTGCCAAACAACCTTCAGCCTTTGCAGATCGTCGACGCAGTACGGGTGTTATGGAATTCTGAGGAAAAGTCTCTCGCTGGCCGCCGGAGTTCCCAATCATGCGCTACTATACCCCCCGCTGCTTCGACGCAGGCAGCCTTGCGTTTGATTCCACAGTCCGTGCAGCGGACCCGGCGAAGGCATGGGCATTGTCGATGCAGCCGGGCAACGTGCTGTAGATTAGCAGCCCGCTCAGTTCAGCCATGGCGGCACCAGTCTTCGACTGATGACTGCTAGGGGGCGACGAAACCGCGTTGCCCGTTATCAACCGCTGGATCGAGGAGTTATACGCCGGCACCAGGGTCACCAGCCCAGTCGCCGTCAGTTCTGAAGCTGAGGAGTAGGTGATCGACAGTCAAGCCGACTACCCTCCACTATAGGATCGGCCCATGGGACAGGACGCCGATCCCGTGCCGCTTCTGGAAGTCCTGCGCGACCTAAACCTACTCCAAGGCCGGGCCTTTTTCTGAGCTGCAACCGAACCCAAGGCACGTAGCGCCATGCACGAATACATGGTGGGCGATCGCGGCCACCCGCTGACATGGCTGAAATCGTGGGGCATTGGCAGAAGGGGTGAGAGCCTATTCGCTTCCCGGCAGCCAGGCCTAACCTTGAAGGAACTCATGCCAGCGCCGGACTAGGTAATTGTGTTCGGGCATGATGGTGCTCCAGACAGTGATATTCGAAAGGCGCTGTTGATAGCTTCCTCCAGCGCGACGCTCGCCCTTCTGCACGATGATCGCTCCAGACTGGTCGGGCAGATCCGCGGCTGCCGGAAGGCCGCCATACCAATAGTCCCATTCCTGGTCCGTCAGGGTTTCGGACAGCCGCGACGGCACCGAGACGTAATAGCCCTGCCGCGCCATGATCGCGCCCGGCACGCCGTCAAGCCACCAGTTCAGATAGCGATAGGCCATATCCAAGCGGTCGCCGTGAAGGGCGGCGGACAGGCTCATGCCCGAATGCCAGCCCCGATACCCTTCCACCGGGGCGGCATAGGTCAGATCGTGGTCCAAGCTCCTCAGCCCGTAATAGGCGGGCGACCACAACGAAGACAGGACGCAGCCCGACGTCGACAGCAGGCGGATCGAGTCCTCGGCCGAACTCCAGAAGCGGCTGAAATGGCCGCTGCGCTTGCGCGCCATCAGATGCCCGAACATCTCGTCGATCTCTTCGACCGTCAGATCGCCGGAGTCGCCTATCCTCATCAGCCCGGCGGCCTGGACGGCCAGGGCAAGCTCGACAGCGCTGGCAGCCGGATCCAGGCTCAGCGCGCATCGCCCATGCCAGCGGCCGTCCAGAAGCCAGGCCCAGCTTTCCGGCTCGGCAGGATGCCGGCGTAGCGCCAGTTCCGGCCCATAGGCGAAGCTATCCATGTTGTAAGAGGTCGGCAGCATCGAGATGACCGGGTGGGCCGAGGCGGGCGTGGCCGACAGCGACCGGTCGGGCTGGACGAACAGCACATCAGCGGGGCGCGTCCCGAAGCCGCGCCCCGGTCCTGCGAAGACATCCGAGGCCCAGACATCCCGCCAATGTCTGATCCGGGACGTGTCGATCGGCTGGATCGACCCTGCTGTCCACAGAAGGTCTACCGAATGGAACCACTGATCGTAGACGTCATAGCTGTCGGGGGACAGGACGCCCCGGCTTTGGCACGACAGCCCGTCCAGCACCTCGAACTGCACGGGGAAGTCTAGGTCGGCATGGGCCTGCCGGCGCAGCGCCTCGGTCAGGGTGGCGGATGTACCGATGACCCGCAGCGCCTCAGCCATCCTGGCCTCGATAGACGGGCGTCATATAGGGGGCCATGTCTGGCGCCTCGAGCAGCGACAGAACCCGCAGCCGCGCCAAGGCCAGGGCTTCGATGCGGCACAGGTGACCGTGCAGGACAGCCTGGGCCTGCCGGACCTGTCCCTGCCCCAGATGACGCAGGATCCGGGCATATTCCTGCAGGGCGGGCAGGTCGTCGATGATGGGAAAGTGGCGCCTGAACAGGCGGGGCACCAGAAGGGACAACTGATTCCGGCGGATCGACCCCAAAAGACGCGAATTGCGCACGTCCCGGTACATGTCCACGAACATCGCCTCCTCCAGCCGATCGATTGTCGCGCCGCCGCAGGCGGGAAAGCTGTTGATCGCCGCCTCGATGTCCCCCAAAAGCCGATCAAAGCCTTCGTTGGCGCGGTCGGCCGCGACCATCCCGAGTGCCCCGGGTTCAAGAAGGCGGCGCATCTGAAGCGTGTCGCGCAGATCCCGGGCCGTCATCTGGCCGACGATCCAGTGGGACTTGCGGTTCTTCTCGACCAGCCGCCGGTCCATCAGGCGCCACAATACCTCGCGAGCGACGGTGCGGCTGACGTTGAAATGATCGCCGAGTTCGGTTTCTTGGATGCGAAAACTGCCGAAGGGCATGCAGCTTGTGACGACATCGGCCACTTCAGAAAAGATCCGCTCCCACGAGGCAGTACGGTTCAGGTCGCCGGTTTCCGGTGCTAGGATTTCGTGCAGGCGCCGGGACGACAACCGCAGGGGAATGCCTGATCGTCCGACGACATAGCCCTGACCCGCCGCCGCAGTGACCAAGCCGTCTTCAGCGAGAAGCGCTAGGGCCCGGCGCACCGGCGCTCGGCTTATCCCCAGCTGGCTGGAAATCGGCGCCTCTTTCAGCAGGGCTCCTTCAGGCAGTTCGTCCTGCCGGATCTTGGCCGCAAGAAGATCACGCACAGACGTATACAGAAAGGCACTGCCCGTGTCCCTGAAGCGGCCTGTCCAGTCCTTGCCATCCGAGATCATGCCGATTCGCTCATTGCTCAAAATCCGCGCAGGTTTCCGGTGCAAACAGGCAGTCATTTCCCTGAATACCCTCGCCGATTCTAATAGATATATTCTTGGAGCAAAGCCGAAAATGTGCATTGCATCCCAAAGACAGTTTGCTACCGTAATCCTATCGCCGCTGAGTCTCAGAAGGCCGCATAACTGGCCCGGGCCGGCGTAATTCCGTGGCAGATGCCGCGGCAACCAACCGGGAGAGATGGTATGATAGACATGAATGATGAGGACTCCGCGAGGCTGACGCGCCGCGGCTTTCTGAAGACCTCGGCCGCGACGGCCGGGGTTGCGGCCGGGTCCGGCATCCTCGGCGCGCCGATGATCTGGGCGCAGAACATCAAGGACGTGACCCTGAACCAGGTTGGGCCGTCCTATTCGGTGATCGCGGACATTGCGGAAAAGGCGAGTGCCGATTTGGGATTCAGGATCGTTCCGCAGACCGCCGACAGCACCTCGTTGATGACCAAGGTCGTCAGCCAGCCCGAGACCATCGACATCGCCGACCTGGAGTTCTGGGCCATGCAGAAGGTCTGGCGGTCGGGCAAGCTGCAGCCCGTGGAAATTGCCAAGATCGCCAACTGGTCGAAGATGACGCCGCTGATGAGGGAGGGCAAGAACTTCGACGGGTCCGAGCTCTCCCGCCAGGGCACCATGCCCTTCGAGGTGATGTATACCGGCGGCCCCGGTGACACGTCTTTCGCAGCCGAGGCCACCGATTACGCGACCACCATGCCGACGATCTACAATGCCGACACGGTGGGGATCCGGTCGGACCTCATCGGTCGGCCTGTCGAAAGCTGGGCCGAGTTGTTCAACCCCGAATTCAAGGGCAAGACCGCCCTGGTGAACATCCCGCAGATCGGCATCATGGACGCCGCCATGGCGCTGGAGGCGATGGGAGAGATCACCTATGGCGACAAGGGCAACATGACCCGGGACGAGATCGACCACACCATCACCCGATTGATCGAGTTGAAGAAGGCGGGCCAGTTCCGTGCCTTCTGGTCCACCTTCGACGAATCCGTGAACCTGATGGCTGCGGGCGAAGTCGTGATCCAGTCGATGTGGTCGCCTGCCGTGACGGCGGTGAAATCGCGCGGTCTCGGATGCGTCTATCAGGGCCTGAAGGAAGGGTATCGCGGTTGGGGCTTGGGGATGGGCCTAATGGGTCACCTGGAAGGGCTGAAGCGCGAGGCAGCCTATGAATACCTGAACTGGTATCTGACCGGCTGGCAGGGCGCCTTCATCGCCCGGCAGGGCTACTACTCGTCGGTCCCGGAAACCGCCTTGGCCAACCTGACGCCGAACGAAGTGGGCTACTGGTACGAAGGCAAGCCCGCGACCGAGGACATCCTGGATCCTTACGGCGCGGTGATGGACAAGGCCGGCGCCGTACGCGACGGCGGGTCCTTCCAGGATCGCATGGGCAATGTCGCCTGCTGGAATACGGTAATGGACGAGGAACGCTACATGGTCCAGCGCTGGAACGAGTTCATCTCGGCCTGATGAGCGGGGCGGCGCGGCCCGCCGCCCTTTCATGGAACGGCACCTGGACCAAGGAACCCTGTCATGTCCGCGCAATCATCGGGGGGCGGTACGCGCATGACCCCCTATCTTCAGGTGGCGCCGCTTGCCATCATCATGCTGGCCATGGTCGGCATTCCCATCGGCACGGTGCTGCTGCTCAGCTTCTGGGAATCGGACGGGATTTCCGTCTATCCTGCCTTCACCTGGCAGAACTACCGCGACGTACTGTCCGCCGGCGTCACGCTGACGCTGTTTGTCAACACGCTGGAATACGCGGCGATGGTGCTGGTGGCGACCGTCCTGATCGGCTTCACATGTTCCTATTTTCTGGTTTTCCATGTCCGCAACCTGAAATGGCAGATCGGGCTTTTCCTGCTCTGCACGATCCCGTTCTGGACCTCGAACGTGATCCGCATGGTCAGTTGGATCCCCTTCCTCGGGCGCGAGGGGCTGTTCAACCAGATGCTGATGCAGGCCGGGCTGATCCAGCAGCCGCTGGACATCCTGCTCTATTCCGATTTCGCTGTGGTGCTGACCTATATCCACCTTTTCACGCTGTTCATGATCGTGCCGATCTTCAACAGCATGGCCAAGATCAATCCCAACCTGATCGAGGCCGCGCGTGACGCCGGCGCCAATTCCTGGCAGATCCTGACCGGCGTGATCGTTCCGCTGTCTAAGACCGGGATCGCCCTTGGGTCGATCTTCGTCGTCACGCTAGTGATGGGCGATTTCTTCGTCGTCCGGGTGATGAGCGGGGGCCAGAGCGCCTCCGTCGTCTCGGCCATGAAGAACCAGATCGACCAGTTGTTCTATCCTCAGGCCGCGGCCATGGCGGTGCTTCTGGTGCTGGTGGTGGTACTGATGGTTTCGGCCATCCTGCGCGTGGTGGACATCCGCGCGGAACTGGCGCGGTAAGGAGGCGGTTATGACGCAATCATCCACGCGCCGGGGTGCGGGCTTTTACGTCCTGGCGGCCTTCTTCGCGCTGTTCGTGCTGTTCCTCTATGGCCCGATGCTGATGATCTTCATCCTCAGCTTTCAGGGGCCGACGGGCGGATTGACCTTCCCGATGCGCGGGGTGTCGACGCATTGGTTCAACGACCTCTGGACCTCCAGCCGATATGGAGATCTGGGTGGGGCGTTCCGGCGGTCGCTGGCCCTGGGCGTCATGGCCATGGCGATCACGGCGGTCGTATGCCTGTTCGCGGCGCTTGGCTTCCGCCGCCGGTTCTGGGGTGCGGGGCCGATCTTCTATCTGTCGATCATCAGCCTGATCGTGCCCGGCATCCTGCTGGGCCTGGGCATCAGCCAGTTCTTCCAACTGCTTGGCCTGCGACTGTCGTGGTGGATGTCGGGCCTTGGCGCGCATCTCAGCTGGACGCTGCCGTTCGGGCTGCTGATCATGTTCGCCGTGCTGAACCGCTTCGACGGATCGTGGGAGGAAGCGGCCCGTGACGCTGGCGCCCGGCCTTGGCAGGTGCTGCGCCTTGTCACCGTGCCGATCCTGTTCCCCGGCCTGATCGCCGTCGCCCTATTCGGCTTTACCCTGTCCTATGATGAAATGCCGCGATCGCTGCTGACCGTGGGAGGCAGGAACACCCTGCCAATCGAGATTTCCAACATGACCACCAACGTCACGACGCCCGCGCTTTATGCCATCGGGACCGTGACATCCGCCGTCAGCTTCCTGGTGATTGCCATGGCTTTCCTGGCCATCGCCGTCATCCAGAAACAGCGGTCGCGCGCCAAGGGAAAGACTGAATGACCGAACAAAGCCGCATCGACATCCGGCATGTCACCAAGCTCTACGGGCGGACCAAGGCCGTCAACAATGTCGACCTGACCATCGACGGCGGGGCCTATTGCTGCATGATCGGCCCCTCGGGCTGCGGCAAGACCACGCTGCTGCGGATGATCGCCGGGCATGAGACGCCGACCTCGGGCAGCATCCTGATCGGAGGGACGGATGTGACCACGGCCCGCACCGGCAGCCGGGGCACGGCGCTGATGTTCCAGAACTATGCGCTGTTCCCGCATCTGTCGCTGGCCGATAACGTGGCCTTCAGCTTGCGGGTCAAGGGCGTGCGCGCCGACGAACGGCGGCAGGCCGCACGCGAGATGCTGGACAGGGTACAGCTTCTGCATCTGGCCGACCGGGTGCCGTCCGAACTGTCGGGCGGCCAGCAGCAGCGCGTGGCCCTGGCCCGCGCGCTGATCAACAAGCCTAAGGTGCTGCTGCTGGACGAGCCCCTGTCGGCCCTGGACGAATTCCTGCGCCTGAAGATGCGTGTGGAACTGAAACGCCTTCAGAACGACTTGGGCATCACCTTCATCCACGTCACCCACACGCAACCCGAGGCCATCGCCCTGGCCGATCAGGTAGTGGTGATGGATCACGGGCTGATCGAGCAGGCCGCCAGCCCGCGCGAGATCTACAATCGCCCGCACAGCCCCTATGTCGCGCGCTTCATGGGGGGCCAGAACGTGCTGGCGGGCCGGGTGGAACGCATCGACGGGACCAAAGCGGTGGTTGCGGGGCGGAACGGAGGTGTTTACGACCTGCCCGCCGCGCCGGGGACAGCGCCGGACCAGGACCTGCGCTTTTCCGTGCGCCGTGACCGGATTGTAACCCGGCCCGAACCTGCGGCGCGCAATGGGTTGTCCGGAAGGGTGGTCAACATCGAATACCAGGGCACCTTCGTAAAGGTCGCGCTCGACACCGGTCTGGGCGAGGAGTTCATGATCTACATGGACGACGAGGATTACTTCGCGCATCCCCACCGGGTTGGCGACACCGTGCACGCCGCTTGGGACGCTGGCCTGAACCATCATCTGCCCGGCATGAATGATTCGACCGGCACCCCGCACGAGGATTAGGATGAAACCCCGGGTCGAGATCATCGCCCTTGGCGGCACCATCGCCTGCGCGCCTGACTCGGGCGCATCGGGTGTGGCTCCCAGCCTGACAGGCATGGATCTGGTGGCGGCGGTCCCGCAACTGGGCACCTTGGCACAGATCGGCGCGCGGAACCTGTCGAACCTGCCTTCGACGGAAATCGGCCTGCCGCTGTTGTTCGACCTGGCGACGGCGATCCGCGCGCATGAGGATGAGGGGATCGCGGGCATCGTGGTCACGCAGGGCACCGACACCATTGAGGAAACGGCCTTTGTCCTGCACCTGCTGCATCGGGGATCCATGCCGGTCGTGGTGACTGGGGCCATGCGCAACCCCTCGTTGCCCGGAGCCGACGGTCCCGCCAACTTGCTGGCCGCCGTGGCCTGCGCGGTGGATCCTGGCTGCCGCGATCTGGGTGTCATGGTGGCCTTTGACGACGTGATCCATCCCGCCGCCTGGGTGCAGAAACGCGACACCTCGTCGACCGGAGCCTTCTGGTCCCCGGCGCCGCTGGGCTGGATGGCCGAGGAGCGCCCTGCCCTTTATGCAAAGGCCCCCCCCAGGACGGCATTCGACATTCCGCAAGACGCCGCCCTGCCTTTCGTGCCGATCCTGAAGCCCGGCCTGTCCGACCCGCCCCTGCTGGTCGATGCCTGCCTGGCCGCAGGCGCCGCCGGCCTGGTTTTGGATCTGGCAGGTGGCGGGCATGTGCATTCGTCCTGGCTGGACCCGCTGACCGCAGCGGCGGAACGCATGCCTGTGGTCTTTTCCAGCCGGACCCGGGGCGGACGCGTGCTGTCGCGGACCTATGGCCAGGTTGGAGGAGAAATCGACCTGCTGAACCGGGGTCTGCAGGGCAGCGGCGATCTGGACGCGCTGAAGGCGCGGCTGGTGCTGATACTGGCGCTGATGACCGGAGCGCCCGGCCGGTTCGGCGAGGTTACGAACCTGTCTTGGCAGCCCGGCGATTTTGAAACCATCCCAACACGGAGACCATGATGAGCAAGAAAATCTACTGCGCCTTCGGCACCGACATCGACTCTGTCGCAGGCTGGATCGGATCCTATGGCGGCGGCGACAGCCCCTCCGACATCCAGCGCGGCGTCTTCGCAACCGAGGTCGGCATCCCCCGCCTGCTGCGGCTGTTCAAGAAATACGACCTGCGCACCAGCTTCTTCATCCCCGGTCATTCGCTGGAAACCTTCCCCGACCAGATGCGGATGATCGTGGACGCCGGTCACGAAATCGGCGCGCATGGTTATCTACATGAAAACCCAATCGCCATGACGCCCCAGCAAGAGGAAGACGTGCTGGTCAAGTCGATCGAGCTGATCGAGGGCCTGACCGGCCGTGCGCCGCGCGGTTATGTGGCGCCCTGGTGGGAAATGTCGAACTCGACCGCCGCGCTGCTCCAGAAATACAACTTCAGCTATGACCATTCGCAGGGCTATCGCGACTTCCAGCCCTTCTACGCGCGGGTCGGTGACGAATGGAACACTATCGACTATACCAAGCAGGCGAAGGAGTGGATGCATCCACTGAAACATGGCAGGGAAATCGACCTCGTCGATATCGCGGCCAACTGGTATGTGGACGACCTGCCGCCGATGATGTTCATGAAGAAGGCCCCGAACAGCCACGGCTTCGTCAATCCCCGCCATATCGAGGAGATGTGGCGCGACCAGTTTGACTGGGTGTATCGGGAAATGGATTACGGCGTCTTCGCCTTCACCATCCATCCCGATGTCTCGGGACGGCCTCAGGTGCTGCTGATGCTGGAACGGCTGATTGAATACATCAACGGCCATGAAGGTGTGGAATGGGCCACGTTCGAGGAGATCGCGGACGATTTCCGCAAGCGTTATCCCTTCGATTCGGGCAAGCGGCCCGAGGTAATCTGAAAAGGAGAAGGCCATGTGCAGCGCCTGCGGTTTTCCGACCGCGCCGGGACACTGGACGGATGCGGGCGCGCAGAAGCCCGGCGACCGGCTGCGCCTGCGCTTTTCCCGGCAGGAGGCGATCAACCGCCTTCTAGCCCCCTATGGGTTGAAGGCCTGGGACGACGGCGTCACCCCGGGCCTGCAACTCTTTGCGCCGGGTGGGCAGCGGGAACTGGTGCCGGATCTGGCCGCGCTGTGGGCCGTGGCTGGACGGATGGCGGGGCAACCCATCGACCCGCTGTCCGATCGGGCCCTGGCTGATGCCTGAAACCCGTTCGGATGGCCGCCTGCCGCTGACGATCCTGGGCGGCTTTCTGGGCGCCGGGAAGAGCACTTGGCTGCGCCACCAACTGCACATGGGACGATTTGTCCGGCATCATGTCCTGGTAAACGAGGCGGCGGAAACCCCGGTGGACAACCTGCTGCTGGCCGGGGCGGGCCGGATCACCGTCCTGGCCGGGGGCTGCGCCTGCTGCACGGAATTGCCGGGGCTACTTTCAACACTGCGCGCCATCTGCGACGCGGCCAGCGGCCGACAGGCGGGTCGGATCGCGGGGATCTTGTTGGAAACCAGCGGGTTGGCGGATCCGGGCCGGATCGCTGAGGCCATAGCGGAAGATTCCGTCCTGACCCGCCGTCTGGCTATGGCGCAGACGCTGGTTCTGGTGGACAGCCTTCATGGGAGCCCCCAACTCGCCACCGAACACCTCGCGCGCGCGCAGATCGAGGCGGCGGACGAGTTGATCCTGACCAAGCCCCTGCAGGCCGATCCTGCAACCGTGGGGCGTATCGCGTTGACGCTGCGCCAGATCAACCCTGGTGCCGCCCTGTCGGCGGCGGAACATGGCGTTCCCGTTCCGCTGCCCATGGAAGAGGGCCTTCGTCCCCTCGACCTGCCCCCGCTTGGCGCCAGCGAGCCGATCATGCCCTATCGACTGGAGGCCAGTGGCGAGGGCGGGTGGGTGGCGCTGTCCACCTGGCTTTCCGCCCTGCTTCAGGCCCGGGGCGACGACATCGTGCGCATCAAGGGCGTGGTGCGCACGTCGGCCGGGCGCCTGCTGCTGCAATCGGTACGGCAGGTCGTGCAGCCACCCGAAATCCTGCCAGAGGACAACGATGCCCTGGCCGGACCGCCGCCCGAGGAAGGCGTGATCGTGCTGATCGGCCGGGGCATGGATGCAGACAGGCTGGGCCGGTCATGGCGCCGCTTCGGCGCCTGACCGGCGCGCTCAGTCCATTGGGGCGCCCGCGCCGCGGCTTGCCATCGGCGATAGGGCGCGGGGAAGAAACTTGCCCCCCTCCTTCTTCCCCAGGATCTCGCCTTCCTGCATCACCACCTCGCCGCGCAGGATCGTGGCATGGGGCCAGCCGGTGACCTCATACCCCTCCCAGGGCGTGTAGTCGGAACCGTGATGCATCAGAGACTGGCTGATCGTCACGGTGCGGGCGGGATCCCACAGCACGATGTCGGCGTCATAGCCGGGCGCGATCGACCCCTTGGAGGTCAGCCCATAGATCCGGGCGTGGTTGGTCGAGGCCAGCGCGACGAACTGGTTCTCGGTGATCCGGCCCTTGACCACGCCTTCGGACCACAGGATCGGCATGCGGACCGCGACCCCAGGAATGCCGTTCGGCACCCATTTGAAAGCCGTGCGGGCCTTTGGGTTCTTCTTGCCCATCTCGCCCTCGAAGTAGAAGGGGCAGTGGTCCGAGGAGAAGGTCTGAAAGACCCCGGTCTGGATGCCGTTCCAGATCGCATCCCAGCTTTCGCGGTCGCGCGGCGGGGGCGAGCAGACATATTTGCTGCCCGTGTCGTCCATGTTCAGGCCCTTCAGATTCTCGGCCGTCAGCGAGACGTACTGGGTGCATGTCTCGCCCATAATCTTCAGCCCGCGGTTTCGCGCCCAACGGATCTGCTCCATTGCCTCGCGGCCCGAGACATGGACGATCATTATCGGCACGCCGGTAAGCTCCGCATGGCTGATGGCGCGGTGGGCAGCCTCGCGCTCGACTGACTGGGGGCGCGACACGGCGTGATAGTAAGGCGCGACCTTGCCTGCCTTTTCCAGCTTCTCGGTCATGAAGCGGATGGCGTCATAGCCCTCGCAATGAACCATGACCAGGGCGCCCTGTTCCCCCGCCGCATCGAAGACCTCCAGCAGTTCGCGGTCGTTCAGCACCATGTCGTCATAGGTCATGAAGACCTTGAGCGAGGTATAGCCCGCCGCGACCAGGGCAGGTAGTTCCTGCCCCAACACGGCAGGCGTTGGATCGGTCAGGATCAGGTGAAAGCCATAGTCGCAATAGGACTGGCCCTCGGCCTCCTTGTGGTAGTCCTCGACCGCCTTGCGCAGGGACGTGCCGCGCGATTGCAGGGCAAAGGGGATGACAGTGGTGTTCCCGCCCGCGATGGCGGATCGGGTGCCGGTCTCGAAGCCGTCGGCCATGGCCGGGCCGCCGAAGGCGGGCTGCGCGAGATGCACATGGCTGTCGATGCCGCCGGGCATCACGCGCAAGCCCGTCGCGTCGAGTTCCCGCTTGCCCTTGTCCAGGTCCAGCCCGACAGCCACGATCTTGCCGTCGCGGATGCCTACATCCGCGCGTGCGGTATCAGCGGCGGTTACGACCGTGCCGCCCCGGATGACCAGGTCGAATTCCTGCATGACGTTCCCTCTCCTCATACCATCACGTCGCCGCCGTTGGGCGAAAGCGTCTGCCCGCAGTAAAATGCCCCGCCCGTTTCCGAAGCAAGCAGCAGCGCGGTGGGAGCGATCTCGTCCGGCTGCCCAAAGCGCCCGACCGGCAGCTGCCCTCTCTTCATCGTCAGCCAGGCGTCGCTGTGGCCCATCAGCAAGGGCGTTTCCACCGGGCCGGGGGCGATGCCGTTGACCATGACGTTATGCGCGGCCCCTTCATAGGACAGGGCGCGGGTCAGCCCGACCACGCCCGCCTTGGCCGCGACATAGGCCGCAAGGCCCGGCGCGCCCTTATAGGCCAGTTGCGAGGCGATGTTGACGATCCGCCCGTAACGCCGTTCCACCATGCCGGGGAAAAAGGCGCGCGTGACCAGGAACACCCCGCGCAGGTTCACGCCCAGCATCCGGTCCCATTCGGCGACCGTGACATCGCCAAAGGGTTTATCCTTGCCGCCAATGCCGGCGCAGTTCACTAGGATGTCGGGCTCGCCGAGGGTCGTAGCCGTCCATTCGGCTAGGGCCGAGACCTGCGCCTCGTCCGCCACGTCGCATTCTAGGAAGGCAAGCTGGCGTCCGGCGGCCTGGAACTCGGCGCCCAGAGCCTCTGCTCCCGAAGCATCGCCGAAATGGCAGATGGCCACATCGGCGCCCGCATCGGCAAACAGCATGGCAATGGCCGCGCCGATGCCCCGGCTGCCGCCGGTGATCAGCGCCTTGCGGCCCTGCAGCGAAAAGGGCGCGACGATAGATGTCATTGCTCGTTCTCCCGGGCTTTCAGCCAGTCCAGATAGCTGCGGATGCCCTCCTCGAGCGAAATGTTCGGCCGATAGCCCAGGTCGCGCTCGGCGGCAGAGATGTCGAAGCGTTCCTGGCGCATGTCGCCCGGATCGTCGCCGGAGGCGACCTCCACCCTGGCGCCGGGGACAACTCGCATCACTGTCTCGGCAACCTCGGCCAGAGTCAGCCAGGAGCCACCGGTAATATTGTAGGCTTGCTGCGAGAGATTCGGCCGGTCGAGAGCCGCGATCATGGCGGCGCTCGCATCATCGATGTGCAGATACTGTCGCGGAAAGTCGCGACCAAAGGGAATGTGGGTGGGTCGGCCCGCTATCGCATCGGTCAGCATCTGGCGGATGAGGCAGGCGGTGCTGCGACGTGGACCGTAGACCCAGCCAATGCGCAGGTTCACCGTATCCACTCCAAACTGTAGCTTGTAGGCGTTCATCACATGTTCGGCAGCCGCCTTCGAGGCCCCATACATCGTGTCCGGCACCATCACCGTGTTTTCGGAAACGGGAGCAGGCGGGGTCACCCCATAGGCAGTCGCCGTCGAGGCAAAGACCACGCGAACATTGCCAATGACGCGGGCAAGTTCGCCGATATTAGCAGCGCCGCCGATATTCACTTGCACCATCTGGATCGGGTGGTCGGGCGATACCATCGGTCCTGAAAATGCTCCGCAGTGGACGATCCGGTCGATGTCATGGGCGCGGGCGATTGCGTGTAAACCATGGACATCGGTCACATCGCATTCGCGAACCTCGCGCCCATCCACGGTCGTAGCCATGCGGTCGACGGCGATCACACTTGTTCCTCGATCCTCCAGCTTGCACCGCACGGCATTGCCGATCAGCCCGGCAGCGCCGGTGATCAGAACGTGACGTTCACTCATTCAAGATTTCCTTCCCGATCAGGCCGCAAATCGTTCAATGGGCAATTCCGCGCCCAAGAGCATGCGGGTATAGTCGTGCTGAGGATGGGCGAAGATACGTTCGGTTTCTCCGATTTCGACGATCTTGCCGTGGCGCATCACGGCGACATTATGTGCAAGCGACCGAACCGAATTCAGGTCATGGGTGATGAAAAGCGTCGCCAGTTGCATCTCGCGTTGCAGGTCGCGCACCAGATCGATGATCTGGGCGCGCACCCGGATATCTAAAGCGGTCGTTGGTTCATCGAAAACCACGAAGTCGGGGCGAGTTGCCAACGCCCGTGCCATCCCAACCCGCTTTTGTTCACCCGCCGTCAGTTCATGGGGAAAGACGTCGGCAAGTCGGCTGGGAAGGCGCACCAAATCCAGCATCTCAAGCACCCGGGCTCGCCGGGTCGCGGAAGTCGACGCGGTGGGGTCAAGCGCCAATGGCTCGCTGATCAATCGCTCCACTGTCCATCGCGGATTAAGGGCAACATAGGGTTCTTGGAATACCATCTGGATGTTACGCCGCATGGGGCGAAACGCCTTGTCAGGCAGCGTCAGCACATCGTCCCCATTGAACAGAACCCTGCCGCTGTCTGAGCCCAGCAGTCGTACAAGGCATTGACCCACCGTTGTTTTCCCTGATCCGCTTTCACCTACCAACGCCAACGTCTCGCCTTTTGGAATTGCAAAGGAGACGTCATCCACCGCCTTGACCACGTGGCCAGAAGGAGTTGGAAAATGCTTGACCAAGTTGACGACCTCGAGCAGCGGGGTTGCCCTGCCAATGTCGGGTTGTAGATCGGACCTCGTCATGGGGGCGGGTCGTGCGCGGGCTGCTGCCAGTAGTTCAGCACCATATTCGGTTGTGGGATGATGTAGAAATGCAGCCGTTGCACCCTCTTCGACGATATGGCCATCGCGCATGATCGACACCCTGTCGCAATAGCGTGCGACGATGCCAAGGTCATGGGTGATGATGATCGCGCCCATACCGGCCTCGCGGCAGCGCGCCACCAGCAGGTCCAGCACCTGGACCTGGATCGTCGCATCTAGCCCCAGGGTCGCATCGTCCGCGAGAATAACTCGCGGCTCGGCCACAAGAGCCATGGCAATGATCACTCGCTGGGCCATTCCACCGGAAAGTTGATGGGGGTAGGCTTCGGCGCGCTTTTCGGGATCGACGATACCCACCTTGCTGAAAAGCGCTATCGCCTCTGCACGTGCGGCAGCGGGGCTGATATTCTTGTGCGCGCGCAACACATCAGCCACCTGCACGCCGACGGGACGCACCGGGTCTAGAAGAGACTTGGCATCCGTACCAATCAAGGAAACTTGGCCACCACGCAGCTTACGCAATTCCTCGGCAGACATCTGACTCAGGTCGCGCCCAGCCACCTGAACTTTCCCGCCGCTGACCTGCCCCTTGCCCGGCAATAGACCGATCAGGGCACGAGCAAGAACAGATTTGCCTGCGCCGGTTTCACCCACGATGCCTAGCACCTCGTCTGGGCCCAGTTGCAGGTTGACACTGTGAAGCACCGTCTGCTCCCCGAATGTCACCGATAGGTTGCGGGCTTCAAGCAGCGGCTTTGTATCCTGGATCTGCATCAGGCTCTCTCCCTGCGGGGGTCAACATAGTCGCGCAACGCGTCCGCCATCAGGGCAAAGCTCAGCACGGAAAAGACGATGGCCAAGCCGGGGAAAAGCGCGACCCACCAGACGCCTAGGATCATCTGCTGCGATCCGACGGAAACCATCAGCCCCCATTCGGGCAATGGCATCCGCACTCCTGCCCCGATAAAGGACAGACCCGCGGTTAGCAGGATTGCCATCCCGATCGAGATTGAAATCTGGACGATGGCCGGCGTCAGGGCATTTGGCAGGATGTGCCGGAACATAATCTTGCCATCCGTGGCGCCCGAACAGCGCGCGGCAGCGATAAACGGACGGTCACGCAGAGACAGCGCCTCGGCCCGGATCAGACGGGCGAATATCGGCACGAAAAGTACCGCAAGCACGATCGCGACGTTCCATATCTCCTGCCCCATCACCGATACCAGCGCCATTCCCAATACGAAGACAGGAAAGGACTGGATGAAATCGAAGACGCGCATGACCATGGTGCTGGCCCAACCTCGATAGTATCCGACGAGCAGACCTATGGGCACACCGATAGCAAAAGCCACCGCAACTGCCACGACTGAAATCAGCAGGTTGACCCGTGTGGCATAGATGATGCGTGAATAGATATCCATTCCGGACACGTCCGTGCCCAACCAATGCGCAACAGATGGCGGCTGGAGCGAGGCCAAAGGATCGGCCTCTGTCGGTGCATGTGTTGCCAGAAGAGGCGCGAAGATGATTGCGATAACCTGTAGCAGCAGCAGCACCAGCCCGAAAGTCGCGCCTGGTCTGCTGAGAAGAAAAGCAAAAAAATTCCTGATCTTTAGCATAATTGGCCCCTCAGACCTGAATCCGCGGGTCGGCCAGTTCGTAGAGGATATCTACGACCAAATAGACCACCAGGATGAATACCGCCGCCACCAGCACAAAGCCTTGCAGTGCGGGGTAATCGGAATAGGTCACCGCCTGCACCGCGTATTGGCCGAGCCCTCCCCAGGAAAAGATCGTCTCGACCAGCACGGCCGCACCCAGCAGGAAGCCCACCAGAAAGCCCACAAGCGTGATGATGGGCGGCAGACTGTTGCGCAAGGCGTTGCGGACGATGCGGCGCTGGCCCAATCCGCTAGCTCGCTGGTGGCGGATGAAATCGGCACGCCAGATCTCGGCGAAGGTCGTCTTGGTCATCTTCATCAGCGCGCCCGCATTCACGATGGTCAGCGTCAGCACCGGCAGCAGCAACCGCCCCGCTGCCGATTTCAGTGCTGCGAAATCGCCCGCGATGATTGCGTCGAAGGTATAGAAGCCCGTGACCGTGGATGGCGGGGTGATCATCGGGTCGATCCGGCCGAACGGCGCCGCCGCGATCCCCAGGGTGCTGAACAGGAAGAAGATCAGCAGAAGGCCGACCCAGAAATCCGGGATCGCTCCGGCCGCCATGCCATAGAAGCGGCTGACGTAATCGGCCACGCCGCCTGGACGGACCACCGCCAGGACCGCGATGGCGACCGCGATCAGGATGGTCAGGATCATCGCGTAGAAGATCAGTTCCAGCGTGGCAGGCGCGCGCTCCATCAGATCCACGGCGACCGGGTTCGAGGTGAACAGCGAAACTCCCAGATCGCCCTGAAGGACGCCGCCCAGGTAATGCACGAACTGCTGCCACAGGCTGCCGTCAAGGCCAAGCTGTTCGCGCAGGTTGGCGATGCTTTCCGGGGTTGCCATGTTGCCCAGCATCAGCAGGGCCGGATCGCCGGGTAGCATCCGCACCAGCATGAAGGTCACGAAGATGACGCCAAGCATCTGCGGCACCACCATGGGAAGCCGCGTCAACACGATGCGCAGCGTTCGCGGCAGACGCCGCCAGGTCGTCGAAAGGCTCATGTCGGTCATCCGTCAGAGAGAGATGCCCGCCGGAAGACCCCGGCGGGCAAGGCTATCGTCAGCGGTCATTCCTTGTGGAAATCGAACCAGGCGTTGCCGTTGGGCGTGTACCACGAATAGCCCTTGACGTTCTGCCGGGTCGCAAGCTGATAGCCGGGGTTGAACAGGAACACCCAAGGCGCGTTTTCCATGGTGATCTGCTGGACGCGCTTCATGTCCGCCAGTCGCTTTTCCTCGTCGGTCGAGGTGAGGGCGCTGTTGATCAGCTCGTTCACCTCGTCGCTGTGGAAACGCGAATAGTCGATCAGCGAATTGCTGTTCAGCCACAGATTCGCCACATAGGCGGCATCGGGAACGATGGCCATGTCGCGAAAGAAATACATCGGGATCTGGCCCTTGGTATAGCGCTCGACCAGTGTTGACGCTGGCAGCTTGGACAGGGTGACATCGACCCCGGCCTTGGCGAAGGCCGTCTTGAGGATGACCGCCAGCTCTTCTTCCATCTGGTCGCCGGTGCGATAGCCAAGCTCGGTCTGGAAGCCGTCTGGGAAGCCCGCCTCGGCCAGCAGGGCCTTGGCCTTCTCGACATCGTTCTCGAAGCCGAAATATTCATCCGTGAAGCCCGGATAGATTTCTGAAATCGGGCTCTTGGTCGGGCGGGCGGTGTCGAAATAGACGGCCTTCGCGATCTCGTCGCGCGGCACAAGGTAATTCAGCGCCAGCCGCACCTTGGGATTATCGAAGGGTGGCGTCTCGTTGTGCATCTCGACGCGGTGGATATAGTTGCCGAACACCTTATGCACCGTCACGCCGGGCATCTGCCCCAGCATCGACAGCTCACGGGGCGACAGGTATTCTGCCACATCGACCGCCCCCGCCTGCAAGGCCGCCAGCCGGTTCGCGCTAGTAGGCATCTCGCGGAAGATGACCCTCTTCAGCTTCGGCTCACCGCGATAATAATTCAGGTTGGCGTCATAGACGATTTCCTGGCCCGGCGTGTATTTCGTCACCTTGTAGGGGCCAAAGGACGCCGAATTGATCGCCAGCCACCGCTGGCCCCAAGGGTCTTCGGCCGTCAGGTGTTCCTTCATCGTATCCGAATCAAGGATCCCTAAGTCGCTGTTGACCCACAGCTTCTCCAGCAGGGGTGAAGGATTCGGAATGCTAACCCGCACGGTCATGTCATCGACCTTGGTGAAAGCAGTCTCGAAATCCTCGATCTTCAAGATCTGGGTCATGTACCAGTGGAAGTTCGACTTCAGGTTCCAGCCCCGCTCGAAGGACCACATGACATCGTCGGCGTTCAGCGGGTGCCCCGCGCCGCTGACCACGCCGGGCCGCAGATGGAAGGTGATCGACTTGAAGTCCGGCGCAACCTCCCATCTCTCGGCCAGCGCGCCGGTGATCTTCGAGAAATCCTCGTAGTTCACCCCGTCCTCACCCTGCTTCATCTCGAAGGCCAGCAGCCGTTCGTTCACGTTGCGGCGCAACTCATGGACGGCCTCGGTGGGCGGGTATTCCTGGTCCAGCGATTCCGGCGTGCGCGGACCGGCGACGATCAGGGTCTCTTGCGCGGTCTGCGCGGTAGCGGGATGTCCGCCGAAGGCCGCCGCGGCGACAAGCGCACCGATAGCAGTCTGCAACAGAAAGCGCCGGCTGGGGAAAAGAAGGGTCTTAAGGTCCAAGTCATGATCTCCCTGTGATCGCGCCACCCTTGCTCTGTCTCCGCAAAGCTTTTCGTCTGTGGCTGGTTTACATCGTTGGATACAATCAAGGGGACAACGATGCGTCCTGTCAATTGAAATTGAGGAGCCCGTGTGCGATATACCGTGAAAGGTGCAGGACGATCTGAAATGCTCAGGTGTTAGGCTGAGATCGAATAGCGAGAGGGCATTTCGGAAAAACCAATGGATGATGAAGACATTTCAGGGGAAGGCAGCGCTAAACGCCGCCACGGTTATACTGAACAGGAAATTACCCGGCGCCTGATCGAGGCAATCTTTGAACAGCGTCTTCCCCCGGGCGAGAGGATCACCGAAACGCAGCTAGCCGGTATTTTTGGGGTCAGCCGGTCTGTCGTTCGCCTGTCAATGAGCAAGCTTTCGGACATCGGCGTCTTCAGGAAGACGCCCAACCTTGGCTACACGATCGCGGCTCCTTCCCGGGCCGAAGCCAGGATGATGCTGAATGTGCGCAAGATGATCGAGCCTGATATGGTCCGGTCGATCGCCATGTCGCGCTCGGCAGCGGACATCCAGCGGCTTGCCGATCATATCGCCATAGAGGAAGCGGCGCGGCAGGCAGGCGACCGTTCGAAACTGGTCCGGCTGACCGGGGAATTTCATCTGAAGCTGGCCGAAATCAGCGGCAATGTCTATCTGGTACATATCCTGACGCAGCTTCAAGTGCTGACTTGCCTGGCGATTCTGGTTCATGCCGAATCAGAAACAGGCTGCCCGAGGGACGAGCACAGCAGCATCGTTAGCGCCATTGTTGAGGGCGACGGAGACAAGGCTGCCGCCGGGATGATGCATCACCTGACCCACATCTCGGAAGAGCTCCAGATCGACAATCTAAGACCGGAACCCAGTCTGGAAAGCGCCCTCCGCTGGCTGGGTGCGGGGCCGGAAAGTCTGATCTGTACGTCGTGACGGCGTTGATGATGTGACCGCCCCCCGACGGCATCTGATGTGCCAAGGTGGGTCTGCAACGATCCACAAGGGGAGCGGTCATGTCGGAGATTATCACGGTCGGGCTCGATCTGGCGAAGAATGTGTTCCAGGTGCATGGAGCCGACGGCACAGGACGGACGGTTCTGCGCAAAAAGATACGGCGAGCGCAGATGCTGGAGTTTTTCAGCCAGCTGCCCTCGTGCGTCGTGGCGATGGAAGCCTGTGGCGGTGCCCACTTCTGACACTGTTGGCCATTCAGGCTTGCAGGGAGTTAAGCCGTGGAAACGCTGGAGGGCGCCATGGCTATGCATCCATCATTGATCGATTCTGTTCCCGAGGAAACGGCACGCGTGGCCCGGGCTGCTTTTCGCAAAGGCACCTTGCTGATGCGGGTTCGCGATGAGATCGGCGTTCTCTACGAGGATGCCATGTTTGCGGACCTTTACCATGCCCGGGGGCAGTGGGCGATTGCGCCATGGCGGCTGGCGTTGGTCACACTGTTCCAGTTCCTCGAAAACCTGTCCGATCGCCAAGCGGCCGAGGCGGTGCGCAGCCGCATCGACTGGAAGTATGCCCTGGGTCTGGAACTGACCGATCCGGGATTTGACTTCTCGGTTCTCTGCGAGTTCCGTGCACGCCTGCTGGCCGGCGGTCAGGACCAGTGCCTGTTGGAGATCCTGCTCGAGCGTTTGGGCGCGCATGGCCTCATCAAGTCGCGTGGCAAACAACGCACCGACTCCACTCATGTTCTGGCCGCGATCCGCACGCTCAACAGGCTGGAGTTTGTCGGGGAGACCCTGCGGGCGGCCCTCCATACCCTGGCCCAAGCCGCCCCTGCCTGGCTGGTCCAACACGGTCGATCAGACTGGGCAGAGCGATACGGCGCCCGGGTCGAGCAGTATCGTCTTCCCAAGAGCTTGGCCGCGCGTCAGGCGCTGGCTGAAGCCATCGGCACGGATGGTCACGACCTGCTGGTCGCTTTGTTGAACGAGCGGGAGGGCTTCTGGCCGGATCGGCCGCTGGCCGTGGAGCGGCTGCGGCTCGTCTGGATCCAGCAGTTTTACCATGACGGAGACAGTGTCCGTTGGCGCGAGCCGGCCGATCAGCCGCCGGTGAGCGGGCGCCTTCATTCGCCCTACGATCCAGAAGCTCGCTACGCCAAAAAGCGCAACATCGGCTGGATCGGCTACAAGGTCCATCTGACCGAGACCTGCGACGCCGACCGGCCGCACCTGATCACGGATGTCCAGACCACGGCGGCAGGCTTGGCCGATGTCGCCATGACGGCAACGGTTCACAGTGCTTTGGCTTCACGCGGATTGCTCCCGGCCATTCATGCGGTGGACTCCGGGTATGTCAACGCCGACCTGCTAGTCGCCAGCCGGGTCAGTTATGCCTTGGAACTACTCGGCCCAGCCTTACCGGACAGCAGTCGACAGGCCCAGGCTGGGCAAGGGTTCGATCTCAGTGCCTTCACCATTGACTGGTCCGAGCGCATCGCCCGATGCCCAGCAGGTCAGATCAGCCAAAGCTGGAAAGAGGAGCGGGATGAACGAGGCGTTGCCGTTGTTCGAATTGGCTTCTCTCAGAAGAGCTGTAATTCCTGCCCCAGCCGGGTCTTGTGCTCCCCTTTCAAGCCTGGTCGTCGGGCGGACCCTCGGCGTCTGACGATCCTGGAACAGCCTGCCCATGAGGCCTTGCAGGCCCGCCGTCGGGAACAGAACGGCGAATTGTGGAAAACGCATTATGCGTGTCGCGCCGGTATTGAGGGCACGCTGTCGCAGGGCATCCGCAGCTTCGGCTTGCGCCACTGCCGCTATCTCGGGCAGGCCAAAACCCATCTTCAGCACGTTTGTACCGCAGCAGCTATGAACCTCGTGCGTGTCGATGCATGGCTGCGCGGCCAGCCTCGAGCGCGCACCCGCCAGTCACAGGTAGTCGCACTGCTTGCAGCCGCATGACGTCGCCCCGCCGAATGGCCAACAGTGTCACTTCTGGGGCCGTGAGATCGGCAAGCTGGGCCATGATGTGCGGTTGATCCCGCCTGCCTATGTGAAGCCATTCGTCAAGCGGCAGAAGAACGACATGGCGGACGCCGAGGCCATCTGCGAGGCGGCGATGCGACCCACGATGCGCTTTGTTCCAGTGAAGAGCGAAGAGACCCAAGGCGCGGCAATGGTCTTTCGCGTGCGCGAGTTGCTGATCCGGCAGCGCACGCAAGCGATCAACGCCTTGCCCGGCCATCTGACCGAGTTCGGTCAGATTGTTCCGCAGGGAGCGGCCAATGCCTCGCGGCTGATCGCGATCGTGGAAGATCCAGAAAGTGATCTGCCTGCCGGTGCCATTCCCACGCTGAAGGCTTTGATCGCGGTGCTCACGCATCTGGAGGCAGAGATCAGGAAGCTCGATGCGGAGATCGCCCGTCGCGCCAAGGAGAATGACGTGGCCCGGCGGCTGATGACGGTGCCGGGCATCGGGCCGCTGATTGCCACGGCCATTGCGGTTCTGGCTCCGCCACCCGAGACCTTCCGCAAGGCACGCGACTTTGCCGCCTGGCTGGGTCTGGTGCCCCGGCAGCATTCGACCGGCGGCAAGCAGCGTCTCGGAGCGACGACCAGAATGGGCGAACGATCCCTGCGACGCCTGCTGATCCTTGGTGCCAACAGCGTCATCATCAAGCGCCACGTCCATGCCGCGGCCCGGCACCTGGCTGGCGGGGATGCTGTCGCGCAAGCCTCCGATGCTGGTGCGCGTCGCACTGGCCAACAAGATGGCACGCATTGTCTGGGCCTTGATGGCAAAGGGCCAGGACTATCGAGCTCCGGCTGCGACGGCGTAAGCCGAGCGTCAGTCGCGAGGACGTCGGAGCGTAAGAAGGGCAAGGAGAAGTTTGGCGCAACGGTCGTGAGACGGGATCAGGGGAACCAGCCTGCAACAAAGTGCCACCGAGCACGCGGCGTTGATGTGGAGCCTGATCCGCGAACACCATACGGGCCCTGCGGCATCTGAAAGGCCGCATCATGAGGCCGGACACATGTCAGCACCCGACAACGCGCCAGGATCAGCTTCAAAACTCCTCTTGCGCTTGGGGCGGTTACACATGTTGCAGAACTCGTCCGAGCGAGGATTCACGCGGGGGCTGCTGTAGGTTAAGCGTCCTCGCATGACGAAGCCTGAAGCTGTCCGCTACCGCACGACGAACTGGAAATCCTACAGTGACTAGGTAATCGTGATATCCAATCAGCTCACTCAATTCGTGCAAGCTGTTCCAGTAAGCATCCGGAAGGCGGAGACGTGCCTGAGAGGTCGTGCCAGCAAGCTGACAGTCCGGTCTGTCAGGTCTCGTGTTGGACCAGCTGAGCTTTGATGGCGTCCATGACTGCCCGCGTTCGGGGAGGGATTTGCCGGCGGGTGGGGTAAACGCCCCAGATGCCAAGTTCTGGCAACTCAGCATCCTTCATCTCGATGCGTTCGAGACAGCCCTGCTGAAGACATTCCTTCACATCCCAGTAAGTCATCACCGCAAGCCCCGCGCCGTCGAGACAAGCAGCCCGATGAACCGCCCCTGGTTTACCG
>NZ_NWMQ01000229.1:0-377 GCF_002901215.1 Paracoccus sp. SY | reverse complement strand
GCCAGAGCACCACCGAAGAGCAGCAAAAGCACCATCATCGCCAGGCGTTCGACCTGCTCGGTGACATCGTGCATCTCGCGGTGGAAGTCGTGGCTGCGATGGGCATGGCGGAAGGTCAGGGCGGTGACGAAGACCGACAGGAAGCCGTAGGACTGGATCATCTCGGTCAGGCCATAGGACACGAAGGTCGCCGCCAGGGCGATCAGCCCGTCGCCTGTCTGCGCGAGCTTCGTCTCAGCCGGGATGCGGAAGGTGACCCAGCCGAAGGCGCGGCCGATCAGGTATCCGCCCGCAACGCCCGCGCCGATTTCCCACAGGACGTTGTAGGTCAGCCACCTCATGGCCCAAGGCTCGCCCGTGGCAGCGGCAAGGGACAA
>NZ_NWMQ01000228.1:0-381 GCF_002901215.1 Paracoccus sp. SY | reverse complement strand
CATGGCGATCATGATCCGCTGGCGCTGCCCGCCGGAAAGCTGATGGGGATAGGACCGGAAGATGCGGTCCACATCGGGCAGATGCACCTGCTCCATGATCGCGCGGGCGCGGGCGCGGCGTTCGGCCACCAGCAGGTCGGTGTGAAGCTCCATCACCTCCATGATCTGGTCGCCGACCCGCAGGACCGGGTTCAGCGCCGTCATCGGCTCCTGGAAGATCATGGCGACGCGGGCGGCACGCAACTGGCGCATCTGCGCCTGGCTGAGGGGCAGCAGATCCTGGCCCTGCAAGGTGATGCTGCCGGTCGCGACCTTCAGCGCCTGGGGCAGAAGCCCCATGATCGCCAGCGAGGTGACAGACTTGCCCGACCCGGATTCGCC
>NZ_NWMQ01000227.1:0-392 GCF_002901215.1 Paracoccus sp. SY | reverse complement strand
AAGATGGAGGAGGATCAGAAAACGGGGGTGGGGCCCCGTTTTCCCGACGACGGATCGGATACATCCGGTCCAGTGCCCGGCTTTGCCATTCCCGAACCTCGTCCAGAACCGCGTCGGTGACGCGGCTGATCAGGTCGGGGGAGACCTTCAGGCCGTAAAGATCGAGCAGATGCGCCTGGATGTCGCGCACCGTCAGCCCGGCGGCATAGAGCCCGTCCGCCATGGGCCTCGGACCAGTGGCGGCTTCCATGGCGAACTCTTGTCATCCATGCCATCAATGCGGGTCTGGCCCTTCTTCACCAGCTCCGGCTCGAAGCTGCTGTCGCGGTCACGGGGCACAGCCACCGGCAGTTCGCCGTCCTGGCCCTTCAGCACCTTCGTCGACGAGCCGT
>NZ_NWMQ01000226.1:0-412 GCF_002901215.1 Paracoccus sp. SY | reverse complement strand
TCAGGTTTCGGATCAGGACAGGTTCAGGTCGGCTGTCCTTCGAGGTGGCTTGCCCCCGCTAGCTTGCCAACACTGTCTGCAGCCATCCTCCGACTGCGAAGGGCAATTGCAAGGGGTTGCCTGTGCTGAAGCCGTGCTCAGGATGTTTCGGGCAATCCAGGTTCTGATGGCCTCTTCAGCGCAGCCTTGTCCTGCAATTCCCTGGCCAGCCGCGCTTTCCGAAGCCTTTGGACCTTTTCCACCCCCGCCGCCCGAACAGCGTTGATCTCCTCGAAGGCGCGATCACGTGCGGAAGGTGGAGCCTGCAACTTGCCGAAGACAAGCTCGGCCTTCAGACGTGCGTCACTGCGGTTCTCGGTCATTCCCCGTCTCCCTTATGGCCTTGCTGAGCAGTCGATCATGAAAAAAGGCC
>NZ_NWMQ01000225.1:0-413 GCF_002901215.1 Paracoccus sp. SY | reverse complement strand
CATGACCGGCGAGATTGTTGCCGGCTTGGCAAGCGGAACGCCCCTGTCGACCGACATTACGCCTTTCCANAATCGGTTCGGCCGCGGGTGAGCCGCGTGCTTGCCGGATCGCACAATCATAGCGGCACAACCAAGGCATGGATTAGCTTCGCCCTGCCGGAACCGAACCGCAACGTCTGCGAGAGGTCTATTCAGGCCCGTTACGCTCATTTGGCCTTATACCGACGGCTTGATCCTTTGCCAGCTTCAGCGCCAAACCAAATTGGGTCGCAGGTTTCCAGGCCAAACTGGCTGCGGTTTCATTGCGTCCGCGCCAATGCTTCTTCCAGCAACCGACGCAGAGCTGCGTCGGTCTTGAAGCCAGAATGCGCTGTGATGGTCAGGTTCGGGGTATTCCTCCGGGGAAGGCCGCC
>NZ_NWMQ01000224.1:0-413 GCF_002901215.1 Paracoccus sp. SY | reverse complement strand
TCACAACGGCATAGTTCTCATCGTCGCCCCGCTGCGGCAGACGGTAAACGCTGGCCAGTTCATCCTGGGTCAGGGCTGCTGTCGGGGCANGTTCACCAAGAGCAGCGCGTCGTAATCCTTCTGGTCAAGCAGAACCGGCATTCCGTCTATCAAGGCGTAGCGGTGACCATCTGGTGCGGGATCAAGGTCAAAGAGCGTCGCAATCTGGTCCGATTGCAAAAGCAGAAGCTCAGGGTCGGGATCGACTTGGGCTTCAGACCTCAGCCATTCATCGCGGCGCTCGACCCAGATCCCGTCGTGGTCATCCCCATCATACGACGCCCACTCCTCGTAGGTCACACCTTCCCTGGCCAAGCCGGGCGGGACGCAAGGTGGATCCTTCCTGGCAAGGCCCGGCGGACAGTTGCGGTAGG
>NZ_NWMQ01000223.1:0-418 GCF_002901215.1 Paracoccus sp. SY | reverse complement strand
GCTTTTGCGCCCTTCATCAGAACATCGTGGATCATGCCGGTGTTGCGCTCCGCCTCGACCCTGAACACCTCGCAAATATCATCGCCAGGGTCCAGGATTTCCCAGATATTGGATTCTTCATTCTTGACGCAGGACACCATAAAGGCCGCCATGACATCGGCGGCCCAGTTTACGACAGGATTTGGCTCAATCCCTCTTTTCCGTGCCTCCGCCATGCAGAAGTTCTTTGCCGCCTTGAAGGCATGGGACACATCACGAGGGTAGTCCGATATTCCGCCCGTATCACGGATACCGTCGATCCAGTTTGCATAAATCACTTGATAGATCATCTGCCATCCCTGACCTGAAGGCCGCCCAAGGCCCGAAGCTTGCTCAAAGCATACCCGCGAAGCCTGTCGCCACAACAGCCGGTATGATG
>NZ_NWMQ01000222.1:0-424 GCF_002901215.1 Paracoccus sp. SY | reverse complement strand
TGTGAACTCACGCCGAAGCGCAAATCGTTGTTTTTCTTCTACTCCAGTCTGTTTCTGAGAGCCATCAGGTTGCTTTCAAAGACCTCTGCGGGTGTTCGGTAGCCCAGACACTTGCGCGGTGTGGAATTGAGGCTCTGGCAAATCGACCTCAAGTATCGATTTGTCAGAGCCTTCGGTTCGGTCGAGCGGGGCAGGTGCTTTCTCAGTCTGCCATTCGTGTTCTCGACCGTTCCTTTTTGCCACGGCGCCTGTGGATCGCAGAACCAGCTCGCAGCGCCGATCCCGTCCTTCAGCCGTCGCCATGCCGAGAACTCGGTGCCACGATCAAAGGTGATTGACTGGCGTGCTTCGGCGGGCAAGGGGGCAAGCCCCGCGATCAGTGCTTCCATGATCGGCTCGGAGTGGCGATCCTCATTGCGCATGA
>NZ_NWMQ01000221.1:0-428 GCF_002901215.1 Paracoccus sp. SY | reverse complement strand
TTTGCCAGTTCGGACGCAGCGGCATAAACGCTTGGCTCTCGGTCGGGCTCCATCCACTCTGCTGGCCGAGTCATGGCAGCAAGCCGGGTCCATGTATGCGCAGCCGCGCGGCCGACGCCGAGATGCGGGGCGACCCGCTCCACAAGGTGAATAAAGGCGTCGCGCTGCCATCCGGAAGGCAGGGATGGGTAGACTGGCAGATCGCGACGGGAATGGGCCTTTGCGGTAAACGTTCGTGCCATTTGCTCCTCGGAAACTGGGAGCACGGGAGCCGCAGCCAAAACGCATTCGTTCGCACAGATGCGTTTTCACGCTTGATTTTTGGGACGGATTCAATCACGATCGCTCCTAACAAGTAGAGCTGATACAGGTCGGCAAACCTGTGTTATTGAACCTCCCCTCGTGCGGACCCCGCGCGGGGGTTTTCT
>NZ_NWMQ01000220.1:0-428 GCF_002901215.1 Paracoccus sp. SY | reverse complement strand
CGCAATTTTTCGAGGTGCCCTATGGTGTATATCTATACCACCTAATTGGATTGCATATTGCTCACTTGTTAGTAGAGAGTCTCGAATTGACCGAGACAGCCCATAGCTGGTTAGTCAGCGCACTTTTTCCCATCATATCGATTATAATAGCAGAGATTAGTTTTCGGTGGTTTGAGAGTTATTTTCTAGCTTGGAAGGATGCTTTCGCTTCCACTTCCATTCGTTCCACAACCTCTGGCTGACCCGCCTTCTTCCCCGTCCCGTGTCATAACACCCCTTTCTCACGGGCAGAACAGCCTCAGGTTGAGTAAGGGGTGGCTGCGGCGNCAGCAAAAAACCCCGCCAGGGAAGGGCGGGGTTTCCTAAAACAGGGTACTCGGACGACACACTCGGCACATAAAACATCAGGGCACCTCGAAAAATTGCGC
>NZ_NWMQ01000022.1:0-50710 GCF_002901215.1 Paracoccus sp. SY | reverse complement strand
AGGCCGCAAAGGTCGATCTCTGAAGGAAAGCCCTCTACAGTCGTTTCCGCAACAACACGGATGACACCATGACCGACCTGACCTTGTCCCTCGCCCAGGATCTTGCGGAACGCTGCCTCCAAAGGGCGCAAGAGCTTGACCTGAACCCCCTGACCGTCGCGGTCCTTGATGCCGCCGGCAATTTGAAGGTTCTGCTGCGCCAGGACGGCACCAGTTTCCTGCGGCCCGAGATCGCGCAGGGCAAGGCGCGGGGCGCCATCGGCATGGGCCTCGGCTCTCGGGCGCTTTACAAGAGGGCGCAGGAACAGCCCTATTTCATCCAAGCCATGAATTCCCTTGCGGGGGGCAGCCTTGTCCCGGTTCCGGGCGGTGTCCTGATCCGCAAGGACGGCGTCATCATCGGCGCGATCGGGATCACGGGCGACAGTTCGGACAATGACGAAGCCTGTGCCGTCCATGCGATCGAAGCGGTCGGCCTGACCGCCGATCCGGGCTGAAACGATGGTTTCCCTCGGCATCCGGCCTGACTATACTTTCACCGGAACATGCATGTGAAGAGGTCCAGCATCGTGGCAGGCAATGAGCAACGGCAAGCCCGTCCCCCATTCGCTCGCGCCACGCTGCACAGCCAGATCGCCGAAGAACTTCGCACCATGATCGTGGACGGGAAGCTGGCGCCAGGCCAGAAGATCCCGGAAAAGGAGTTGTGCGAGGCGTTCGACATATCCCGGACGCCCTTGCGCGAGGCCTTGAAGGTCCTGGCCACCGAGGGCCTGGTCGAGTTGCTGCCGCAGCGCGGGGCGCGGGTCAGCGTCATCACCGAGGCCGAGCGGCAGGAACTGTTTCCCATCATCGCCGCGCTCGAGGCACTGGCGGCCGAACTGGCTTGCAGGAACATGACCGATGCCGAACTGGCCGAGTTGAAGGGCCTGCACAGGCAGATGGTTGCGGCCTATGACAGGCGGGACAACCTGGAATATGCCAGGCTGAACCGGAAGATACATCTGTCGATCTTCGAGGCAGCCCGGAACGGCGCGCTTCAGATGCTTTACAGCAATATGGAGTTGAGGATCAGGAACATCCGCCACACCGTGCGGCAAAGCGACGAGGACTGGGCGCGCGCCGTGCAGGATCACGAGAAGATCCTGTCCGCCCTTGAAGCACGGGACGAAGGTCTTTGTGCCAAGGTCCTGCGGGACCACGTCATGCGGACGGCGGATGCGGTGCGTGACGCGCTGTCGGTGGCGGGATTGGCGACATCCGGCGGGACGTGAAGGCCGCATCCGAATTTTGTTGATGTCATTCCCTGTCACCTCGATTGCATGCAATTTTTGCGGCATAATAGGGTTGACGTAATGCAACTGACGGATCGACGATGCATCTCGATAACGGCCTAAAGCGGTTTGCAGCCACGACGATGCATGACGAGATCGTCCAAAGGCTGCGGTACTGGGTCAACGAAACAAGCCTGCCTGCCGGGGCCAAGGTGCCGGAACGGGAGCTTTGCGAGGAATTCGGGATCTCGCGGACACCGATGCGAGAGGCGCTGAAGGTGCTTGCGGCTGACGGCCTGATCGAGCTTCTTCCCAATCGGGGGTCGAGGATCAAGGTTCTGACGCGGGCAGAGGTTGCCGATCTGATGGACCTCATGGCCGGTCTCGAGGCTCTTGCCGGCCGTCTTGCCTGCGAACGGATCACCGACGAGGAATTCCAGCGCATCGAACAACTTCACCAAGAAATGTACGCCAATTTCCTGCGAGGAGACCGCCCCCGTTATTTCCAGTGCAACCAGGCCATCCATGAGGCGCTGTTTTCAGCCGCCGGAAATGCTGCGCTTGATGCCATGGCCCGGTCGCTTCAGATGCGCCTGCGGCGCGCACGCTATACAGCCAGCAGCGATGCCCAGGGCGAACGCTGGCGCGAGGCAGTGCGAGAGCATGAGTTGATCCTGGACGCCCTGAGGAAAAGGGACGGTGCAGCGATTGCAACGGTCCTCTTTGCCCATCTGAGAAGCACCCGCGACGCGATCCTTCGCCAGATCGCGGAGTGACTGCCAACGCAAAAATGAATTCATTATTGAATTCATTTTGTGATGTGCTAGGGTTGCCTCAAGATCCTGTCCTGACGGACATGAACCTGTTCCCAACGAAAGCTTGGCCCATGAACGCACCTGCCAATCGCACCATGCCACCGGCCGCGCAGGCCCTGACGCGTCAGCGGGACCTGGAAACTGCGCTTGGCCGGGAAATGGAAGGAGAGGTTCGTTTCGACAGCTTCACCCGTGGCCGTTACGCGACCGATGCCTCGATCTATCAGGTCATGCCGAAAGGCGTGGTCTTTCCGAAGCACGAGGCCGATATCCAGGCAGCGTTGGCGACTGCCGCGGCGTATGACGTGCCGGTCATTGCAAGGGGCGGGGGGACGTCCCAGAACGGCCAGCCGATCGGGAACGGGCTGATTTTGGACATGTCCCGGCACTTCAACGGCGTCACGGATTACGATCCCGCGTCGCGCACGGTGCGGGTCCGGCCCGGCACCGTCCTGAACACCCTGAACGACTTTCTGCGCAAGGATGGCCTGTTCTTTCCGGTCGAGCCTTCGACGGCCTCGCGCTGCACCATCGGGGGGATGTGCGGAAACAACTCCTCCGGGGCGCGGTCGCTGCGCTTTGGCAAGACCGTGGACAATGTCCTGGCCATGGACGGGATGTTTCACGACGGCGAACGGTTCTCGCTGGGCACGGGGCCGTCTTTCGAGGGCATGTCCCCGCGCACGCGCGGGATCATGGAACGGCTGACTGCGCTTGCCCGTCTGCACAGGACCGATATCGAGACGATCTTCCCCAAGGTCCAGCGGCGGGTCGGCGGCTATAACCTGGACGAACTGCTGCCCGAACAGCCGAACTATTCGCATCTGCTGGTCGGGTCCGAAGGCACGCTGGCCCTGACCACCGGCGTCACCCTGAAGCTTTCGACGCTGCCCCGGCACCGGGTGATGGGCGTATGCCACTTCCCCGGCTTCCGCCAGGCGATGGAGACGACCCGGCACATCGTCGCCCTTGATCCGGTTGCGGTCGAACTGGTGGACAACAACGTTCTGGTCCTGGGGGCCGACATTCCCCTGTTCGTCAAGACGCTTGGCGACATCACCCGGGGCACGCCGAACTGCCTGCTTCTGGTGGAGTTCGCGGGCGACGATCTGGACGCCCTGAAGCGCGATCTGAAGCGGCTTGACCAGTGCATGTCGGACCACGGCTTCCCGGATGCCGTGGTCGAGGTGATCGAGCCCGCGCGCCAGAAGCCCGTCTGGGAAGTGCGCGAGGCCTGTCTGAACATCATGATGTCGATGAAGGGCGACGGCAAGCCGGTCTCCTTCATCGAGGACTGTGCCGTCCCGCTGGAACATCTGGCCGACTATACCGATGCGGTGACCGATGTCTTCGCGAAGCACGGGACGGTGGGAACCTGGTATGCCCATGCCTCGGTCGGCTGCCTGCACGTCCGTCCGATCCTGAACATGAAAGAGGAAGACGGTGTTCGCAAGATGCGCGCCATCGCCGAGGAAACCGCCGACCTGGTGCGGAAATACAAGGGTTCCTTTTCTGGCGAACATGGCGACGGCATCTCGCGGTCCGAATTCGTCGAGCCGATGTTCGGCGCCAAACTGACCCGCGCCTTCGAAACGGTGAAGGACGAGTTCGATCCCCAGAACCGGCTGAACCCCAACAAGATCGTCCGGCCGCTGAAGATGGACGACCGCAGCCTGATGCGGTTCATGCCCGGCTATGCCGCCACCGAACCGCGCAAGACCGCGCTCGACTGGTCGGACTGGGGCGGTTTCGGTTCGGCGGTCGAGATGTGCAACAACAACGGCACCTGCCGCAAGCTGGCGGGCGGGACCATGTGCCCGTCCTATCGGGCGACGCTGGACGAACAGCATCTGACGCGGGGCAGGGCGAATTCGCTGCGGCTGGCCATATCGGGGCAGCTTGGACCCGACGCCTTCACGTCCCGCGACATGAAGGAAACCTTGGACCTTTGCGTGTCCTGCAAGGGCTGCAAGCGCGACTGCCCGACCGGCGTGGACATGGCGCGCATGAAGATCGAGTTCCTGCACCATTACCATGCCAAGCACGGCTTGCCGCTGAGGGAACGGCTGATCGCCCATCTTCCCCGATACGCCCGCTATGCCAGCTGGCTGGCGCCGCTTCTGAACCTGCGCGACCGTATCCCGCTGTTGGCCAAGTTGTCGGAACGGATGATCGGTTTCTCGGCGCAGCGCAGCCTGCCGAAATGGCGCCGTCCCTGGAAGGAAACGAACCGCATTGCCCGGCCCGACGATGTCCTTGGGGATGGTCGCGACCTTGTCCTGTTCGGCGATACGTTCAACCGTTATTTCGAACCCGAGAACCTGGATGCGGCGATGCGGGTGCTGATCGCTGCGGGCTATCGCCTCCATCGGGTCCAGCCGACATCGGGCGGCAGCCGCCCCATGTGCTGCGGCCGGACCTATCTTGCCTCGGGCCAGACGGATGCGGCGCGCCTTGAGGCCAAGCGGACGCTGGATGCCCTGCGGCCCTTTGTCGAACGCGGCGCCCGCGTGATCGGGTTGGAGCCGTCCTGCATCATGGGCTTCCGCGACGAGATGACGGCCTTGCTGCCTGCAAGCGACACGGGTTTCATCCAGGGCAAGGCCCTGTTGTTAGAGGAAATCTTAGCGGCCGACCTTCGCGCCGGGCTGATCGACATTCCCTTGGCGGATCAAGGCGGCCGGGTGGCCCATCTTCACGGCCACTGCCACCAGAAGGCCTTCGCCGCGATGGGTTCCGTCGAGACGGTTCTGCGCAGCGTTCCCGGCCTTGACGTGAAGGTCATCGAAAGTTCGTGCTGTGGCATGTCGGGGGCCTTCGGCTATGCGACCGAGAACATCGAGGTGTCGAAGAAGATGGCGGAACTGTCGCTGCTGCCTGCGGTGCGGAAAGCCGGTGCGGAAGACCTGATCGTCGCGGACGGGACCAGTTGCCGTCACCAGATCCACGACGGCACGGGCCGGGATGCGATCCATGTCGCCCTTGTTCTTGACCAGGCTTTGCGAAAAGGGTGATCTGCACGTTCTGGAAATAGTTTCCAGATGCAGCGGAGCGCGGCATGAGCGACAGAAGAACCCGGCTGGCCCTGAACGGGTTCGGGCGCATCGGACGAACCATCCTGCGCATCCTTGCGCAGGGTGGATATGACGATCTGGATGTGGTCCTGATCAACGATATCGAGGCCTTGGCGGATTGCGCCTATCTGTTCGAATATGACAGCGTCTTCGGCCCGTGGCCCGGCCGGGTTGAAACGGCCGGGAATGCCCTTGTCGTGGATGGCCGATCCATACCGTTCCATTCGGTGCCGGATCTTCGCGAGCTTGACCTGGCAGGGGTGGACATCGTCCTGGAATGCACGGGACTGGCCGGTTCACGGGCCATCGTCGAACGCGGCCTGCGGGCGGGTGCAGGATCGGTCCTGATCTCCGGCCCCTCGGATCAGGCCGACATCACGGTGGTCATGGGCGCCAACCAGGACCGGCTTGAAGGCCAGCGGATCGTGTCGAACGCGTCCTGCACGACCAATGCCCTGGCACCCCTGCTGCGGATCCTGCATGATGCCTTCGGCGTCGTATCGGCGCAGATGACCACCGTTCACTGCTATACCGGCAGCCAGCCCACGGTGGACAAGCTTCGTGGCGATCCGGCGCGGTCGCGTGCCGCGGCATTGTCCATGGTGCCCACCTCGACAAGCGCGGGCAGGCTGATCGACGTCGTGCTGCCGGAATTGGCCGGCCGCGTGATGGCCCGCGCCATCCGGGTGCCGACCGCCAGTGTCTCGTGCATCGACCTCAGCTTCCAAAGCGCGCGCGTACTCGACGTTGCGTCCGTCAATTCGCTCCTGAAGGCCGCGTCGGAAAGTTCGCCGATCATGGGCTGGACGGACAAGCCCCTGGTATCCAGCGATCTTCGGGCCCGTCCTGAATCGATCGTGATATCGGGCCCCGAGACGTCGGTATCCGGCGATTTGGTGCGGGTTTTCGGGTGGTACGACAACGAATGGGGGTTTTCCTGCCGCATGTTGGACATGGCCCGCCTGATGATGAAGGCCAGGAAGGAACATGCGCCAGCGGCCTGTTCCGCTGCCTTCTGATGTCCGACCCGATGTCGCCGTTGTGGGTGTGAGCTGGCCTCGGACGGAAAGCCCTTTCACTCTGCTTTGTTTCTGATGATCACGGGAATGCTTTCGAAGACCTCTGCGCGTCTCATCCCTGCCCCGCATCATCCCCCCGACCGGCGCATCCGCATCGGTCAAAGCCCGGGCATGGGCAAGAAACCGGCAAATAAAGATGTCGCGACGGATGATTTGGCATCGGGCGACTGAACCGTTGGCTGCCCTTGCTCGTTGGCCTGCGATACCATGCAGGGGCAGGGGCAGGGGTGACCATGACGCCAAGATGGCCCGAACGGCTGTGGCTGGTGCGCCACGGGCAGAGCGCCGGCAACGTCGCGCGCGACAAGGCGCATGAGGCGGGGCAGCGCCGCATCGACCTGATCGCCCGCGACGTGGACATCCCCCTTTCGGCGCTTGGGCGCGATCAGGCGCTTGCCCTAGGCCGCTGGTTTGCGGAAGGCGAGGAAGGCGCGCGGCCCAATGTCCTGATGTGTTCGCCTTACCTGCGCGCGCGCCAGACCGCCGAGATCTTCCGGGATGCCGGCGGCTGCCGGCCCACCCTGGCCCTGCGTCTGGACGAGCGCCTGCGCGAGAAGGAGTTCGGCATCCTTGACGGGCTGACGACCATGGGCGTGCGCGAGGAAGAACCGCAGCAGGCCGAGTTGCGCCGGCTGCTTGGCAAGTTCTATCACCGGCCACCAGGGGGCGAGAGCTGGTGCGATGTCATTTTCCGCCTGCGTTCGCTTCTTGACACCGTGGGGCTTCACCATGGCGGCTGCCGGGTCATGATCGTGGCCCATCAGGTGGTGGTCCTGTGCCTGCGCTATATCATCGAGGGGCTGACCGAGGAGGAAATCCTGGCCATCGACGCGGAAGGGGACGTGGCGAACTGTTCGATCACGGAATACTGCTTTGCCGAAACCGAGGAAGGCGATGGCGAGATGAAGCTGCTGCGCTACAACGTCATCGCGCCGATGGTGGCCGACAAGACGCCGGTCACGTCCAACCCGGACGCGATCGCGGGCAGCCGGGGATGAGCGAGGGACCGGTCCCGCTGGACGCCGCATGGCTGCGGGCCCATCCGCTGCCGGTTCATGGCGACGGGGACAAGAACGAGCGCGGTAGGGTGCTGCTGGTCGGCGGCTCGGCGCGGGTGCCCGGCGGGGTGCGCCTGACCGCCGAGGCGGCGTTCCAGTCGGGCGCCGGCAAGGTGCAACTGGCCGTGCCGGACATGCTGGCGATCCCCCTGGGGGTGCTGCTGCCCGAGGCGGGGATGTTCGCCCTGCCCACGGACGAAGCCGGCGAAATTGCGGGCACCGGCCCGGTGGAGGAACTGCTGGACCATTGCGATTGCCTGGCGATCGGCCCGGCCATGGGATCCGCCGACGTGGCAGGCCGGATCCTCGATGCGATCCTGCCCCGGGCCAATGCCTGCAGCGTGATCCTTGACGCAGCCGCGGTGGCTGCGGGCCATGATCGCCTGCCCTTGCTGCGCCGGATGGCAGGCCGGCTGATCCTGACGCCCCATGCCGGAGAGATGGCGGCGCTGACCGGGAAAGACCGGGATGTGGTGACGCAAGACCGTACGAGGATACTTGTGCAACTGGCGCAGGACCTGGGCGCCGTGGTGATCCTGAAGGGGCCGACGACAATGCTGGCGGGTCCAGGGGGCGACACCGCCCTTTATGGCGGAGGCGGGGCAGGACTTGCCACCGGCGGTTCCGGGGATGTGCTGACCGGGATCATCGCGGGGCTGAGCGCGCGAGGACTGGGCGACTGGGAAGCCGCGTGCTGGGGTGTCTGGCTGCACGGCGAAGCGGGCCGCCGTTTGTCCGAGCGACACGGCCCGATGGGATTTCTGGCGCGGCAGCTTCCTGCCGAGATACCAAGCTTGATGCGCGGGTTCTGATTGCCCGGCAATGCCCCTTCTCAGGCAAGGCCATGACCGAAGGCGGGCGACCTATCTGCCGATCCTGAACCCCGAGGCCCGGAAGGGGGCTTGTTCCCCCTTTTGGCGGTTGCACGGCGGCCTGAAGGTTCAGGCCCAGACAGGTGCAGAAGGCCGTTTCGTTCGCCGCCGCCAGGTCGAAGAAGCAAAGGCTGACTGGGACCAACCGCGCGACCTTGATGGCCGCCGTTCAGATCGCTGGCGTGCAAGGACGGCGAAGGACGATGGCACCAAGCGGGGCGAGGCGCCCTTGGCGAAAGGAACAAACCCGTCCGGCCCGGATTGAAGAAGCTTATCGACATGAAGGTCACTTGGCATGTTCCAGCTTGAAACTCCGCTTCTTGAACTGATCGCCCGCGGCGCGTTCCTGTTTGTCCTGTTCATGGTGTTGTTTCGGTTGCTTCCCCGGCGGACGGGCGGCGAGCTGGCGCCGATGGACCTGGTGTTCCTGCTTCTGATCACCGAGGCTGCCTCTCATGCGCTTGGGGATTACAGCTCGCTGGCCGACGGGACGGTGCAGATCGTGACAATGCTGGCGCTGAACTACCTGACCAACCGGCTGTCGTTCAGCTTCAGGTGGTTCGAGCGGTTGATCGAACATGGCCCCCTGCAGGTGGTCAAGGACGGGCAGACGATCCCCCGCAACATGCGCAAGGAGCTTCTGACCCCCGAGGAACTGATCAGCCACCTGCGCCTGAACGGCATCGACCAGATTTCCCAGGTCCGGTCAGCCTATGTTGAAAGCGACGGGCGGCTGAGCGTCGTCAGGATGAACCCAAGCTGAGGCATCCGGCCAGATGTGCGGCATCCCAATACGGCCTGGAAGGCGGTTGACCTTCGCGGGGTGATGCAAGCGATGAACACCCGCGGCCTGTGCGTGACGTCCGTGTCCGGGCGCAGGCGGCGGCAGGGCTGGTGGACCCCGTCGGTCGTCCTTTGGATCTCGCTGACAGGACGCGGCCCTTGATGACGCGCACCGGCCCGGCCTTCGATCCCCCGGAATCCAGCCATGGCCGGGCCGGACGCAGGCCTCAGACAGAAGCCCGAGGAGAGCCGCCGCCGGGTGCGCCGGATCCCCATCCCTTCCGGGGCGCGGCAGCGAAGGCGAACAGGCGTCCCCCGTCATCCTCCCAGCGGGCCAGGCTTTCCTGGCGCGCTCGTTCCTCCCGCGACGGCAGGACGCCGGGGATCGGCACGGCCGGGGCCCTCACAGGTCTCTCCAGGACTGGTACACGTCCCAGACCGGCCCCGGCTTTCGCGCATCCCTGGCCGGAACGGGTCCGTTTGTCCTTGTCAGGCTGGGTCCTTCGGGTCGCCCCGGACGAGGCGGCGGACCTACAAGTTCATCGACCACCTTCTGGATGTCGTTGCGCGTCAGGCCGATGTCATCGAGGAGCCGGTCGTCAAGCTCCTGCAGCGTCCTGACGGCCCGCTGCTTCTGCCAGCGGCACAGCGCCGCTTTCACCCGCCGGCCCATGGCTGCGGTCAGATTGATGGTGCCTTGATTGCGGAATGGCATCCGCGTGGCAAGTTGGTTCGTGGTGGATGGATCATGCGACATTGCGACCTCCTGTGTCATCGGGGTCGTTACCGGTCAGCCCTGCCCGTCGATGTAACGACCATGCTTCCATGAGCATCGAAGAACGGCCGCCGCGATCCCGCGCCCTGCCGCCTCGTTGCCAGATGATGTGGTGAATTCCGTCCCCCCGCAGTGGCCACCGATCACGGACCGGCCGCCTGCGGGGTCAGCCGCGGTTCAGGAGTGGCCCCCTGAAGCCCGGCAAGGGCCGGCTATGCTGCAAGACGATAGGCATGAACCACATATGGGAAGTTCAGCATCAATGTTCAACATGTGGTGGGCATTCCGGCATCGTGGATGTCCTTGCGGGTCAAGGCCATCCCGGATGAAGCCTTCGCCCTGGCTGGACCGCACTTTGTAAGCGGTCCTTCCTCCTGGCGGCGCCCTTTCACTTGCCTCGATGAACCCGGTCCAACCGGCTAACGTCCATCGACCTTCTGCAGGGCGAGATTGAAATAGCTGTCCATGACGCGTTTCAGGGCTGCCTGCGGGTCCGTGTGATTTCCCCACAGCCGCGCATGGTCCATGTCTTGCAGCACGACAATGCCCAGCGTCAGTGCCCGCATTGTCAGCAACACTTCGGCAACGTCGATGTCGGCCTTGATGAGGCCTGCGTCACGGGCGCGTTCCATCATGGACTGCGCAAGATCATAGATCGCCGAGGAAAACCGACCCACCTTGTGTTGCGACAGAAGGGCAACGGCTGCGGGGCTTACCAGCAGGCGACCGCCCGTCGGATTGTCGAAGAACCATTCGACATAGGCGTGGGTCATGGCGCGAAGCTGGCCGATGATGTCATCGGACGGCACGGCCGTTGCGCGACGCGACAGATGGTCCGTCAGAAGCACCATCTGCTGTTCGACAACCGCCATGCTGAGTGCCTGATCATCGGCAAACCAGGCTTGTGCCTTCTGCAGCGGGACGCCAGCCTCCTGCGCCGCGCGTGCCAGTTCAGGCAGAGGTGCGATCCGGGCCATCTGCTCGGCCGCGCATTCCAGCAGGTGATCATAAGGGCGCTTTTCAGAACATTCCTGCATTGCGATCAATCCCTTCGTTCCCGTGCCGATATCTTCGGGCGTTCCCCCGGAAAGAATAACCACTATCGCTTAAGATGAGTGGAAAGCCAAATGATCGCGGGACAACATGGCGGGCTTCTGCGCCCAAAAGAGGTTCAGTCAACGGGCAACGTGAAGCCGGTCTTGACCCGGTCGATGACGACCATGGTCTTGAATCCCTTGATGTGCGAGTTCTCGTAAAAAAAGCGGCGCGTGAATTGTTCATAATCGGCCATGTCGCGTGCGGTCACGACCAGGATGAAATCCGCCTCTCCGGTCACGTAATAACCCGTCATGATCTCGGGCGTTTTCCTGATCGCCGCCTTGAAGCGGTCGATGATGTCGGCCCGCTCGCGTTCGAGGGACACCTGAACCAGCACCTGCACCGGGCGGCCAAGGGCTTCGGGCGCGATGATCGACACATCTGCCTCGATCACGCCTTCGGCCCGCAACCGCCTGAGACGCCGCTGGCAGGCTGTCGCGGAAAGGCCGACCAGTTCACCCAGTTGTTCGGTCGGAAGGCGGTTGTTTTCCTGAACCGCCTGAAGAAGGCGGCGGTCGATACTGTCCAAGTCCATGACGTGAATCCATGCATCAGGTGTCGGATGCGCAGTTTTTCTGCGTGTGGTTCTGCATTTCGCAGAAAAACGACTGCTGCAAGCCGATATCATCTTGGTAATCCGGCGTCACCTGCCGATCATCTGACATCAAGGATTCCCATGAGCCTCGACATCCGCGACATCGCCGACATGGACCGCCGCAGCGTCCTTCATCCCTTTACGCAGCTGAAGGATTTCGCGACGGGCAAGACGGGCGATCCGACGATCGTCACCGGGGGCAAGGGCATCCGCATCCAGGACGCCAAGGGCAACCAGTTGATCGACGCCTTTGCCGGGCTTTACTGCGTCAATATCGGCTATGGCCGCGACGAGGTGGCCGAGGCGATCAGCCGCCAGGCCTATCAGCTGGCCTATTACCACAGCTATGCGGCCCACACGACCGAGGAGCTTGCCCGCCTGTCCGACCGGCTGGTCCGCATGGCGCCGGGCAAGATGAGCAAGGTGTTCTATGGCATGTCGGGATCGGATGCCAACGAGACCCAGGCAAAGCTGGTCTGGTATTACAACAACCTGCGGGGCAAGCCTGGCAAGAAGAAGATCATTTCCCGCGAACGCGGCTATCACGGCTGCTCGGTGATTTCCGGTTCCATGACGGGGATGAGCTTCTATCACGATCACATGGACCTGCCGATGGGCCTGATCAAGCACACCGGCGCGCCGCATCATTACTGGGGCGCCGAGCCGGGCGAGACCGAGTTGCAGTTCTCGGCCCGCCGCGCGCAAGAGCTTGAGGATCTGATCCTGCGCGAAGGCCCGGATACCGTGGGCGCCTTCATCGGCGAGCCGGTCTTGGGAACGGGCGGCATCACCCCGCCGCCCGAAGGCTATTGGGCCGCGATCCAGGCGGTGCTGCGCAAGCATGACGTCCTGCTGATCGCCGACGAGGTGGTGACCGGTTTCGGCCGCACCGGCGCCATGTTCGGCAGCATCCAGTACGGGATGGAGCCGGACCTGATCACCGTCGCCAAGGGCCTGACCTCTGCCTATGTCCCGCTGTCGGCGGCCATCGTGGGCGAGAAGGTCTATCAGGTCATGGAGGACGCCGCGGATCGGATCGGGTCGTTCTCGCATGGCTATACCTATTCCGGCCATCCCATCGGCGCGGCCTGCGCCAATGCCGTGCTGGACATCGTCGAACGCGAGGATCTGCCGGGCAATGCGCGGATCACGGGCGAATACTTCCAGGCGGAGCTGCGCAAGGCCTTTGCCCAGATGCCGATCGTGGGCGAGGTGCGCGGCGTCGGTCTGATGGGGGCGGTCGAGTTCGTCGCCGACCGGGAGAAGAAGACCCGCTTCGATGCGGGCCTGAAGGTCGGCGCGCGGATTTCTGCGGCCGCCCGTGCCCGCGGCCTGATTGCCCGCGCCATGCCGCATGGCGACATCCTGGGCTTTGCGCCCCCCCTTGTCGTCACGCGCGAGGAAGTGGACCAGATCGTCGGCCTGGCGGCCGAGGCCGCGCGCGAGGTCATGGACGAGCTTGCGGGCGAAACCGCGCTCGCCTGATTGCAGATGCCTTCCGGCGGGGGCGCCACGGCGTCCCCGACCGATCCCCGTCCTGCGGTTCCTTCGAACCCGCAGTCGATGTCTTGCACCCTTTGACAGGTCACAGGAGCCGATGGTGAACTCCATCTCGCCTTTCGCAACCACCGACATCACCGTCCGCAACCCGTTTTCCGGCTTGCCCGTCGGTGCCGTCGCACAGAATTCGGCAGCCGATGCCGGGATGCTGCTGGACAGGGCCCGCCGCGGGGCGATCCTGGCCCGCGACCTGCCACGCCATCGGCGTGCCGAGATCCTGGAAAACGCAGCCGACCGCATCAGGGCCGATCTCGAGGTCCATGCCCGACGGATCACCGCCGAAGCTGGCAAGACCATCCGCCAGGCCCGCAAGGAGGTCCGGCGCTGCGTCAATACCCTGAAGCTTTCTGCCGAGGAAGCCCGCCGCAATGCGGGCGAGGTCGTCCCCTTCGACGCCTATGCCGGATCCGAATCCCGCATGGGCTGGTTCAGCCGCGAACCCTTGGGGATCATCCTGGCGATCACGCCCTTCAACGATCCGCTGAACCTTGTCGCCCACAAGCTTGGACCAGCCATTGCGGGGGGCAATGCCGTCCTGCTCAAGCCGTCGGAACTGGCCCCCTTGTCGGCCTTGTCGCTGGTGCAGGCGCTGATCGACGCGGGCCTGCCCGACGAGGTCGTGACCACCGCAGTCGGAGGGGCGGACCTGGGCGCAGCCCTTGTCGCGGCGCGCGAGGTGCGCATGGTGTCCTTCACCGGCGGCTTCCGCACCGGCGAGGCCATCGCCCGTGGCGCGGGGCTGAAGAAGCTCGCGATGGACCTGGGCGGCAACGCGCCCGTCATCGTCATGGCGGATGCGGATCTGGACCACGCTGTCGAGGCATTGGTTTCCGGCGCCTTCTGGGCTGCGGGGCAGAACTGCATCGGCACGCAGCGGATCCTTGTCGAACGGCAGGTCTATGACACGTTCCGCGACCGTTTCGTCGCCCGTACCGCCCGGCTTGTCGCGGGCGATCCCTTGCTTGAAACCACCGATGTGGGGCCGATGATCTCCGACGTTGCGGCCGAACGTGCGGAAGCTGCCGTTGACGCGGCCCTGGCCCTTGGCGCGCGTGTCCTGACCGGGCACCGCCGCGAAGGCGCCGTTTACGCGCCGACCGTTCTGGAAAATGTGCCGCATGAAGCGGCCATCTGGTCCGAGGAAGCCTTCGCCCCCATCGTCACGCTGGAGCCGTTCGACAGCTTCGACGCGGCGATCGAGATGGCCAACGCCATCGACTTCAGCCTGCATGCGGGGATCTTCACATCCGATCTGGGCCTGGCCCTGGACGCTGCAAGGCGGATCGAAGCGGGGGGCGTGATGGTGAACGACTCGTCGGATTACCGCTTCGATGCGATGCCCTTCGGGGGGTTCAAGCATGGCAGCATGGGCCGCGAAGGCGTCCGCTTCGCCTATGAGGACATGACCCAGCCCAAGGTCGTCTGCATCGACAGGGCCGTGGCCGGCCGGCATCGGCGCGGGCCGGCCTGAAACCAGCACAAATTCACTTCAATCGGGGGAATTCACCGAAATACATCGCTGGTCAGGCCCGCAGAAATCATGTCATTATGCCCCATGCATCTTCGGCGTGGATCATGATGACGTCCTGGCTTCCCAACCCCGCGACCCTGCGTCGTCCCGCCTATCAGTCGTTGGCCGACCAGTTCGCGCAGGCGATCGCCAAGGGCATCGTCGCGGCCGGCGCCCGCCTTCCGCCGCATCGCAAGCTTGCCGATGATCTTGGCCTGTCCGTCCAGACCGTGTCGCGCGCCTATGAGGAACTGATCCGACGCGGCCTTGTGGTCGGAGAGGTGGGGCGCGGATCCTTCGTGCTTTCCCCGGCGTCGGAAAATCGCGCGCCCTATCTTGCCCAGAGAGAGGCCGCGCTGATCGACCTGTCGATCCTGAAGCCCGTCACCGAACGCAGGCATGTCGAGATATTCCGCAAGGGCCTGCACTGGGTGGCGGACAACCTGACCGAATCGGCGGCCCTGGCGTTCCGGCCAAGTTCGGTCATGCCTGGGCACAGGCAGATCGCGGCGGACTGGCTGGGGCGGAACGGTCTGGATGTGGCGCGGGACAACATCACCATCACCGATGGCGCAACTTCGGCCGTCACCACAGCCGTGATGAGCGCGGTTCCCGCAGGGGGCACGATCGCGGCGGCGACCCTGACGCACCACCTTCTGATCCCCCTGTCCAAATACCTGGGCCTGCACCTTGAAGGGCTGCCCTTCGACCGGGACGGCATCCTGCCCGACGCCCTGGACCATCTGGCCCGTAAGGGCAGCCTTCACGCGGTTTACATACAGCCTTCCGCGATCAATCCGATGGCCATCGTCAGCAGCCTGGAACGCCGCCGCGAACTGGTTGAGGTCGCCCGCCGCCACGACATCCAGATCATCGAGAACGACATGCTGAACAGCATGATCGAGCATCGTCCGCCGCCCGTTGCCACCTTGGCGCCGGAACGCGTCCTTTATGTCAACGGCTTCACCAAATCGACGCTGCCCGGCCTGCGCGTCGCCTGGCTGGTTTCCCCGCCGCGCATCGCGCTTGCGACCGCCAACCGCCATCTGGTCACGAACTGGATGGCGACGCCCGCGATGGTGGAACTGCTCAGCCACTGGATCACGGACGGCACCGTGGACCGGCTGATCCTGTGGCAGCGCGAGGCGCTGCGCGAACGCCACCGGATCGCGCAGGAGGCTCTGGGCGAGGCATCCTTCCACGCCCACCCGCAAAGCCTGCACCTCTGGCTGGAATTGCCCCCTGGCAGCAACGAGGATGATTTCGTAGCCCAGGCGCGGCGTCGCGGCGTCGCGGTGGCCTCGGGCGGGGCCTTTCGGATCGACGACCGCGGGCGGCGCGATGCGGTGCGCATCGCCCTGGGCTCCACCAGTGCCAGCGACCTGCGCAAGGGTCTTTCGCTGGTGACGGACTGCCTCGGCAGCGCGGCCGAGCCGCTGCTTCCGCTGATCGGCTAGGCAGAGGCCCAGCTAAAATTGATATGATATTATTTTCTGTATTGACCTGATTTAATCCAGCGTCAAAGGTCGCGGTGACAGCCAGGGGGATATCTTGGACCAGCCGATCATCCGCATCCAGAACCTTCGGAAGTCCTTCGGGACGCTGACCGTCATCGACGGCCTCGACTTCGACGTCATGAAGGGCGAGAAGCTGGCCCTGATCGGCCCGTCGGGGTCCGGCAAGACGACGATCCTGCGTATCCTGATGACGCTGGAGGATATCTCGGGCGGCCGGATCGAGGTCTGCGGCGAGCCGCTTTACCACATGACGAAGAACGGTGCCGAAGTTCCGGCCGACGAGGCCCACCTGCACAAGATGCGCCGCCACATCGGCATGGTCTTCCAGCACTTCAACCTGTTTCCGCATAAATCCGTGCTGCAGAACATCGCCATGGCGCCCATCCTGACCAAGGGCGAAAAGCGCCCCGATGCGGAACGCCGCGCGCGCGAATTGCTGGACATGGTGGGTTTGGCCGACAAGGCCGACTACATGCCCAGCCAGTTGTCGGGCGGCCAGAAGCAGCGGGTGGCCATCGCCCGCGCCCTGGCCCTGCAGCCGCAGATCATGCTGTTCGACGAGGTGACCTCGGCCCTTGACCCCGAACTGGTCGAGGAGGTGCTGGAGGTGATGAAGCGCCTGGCCAATGAGACCGACATGACCATGCTGCTGGTCACGCATGAGATGGGCTTTGCCCATGATTTCGCCGACCGCGTGCTGTTCTTCGACAAGGGCCGCATCGTCGAACAGGGCCCGCCTGACCAGATCTTCACCGCGCCGCAAGAGGACCGCACGAAGTCCTTCCTGCGCAAGATCATCGCCGCCGGACAGCGCGTGTGATGGACACCCAACAGGAGAGAACGATGAAACCATGCCTGATCGCTGCCGTTCTTCTGGCAGCCCCGCTTCCCGCCCTTGCCGACAAGCTGGACGACCTGAAGGATGCGGGCACCGTCCGCATCGCCATCGGCAACGAGCCGCCCTTCACCGCCATCGGCGCCGACGGCAAGGTCTCGGGCGCCGCGCCCGATGTGGCGCGCGCGGTCTTTGCCGCGCTTGGCGTCGCGGATCTGGAAGCCTCGATCCTGGATTACGGCGCGATGATCCCCAGCCTTCAGGCGGGCCGCGTCGATGCCATCACGGCGGGCCTGTTCATGAAGCCCGAACGCTGCGACGCGGTGGCCTATTCCGAACCGATCCTCTGCGATGCCGAGGCGCTGCTGCTGCCAGCGGGCAACCCCAAGGGCTTCCAGTCCTATGAGGATTTCGCCAAGGATCCCGAAGCCCGCCTGGGCGCCCCGGGCGGCGGGACCGAGGAAAAGCTGGCCCTTGACGCCGGCGTTCCGCGCGACCGGCTGGTCGTGGTGCCCGATGCGCAATCGGGGTTGAAGATGGTGCAGGACGGCCGGATCGACGCCTATTCGCTGCCGGTCCTGTCGCTGAACGACCTGCTGGCGAAATCGGGCGACGACAAGCTGGAAGTCTTTGCCCCGGTCGTGGGCGCCCCTGTCTATTGCGACGGCGCCGCCTTCAACAAGCGCGACACGGACCTGCGCGACGCCTTCGACGTGGAACTGGCCAAGCTGAAGGAATCGGGCGAGTTCGCCAAGATCATCGAGCCTTACGGCTTCTCGGCCCAAGCCGCGATCTCGACCAACCGCGAGACGCTCTGCGCGCAGGAATGATCAAGGGGGCGGGACCGGATCCCGCCCATCCATCCGACAGAAGAAAGGCGGCATCGGCGCATGGGCGACTGGTCTGGATATCTGACGCTTATCCTTCAGGGGGCATGGGTGACCATCAAGCTGACCCTGATGGGGTCGGCCCTGGCCCTGGTGGTGGCGTTTGTCGCAGGCCTTGGCCGCATCTCGCGACTTGCCGCGCTGCGCTGGCTGTCCACCGCCTATATCGAGTTCTTCCGGGGCACCTCGATCTTCGTTCAGTTGTTCTGGATCTATTTCGTCCTGCCCATGACCGGCCTCTGGGCGCCCACGCCGATGCAGGCCGGGGTGCTTGCGCTTGGGCTGAATGTCGGCGCCTATGGGGCCGAGGTCGTGCGCGGCGCGATCCTGGCCGTGCCGCGCGACCAGTACGAGGCCTGCATCGCCGTCAACCTGACCCGTTTCCAGCGGATGCGCCATGTGATCCTGCCGCAGGCGCTGCCGCTGATGCTGCCGACCTTCGGCAACAACGCCATCGAGCTTCTGAAGGCCACGTCAGTCGTGTCGCTGATCTCGCTGGCCGACATGACCTTCCAGGCGCAGGTGGTGCGGTCCCAGACCGGCAACACCCTGCTGCCCTTCGTCACGATCCTGGTGCTGTATTTCGCAATGTCCTCGGTCCTGTCGCTTGCGATCCGCAGCTATGAACGGCGCGTGACGCGCGGCCTCGACGGGGTGCGCTGATGGAATGGGATTGGGACTTCGCCTGGTCGATCCTGCCCCAGCTTCTTGCGGGTTTCCGGGTCACGCTGATCGCGACCGCGCTTGGCGCCGTGGTGGCCGCGGTGCTGGGCCTGGTCTTTGCCATCCTGCGACGGTCGCGCAACCGTGCGGTCGCACGCACGACCGGCTTTGTGGTCGAGTTCATCCGGGGCACGCCGCTGCTGGTGCAGCTTTACTTCATCTTCTATGTCCTGCCCGATCTGGGCATCCGCCTGCCTGCCCTGACGGCGGGGGTGATCGGCATGGGTCTGCATTACGCCACCTATACGGCCGAGGTTTATCGCGGCGGGATCGAGGCCGTGGCCAAGGGCCAGTGGGAGGCCGCGAAGGCCACCAACCTGACCGCCCGCCAGACTTGGATCCATGTGATCCTGCCCCAGGCGGTGCCGCCGATGATCCCGGCCATGGCGAATTACCTGCTGGCGATGTTCAAGGAAACGCCGCTTCTGTCGGCCATCACGGTGCTGGAACTGATGAACCAGGCCCGTTCCGTCGCCAACAGTTCGTACCGTTATGTCGAGCCGATGACCATGGTCGGCGTGATGTTCCTGATCGTCAGCGTGATTTCGGTGATCGGGCTGCGCTGGCTGGAACGCCACTATGGAAGGGTCGGCAAATGACCGTGCTGGATCTGCCGCTGACGCTGGACGACCGCCCGCTGCCACGCCGCGTGGGCCTGGTGACGCTGGCGACCGACCACACGACCGAGGTCGATTTCGCCGCCCTGCCGTCGCGCGGCATCGGCGTCTATGCCACGCGCATCCCCTTTGCCAATCCGGTCACGCCGGACACCTTGGCGGCGATGGCGGGGGACGTGATGCGGGCGGCGGCGCTGATCCTGCCGGACGAGCCGCTGGACGCCGTGGTCTATAGCTGCACCTCGGCATCGGTGGTGATCGGCGACGACCGGGTGCGCGCGGCGATCCGGGCGGGCAAGCCGGGGGCGGAACCGATCACGCCGATCTCGGCGGGGTTCGCGGCGCTGCGGGCGCTTGGCGCGGACCGGATCACGCTGCTGACACCCTATACGCCGCCAACCACGCAGCCGATGGCCGAGTGCTTCGAAGACGGCGGGTTCGTGCTGCAAGGCCTGTCTTGCCTGAACATGACCGACGACCGCGCCATGGCCCGCCTGTCCCACGGGACGATCATCGAGGCCGCCCGCGCCGCCGTGGCGCCCGGCAGCCAGGCCCTGTTCATCGCCTGCACCGCAGTTCGCGCCGCCGGGATCGCGGCGCGGATCGAGGATGCGGTGGGCCTGCCCGTCGTCTCCGCGAACCTTGCCACGCTTTGGTCGGCAATGCGGGCCTGCGGGGACAAGGGCGCGGCCCTTCCCGGTCAGTTGATGAGGCTGGCATGACCGTCACCCTTGACGACATCCGCGCCGCCGCGTCCCGCATTGCAGGGCATGTGGTCCAAACCCCGCTGGTCGAGGATACGGCCCTGTCGGCACGTCTGGGTCGGCCTATCTGGCTGAAATGCGAACACCGCCAGACCACCGGCGCCTTCAAGCTTCGCGGGGCGGCGAATGCGATCCTGTCGTTGCAGGGAAAGGTGCGGGGGGTGGTGACGGCCTCGACCGGCAATCACGGACGCGCGGTGGCCCATGCGGCGCGGATGCTTGGCGTTCCGGCGACCGTTTGCCTGTCCCGGCTGGTGCCCGCGAACAAGGTCCAGGCGATCCGCGATCTGGGCGCCAGGGTGAGGATCGTCGGCAACAGCCAGGACGAGGCCATGGCCGAGGTCGCGCGCGCCGTCTCCGAGGAAGGCCTGACCGAGATTCCGCCCTTCGACCATCCCGCCGTGGTGGCGGGGCAGGGGACCATCGGCCTTGAGATCGGCGCCCCCGAGGCGGTTCTGGTGCCGCTGTCTGGCGGCGGTCTTGCGGCGGGGATCGCGGTCGCCATTAAGGCGCTGTCTCCCAGAACGCGCGTGATCGGCCTGACCATGGAAAACGGCGCGGCCATGGCGGCCAGCATTCGCGCCGGCCATCCGGTCGAGGTCACCGAAACCGCCAGCCTGGCCGACAGCCTGGGCGGGGGGATCGGGCTGGGGAACCACGTGACATTCCCGCTGTGCCGCGACCTGCTGGACGAGGTGATCCTGCTGACCGAAGCCGAGATCGCCCAGGGCATCCGCCACCTGGGCCGCGCGGGCCATGTGGTCGAAGGCGCGGCGGCGGTCGGCACGGCGGCACTTCTGACCGGGAAATTCGTTCCCGCCGGGCCCACGGTCACCATCCTCTCGGGGGCCAATATCGACCCCGTTCTGCACGCGCGCGTCATGGCCGGCACCTCGGAGGCCGCATGAGACCGCCGGTGAAGATCCTGACCGAAACCGATCTGCGCGCGCTTGTGCCGCTGGACACCGGGGCCGTGGCCTGCATCCGCGACGCCTTCGTGGCGCTTGCGACCAAGTCCGTGGCCATGCCGCCGATCATGCGGCTGGACATTCCCGAACATCGCGGAGAGGTGGACGTCAAGACGGCCTATGTGCCTGGCCTGTCTCATTTCGCCATCAAGATCTCGCCCGGTTTCTTCGGCAATCCGGCGCTTGGCCTGCCATCGACCAATGGCATGATGGTGGTCCTTTCCGCCACCACCGGCCTGGTCGAGGCGCTGCTGCTGGACAACGGCTGGCTGACCGATGTGCGCACCGCCGCCGCAGGGGCCGTTGCCGCCGATGCCCTGGCCCGCAAGGACGCGGTTCGGGCGGCGATCCTGGGCGCGGGGATGCAGGCGCGGATGCAGTTGCAGGCCTTGACGCTGGTTCGGCCGCTGACCGGCGCGACCGTCTGGGCGCGCGATCCCGCCAAGGCGCGGGCCTTTGCCGAGGAAATGACCGCCGCCCTGTCCATCCCCGTCGCCGCCGCCGCGACGGTGAAGGATGCAACGGCAGGGGCCGACATCGTCGTCACCACCACGCCCGCGACCTCGCCCATCCTGCACCGCGTCGCGCCGGGCACCCATGTCACCGCCATGGGATCGGACGCCGAGCACAAGAACGAGATCGCCCCAGGCCTTGTCGCCGCCGCCCACTACGTCGCCGACCGGCTGTCGCAGACCCGCGCCTTGGGCGAGTTGGCCCATGCCGGACTGCAGGGCAATTTCCCGGAACTGGGCCAGATCCTGGCGGGGCAAGCCCCCGGTCGCACCGACGACACGCAGATCACCCTGGCCGACCTGACCGGCACCGGCATCCAGGACACCGCCATCGCCACCCTTGCCCTGGTCCGCGCGGCCAAGGCGGGGGCTGGCCAGACCTTCACCCCTTGAAAGCAACCCCGATGACAGATGTCGCACTGAAATTCACGCGCGAGGAATACGCGCAACGCCTTGCCAAGACCCGCCGCGCGATGGAGGCGAAGGGTGTCGATCTGCTGATCGTCACCGATCCGTCCAACATGAACTGGCTGACCGGCTATGACGGCTGGTCCTTTTATGTCCACCAATGCGTCGTGGTCCCGCCGGACGGAGAGCCGATCTTCTTCGGGCGCAGCATGGACGCGGTCGGCGCGCGCTTCACGGCTTACCTGACTGATGCCAACGTCATCGGCTATCCCGACGATTATGTCATGAACACCCAGAAGCATCCGATGGACCTGCTGTCGCAGATCCTGACGGACAAGGGCTGGGGGGCGAAACGCATCGGCGTCGAGATGGACAACTATTGGTTCACCGCCGCCGCCTTTGCCGCGTTGCAAAGGCACCTTCCCGACGCGCGCTTCAGCGACACGACGGGACTGGTGAACTGGCAGCGGGCGGTGAAGTCGCCGACCGAACTGGACTACATGCGCAGGGCAGGCGCCATCGTCACGAAGATGCACGAACGCATCTTCGAGAAGATCGAGCCTGGGATGCGCAAATGCGACCTGGTGGCCGAAATCTATGACGCGGGGATCCGGGGAACCGACGGCTTCGGCGGCGACTATCCGGCCATCGTACCCCTGCTGCCCTCGGGGCGAGAGGCGGCGGCCGCGCACCTGACCTGGGACGACCGGCCGATGCGCGCGGGCGAGGGGACCTTCTTCGAGATCGCCGGCTGCCACAACCGCTATCACGCGCCCTTGTCGCGGACGGTGTTCCTGGGCAAGCCGCCGCCGGTGTTCCTGGATGGCGAGAAGGCCGTGCTGGAGGGCATGGAGGCCGGGCTTGAGGCCGCCCGCGCGGGCAATACCTGCGAACAGTTCGCAGGCGCCTTCTATGCCATGCTGAAGAAATACGGCATCATCAAGGATGGGCGCACCGGCTATCCGATCGGGGTCAGCTATCCGCCGGACTGGGGCGAACGCACCATGTCCCTGCGTCCCGGCGACAAGACGGTGCTGGAACCGGGCATGACCTTCCATTTCATGACCGGCCTCTGGTCCGACGAGATGGGGCTGGAGATCACCGAATCCATCATCATCACCGAAGGCGCGCCCGAGCTGCTGGCATCGGTCCCCCGCAAGCTGTTCGTGAAGGACTGAGGCCATGTTGCAGATGCAGCTGACGCCGTCGCCGATCACGGCGACGGTGGATTTCTCGGCCGCCGGGGTCAGCCACGGCTTCCTGCGCCTGCCCTATTCCCGCGACGATGCGGCCTGGGGGTCGATCATGACCCCCATCACGGTCGTCAACAATGGCGAAGGGCCGACCGCGCTGCTGACGGGCGCGAACCATGGCGACGAATACGAAGGGCCGATCGCGCTCTTCGACCTGGCCTCGACCATCAGGGCCGAGGACGTGACCGGGCGCATCATCATCGTGCCCGCGATGAACTATCCGGCCTTCGGGGCAGGGACGCGGACATCCCCCATCGACAAGGGGAACCTGAACCGCAGCTTTCCGGGCCGCCCTGACGGCACGGTCACGCAGAAGATCGCGGATTACTTCCAGCGCGTGCTGCTGCCCATGGCCGATGTGGTGCTGGATTTTCATTCGGGCGGCAAGACGCTGGATTTCCTGCCCTATTGCGCGGCCCATGTCCTGCCCGACAAGCGGCAGGAGGCGCAGTCCTTTGACCTGGTGCGCGCCTTCGGGGCGCCCTGGTCGGTCAAGATGCTGGAAATCGACGCGGTCGGCATGTACGACACCGCAGCCGAGGAGATGGGCAAGACCTTCGTCACCACCGAACTGGGTGGCGGCGGCACGGCGACCGCCCGCACCGCAGGGATCGCCAAGCAGGGGTTGCGGAACCTGCTGGTCGCCGCAGGGGTGATGAAGGGCGAGGTTGAGGCGCAGCCCACGCAATGGCTGGACATGCCCGACGAGGATTGCTTCACCTTCGCCGAGGATGGCGGGTTGATCGAATTCCTGGCCGACCTGGGTGACACCGTCAGCCAGGGCCAGCCCGTCGCCCGGATCTTTCCCGTGACCCGCACCGGCCTGCCGCCCGTCACCGTCCGGGCCCGTCGGTCGGGCCTGATGATGGCGCGGCATTTCCCCGGGATCGTCAAGCCCGGCGACTGCGTGGCGGTCATCGGCGTCGAGGTCGAGGAAGGCTAACCGGCCAACTCCTCGGCTGCGGGCTGGCAACCCCGCAGCGGTCTTGGTATCGACGGCACCGATCCAGGACATGGGTGGTGCATGACCGACGCAGCTTGCGAACAGATCGGCGACCGGGCTTCCGGCGCCCTGGCCGGCCTTCGGGCCGGATTTCCCGTGATGCTGGGCTATTTCCCCGTGGCCTTTGCCTTTGGCGCCTCGGCCGCGGCCATCGGCATCACCTCGGGGCAGGCGGCAGGCATCTCTGCCGTCATGTATTCGGGCGCGAACCAGGCCTTCCTGATCGGTGCGATCGCCACGGGCATGCCGGTGGCGCTGATCGTGTTGATCGGTGTCGCGCTGAGCCTGCGGCATATCCTTTACGGCATTGTCCTGCGCCGCCGCATCGGTGGCGGGCCGGGCAGCCTGACCTTCTTCGGCTATGGCCTGACGGACGAGGTCTTCGCGACCGCGCTGAGCCGGACGGCCGACGGGACGCGTCCTTCCGGGGCCTGGCTTGCGGGCCTGGCCTTTGCCGCCTGGTCAAGCTGGATCACCGGCACCCTGGCAGGGGCCTTGGCCGGAGGCGCCTTGCGGGCGGCGAATGCAGGTCTGGCCGATGCGCTGGAATTTGCTCTGCCGGCGCTGTTCCTGGGTCTGGTCTGGGTGTCCGTCAGCCGCCGGATGCTGGCCCTGATGCTGCTGGCGGGCGGCCTGGCCGCGTCCTGCATCCTGTTGGGCGCGCCGCAGCTGGCCATCCCCGCAGGTGCCCTTGCGGCATTTCTTGCGGGGTGGCGGACATGACGCCGATGCTGTGGCTGGCCGTGGCGCTGATCGGCGTGGCAACCCTGTTGGCACGCCTGCTGCCGCTTTTGTGGCGCAACGGGGCCAAGGATCAGGCACGGGCTCCGGCCTGGCTCGACGCGCTTGGGCCATGCCTGCTGACCGCCATGGGCGTGGCCGTGCTGCTGCCCGAGGGGATCGAGGCTTTGACGACGGGGCAGCTTCTTGCCTTTCTTGGCGGCGTCGCGGCGGCGGCCGCCGCCATGGCATGGCGCCGCGACCCCGGACTGGCGGCCATTGCAGGTGTCGCGGGCTGGTGGCTGGCAAGCGGGATCTAGAGGCGGGATTGCCGCATCGTCCATGGGCCTGGCCCAAGTCACCGCCACGCGCGAAGAAGAGGCTGGACGGCATGACAGCGGAAGGCAGGTCCCGGTCCAGGCGGAAATCCCAGCCTCTCTGACTGTTTTCTTTTGTGTTCAAAGGGCAACAGGAAGGGTTCGATCCTGGCGCAAAGGTTGAAACTCCCTGTGCCCTTGGATAACCCGACTGAAATACCCAGGAATAGCCGCGCGCTGACCCAGGCAACAATTCAAATACGCCTCAGGTCAGATCCATGAACCTTCCTGCCTTCTGTCTTTCCAAGCCACGTCCCATTCTTGCGGCGCTTCTGTCAGCCACGGCCCTTATTCCGTCCTTGTCGGCGGCGCAGACCCAGACCTCTGCGCCCGCCATGGTCCTGGACGAGATTGTCGTCACTGCCGGCGGTTTCGAGCAGACTGTCCGCGACGCCCCGGCCAGCGTATCGGTCGTGACGGCCGAGGAACTGGAAAAGGGCAGCTTCACCAACCTGACCGATGCGCTGCGCGAGGTGCAGGGGGTCGTCACGACCGGCATTGCGGACGAACAGGACATCTATATCCGGGGCCTGCCGGGCCAATACACGCTGATCCTTGTCGATGGCAAACGGCAGGGCACCCGCGATTCGCGCCCCAATGGCAGTTCGGGCTTCGAACAAAGCTTCATCCCGCCCGTTGCGGCCATCGAGCGGATCGAGGTCGTGCGTGGCCCGATGTCCTCGCTTTACGGATCGGACGCCATGGGTGGGGTGATCAACATCATCACCAAGCCCGTTGCTGACGTCTGGTCCGGCTCTGTGACGGCCGAGACGACGCTGCAGGGCGAAGACGGGTTCGAGAACAGCCGCCAGGTCTCGGCCTATGTCTCGGGTCCGCTGATCGCCAACCGGCTGGGCCTGCAGGTCTGGGGCCGCAAGTTCGACCAGGACGCATCGTCGATAGAGGGTGGACCCTCGGCGTCGGACGACTTCGACCTGACGGGCCGCCTGTCCTGGCAGATCGACGATGCCAACCAACTTCTCATGGAGGCGGGCCGCACGAGGATCAGGGCCGAGGATTACGGCGACCTTGCCTATCGCGACAACGACCGCGACCACTGGTCCGTGACCCACAAGGGCCAGTTCGGGGCGGTCGAGACCGAAGTCGCCCTGTCGCAAGAGATCGGCGAACGCACCAGCTTCGACCGCGAAGAAGGGGGCGGGGGATTTGTTGAAAACCTGCGTTCGCCCCAGGTCCGCAACACGGTGCTGGATGCCAAGGCCTCGCAGGCGGTCGAATGGAACGGCCAGCATCAGTTGACCTATGGCGGTCAGTTCATCCGCACGACGGTCAAGGACCAGAACCCCGGCGCCCAGGCCTATCTGCCCCCCGAGGAACGTTTCGACCAGGAATTTTCCCTGGACCAATGGGCGCTTTACGTCGAAGACGAATGGCGCATCCGTGACGATGTCGCGCTGACCCTGGGCCTGCGCTACAACGACCACGACATGTATGGCGGCCATGTGACGCCCAGGATTTATGCCGTCTGGGACGCGACGCCGGACCTGACGATCAAGGGCGGAATTTCCACGGGCTTCCGGGCGCCCGACATTCGCACCATCACGCCCGGCTATGCCTACACGACCGGCGGTGGCGGCTGCGCCGGCAACACGCCCCCGTCCTGCGGCGTCATCCTCGGCAATGCGGATCTGGAGCCGGAGGAAACCACCAATATCGAGATCGGCACGGTCTATGAAACCGGCGCCTTCACCTTCAGCGCGACGGCCTTCCACACGCGGTTCAAGAACAAGCTGCAGCAGGTGACGTTGCAGAACCCCGACGGCAGTCCGGTCCTGTGGACGGACGGGCCGCAATATACCGGCACCGACGGCAGCCTGAACTATTACCGGATCTACCAGAACTTCAACGTGGACAAGGCCGAGATCACCGGCCTGGAACTGGCGGGCGACTGGGACATCACGCCGACGCTGGCCGCACGGGCCACCTATACCTATACGAGATCACGCCAGAAATCGGGCGACTTCGAAGGCTTCCCCTTGGCACGCACGCCGGAACACATGGCCAGCCTGCGCCTTGACTGGGCCACTCCGGTGACGGGCCTGGATACCTGGCTCAGTGCCACCTATCATGGTTCCGAGATCGCGTCGGGTCTGCGCATCGGCGACGAAGGACGCGAGGTCACGATCAACGGCGTCACCGGGCGGAAGTATTCTCCCTACACGACCGTCGATCTGGGCCTGTCCTATCGTGTCACCGACACGGCCACGGTCAATGCCGCAGTCTACAATGCGCTGAACAAGGAAGTCCGAGAGGATGAGTTCAAGACCGTCGCCGAAGGTCGCCGCCTGTGGCTGGGCCTGACCGCCGATTTCTGATTGTTCCCCTTGTGCAACGCCCGGCAGTGGGACGACTGCCGGGCGTTTTCGTTCAAAGGCTGTGCAGCGGAGCGCCGGTCGTCTTCGCAAGAATGAACGGCTGCCGGAAGCAGCGGTCATGCTTCCCGGAACAAAGGCGCCGGGCTGTAGCGGCCTTGCAGATGAGGAGGAGCGACAGCGGCAAGCCGGTGCAGTTCGTCCCGCAGGTTGGCACGGCCTCGCGCCGCCAGGATGTCGAAGGGACCGCGCGGGAAGTTGAGACCAAGTTTCAGCGCAGTGTCGATGCCCTCGGCGGTTGTGCCGCCTTCGGACAGAAGCCAGCCTGCCTCGTTCACCAAGGCGGCCTCGATCCGCAGGGCGATGGCGGCGGCATCCTGCGGCGGCGCGGCGGAGGCTTGGGGATGCACAAAGCCCTTGCCGGTCTTGCGGCCCAGATCGCCCGACGCGACCTGCCGCCGCAGCACGTCAAAGACGTGATAGCGCGGATGCCCGTCCATGGCGGCAGCCAGGCTTTCGGTCGCGGCCAGGTTGATGTCCGCCCCCACCAGGTCGATCAACGCGAAGGGTCCCAGCCGATACCCCGCAGCCTGCATGGCCGCGTCGATCTCGGCAGGGCTGCGTCCTTCCTCCAACAGCGCCAATGCCTCGCCATAGAAGGGGCGGGCACAGCGGTTGACGATGAAGCCGGGCCGGTCGGGGCAGGGGATGACGGTCTTTCCGGCAGCCTCGGTCACCTGCCGCGCCCGTGACAGCGCATCGGCTGCCGTGCCGGGATGGGCCACCAGTTCCACCAGCTTCATGACCGGTGCCGGGTTGAAGAAATGCAGGCCCAGCAGCCGTTCGGGCCGTGCAAGTCCCTGGGCCATGGCGGCCACGGACAGCGAGGACGTGTTGGTGGCCAGCACCGCATCCGGTGCCATCACTGCCTCGAGCGTCGCAAAAAGGTCCCGCTTCACCTCGATCTTCTCGACGACCGCCTCGATGGCAAGGGTGGCGGCGCACATGGCCCCAGGATCGGCCACGACGGTGATGCGGCCCAGCAGCGCCTCCATCGCCCCTTCGGTGAGCTTGCCGGCCTGGACACGGGGACGCAGGCCGTCGCGCAGGCGGGCCTGTGCCGAGTCGCGCGCGGCCGGCACGGCATCGGTCGCCAGGATGTCAAAGCCTGCGGCGGCGTAGGTCTGGGCAATGCCAAGGCCCATCGTTCCCAGGCCGATAACGGCTAGTGTCGTCATGTTTCCCCCAAAGCTTTGGCGCGGACGGCCCCGCATCGGTTCGCGGACCGGCATCACGGATGGGATCATGGCAGAGCCGGAATATCCTTCAAGCTTAAAATTTGAAGCTTGAAGTAAAAATGGTTTGGTGGCAGCCTGCTGGAAATCACGGGGGGAAGCCGAGCGATGAAGATCTTGTGCATGGGTGGCGGGCCGGCGGGACTGTATTTCGCCATCTCGATGAAGCTGCGCGACCCCTCGCACCAGGTCACCGTGCTGGAGCGCAACAAGGCCAATGACACCTTCGGCTGGGGCGTGGTCCTGTCCGACGACGCCCTGGGCCGGATGCAGAAGAACGATCCGGTCAGCACCGAGGCGATCCGCAGCCAGTTCGCCTATTGGGACGACATCGCCGTGATCCATGACGGCGTGCGCACCGTGTCCGGCGGACATGGCTTCGCCGGGATCGGGCGCAAGCAGATGCTGATCCTGCTGCAGCAGCGCGCCCGCGACCTGGGGGTGGACCTGCAGTTCGAGAGCGAGTTCCGGTCGGCCGAGGAATACCGCAAGGACTATGACCTGGTGGTTGGCTGCGACGGCATCAATTCGATGGTGCGCAAGGAATATGCCGAGGTCTTCCAGCCCGACATCGACACCCGCCGCTGCAAGTTCGTCTGGCTGGGCACGCATCAGAAATTCGATGACGCCTTTACCTTCATCTTCGAACGGACCCAGCATGGCTGGGTCTGGGCGCATGTCTATCAATTCGACGACAACACCGCGACCTTCATCGTCGAGACCCTGCCCGAGACATGGGAGAAACTGGGTTTCCCCGACATGACCAAGGAGGAGACCGTCGAGACCTGCCGCAGGATTTTCGAGCGCCATCTGGGCGGCCATGACCTGATGTCGAATGCGGCGCATCTGCGCGGCTCAGCGGTCTGGATGCAGTTTCCGCGGGTGATCTGCGAAAACTGGTATCATGAAAACGTCGTGCTGATGGGCGATGCGGCGGCGACGGGGCATTTCTCGATCGGCTCGGGGACGCGGCTGGCCTTTGACAGCGCGATCGCGCTTGCCGAATACCTGCATTCCGAACCGGACATGCAGGCCGCCTTCCAGCGTTATCAGGAAGAACGCCGGGTCGAGGTGCTGCGCCTGCAATCGGCGGCCCGCAACAGCCTGGAATGGTTCGAGCAGGTCGAACGCTATCTGCATCTGGATCCGGTGCAGTTCGCCTATTCGCTGCTGACCCGTTCGCAGCGCATCAGCCACGAGAACCTGCGCCTGCGCGATCCCCAATGGCTGGCAGGGGCCGAGGAGTGGTTCCAGACCCGCGCGGGGGGCAAGCCCGGAAGCCGCCCGATGTTCGCGCCGTTCCGCTTGCGCAACATGGAGTTGAAGAACCGCATCGTCATGTCGCCGATGGCGCAATACAAGGCGGTGGATGGCTGCCCCACCGACTGGCATCTGATCCATTACGCGGAACGCGCGAAGGGCGGCGCGGCGATGATCTATACCGAGATGACCTGCGTGTCCCCGGAAGGCCGCATCACGCCCGGCTGCCCCGGCCTTTATGCGCCGGAACACGAGGCGGCGTGGAAGCGGCTGGCAGATTTCATCCATGCGGAAACATCCTGCAAGCTTTGCATCCAGATCGGCCATTCGGGGCGGAAGGGATCGACCTGCGTGCCCTGGGACGGCGGCATCGACGCGCCGCTGCGTAAGGGGAACTGGGATCTGATGGCGGCAAGCCCCTTGCCCTACAAGCCCGGCAGCGCGGCGCCCAGGGAAATGGACCGCGCCGACATGGACATGGTGCGCGACCAGTTCGTCGCCTCGACCAAGATGGCCGCGCGTGCGGGCGCCGACATGATCGAGATGCACGCGGCCCACGGCTATCTGCTGGCGACCTTCATCTCGCCCGTGACCAACCGGCGCACCGACGAATACGGCGGCAGCCTGGAAAACCGGATGCGCTATCCGCTGGAGGTGTTCCGCGCCATGCGCACCGCCTGGGGCGAGGACAAGCCGATGGCGGTGCGCATTTCCGCCAATGACTGGATCGACGGCGGCGTGGACCCCGAAGAGGCCGTGGCGATCGCCAGGATGTTCGCCGAAGCCGGTGCCGACATCATCGACGTGTCCTCGGGCCAGACCGATCCGGCGGAAAAACCGATCTATGGCCGGATGTTCCAGACCCCTTTCAGCGACCGTATCCGCAACGAGGCGGGGCTGGCGACGATGACGGTCGGCAACATCAGCGACTTCGACCAGGTGAACGGCATCCTGATGGCGGGCCGTGCTGATCTGGTCTGCTTGGCGCGGATGCACCTGGCCGACCCCTATTGGACGCTGCACGCCGCCGTCGAGCAAGGCGAGCAGGGCGTGGATTGGCCCGCGCCCTACAAGGGTGGGCGCGACCTGCTGTATCGCCTGCGCGACCGCCAGCAAGAGGCGATCCGGGCATGACGCTTTCGGGCAAGCGCGTCCTGGTCACGGGGGGCGGCACCGGGGTCGGGGCCGACCTTGCGGCGGGCTTTGCCAGTGCCGGGGCCGAGGTGGTGATCTGCGGCAGGCGGGCCGCGCCCTTGGACGCGGTGGCCGAACGCACCGGCGCGCGCGCCCTGACGGCGGATGTGACCGATGAGGACAGCGTCAAGGCGCTGTTCGCCCAGGCCGGTCTCTGCGACATCGTGATTGCCAATGCCGGCGCGGCGGACAGCGCGCCGTTCGGCCGCACCACGCTGGACCAGTGGAACGCGATGCTGGCGGTGAACCTGACCGGCACCTTCCTGACCTTCCGCGAGGGACTGGCGCAGATGCCGGGCTGGGGGCGGCTGATCGCCGTCGCCTCGACCGCGGGGCTGAAGGGCTATGGCTATGTGGCGCCCTATGCGGCGGCCAAGCACGGGGTGGTAGGCTTGGTGCGCAGCCTTGCGCAGGAGATCGCAGGAAAGCCGCTGACGGTGAACGCGCTTTGCCCCGGCTTTCTGGACACCGACATGACCGACCGTTCTGTCGCCACCATCGTCGCCAAGACCGGGAAAACCTCCGAGGAGGCGCGGGCCGCCCTGGCCGCGTCCAACCCCCAGAAGCGCCTGATCCAACCCGCCGAGGTCACCGCCGCCGCGCTGTGGCTGTGCGCCCCCGGCTCCGAGGGCATCAACGGCCAGGCCATCGCTATCGCGGGTGGCGAGACATGACCGAGGGGTCCAAGCGCCGGCTGAAGCTGTGGATCCGGCTTCTTGGCGTGACCCGCCGGGCCGAGAACGACTTGCGCGAATACCTGCGCGTGACCCATGACACCACGCTGCCGCGCTTTGACGTGATGGCCGCGCTGTATCGCCGCCGCGAGGCCATGACGATGAGCGATCTGTCCCGGATGCTGCTGGTGTCGAACGGCAATGCGACGGTGGTGGTGGACAGGCTGGAAAAGGACGGCCTGGCCCGGCGCACCCCGTCCGATTCCGACCGCCGGACCGTCTTCGTCGCCCTGACGCCCGAAGGGCTGGCGGCATTCGAAAGCCTGGCTGCGGGCCACGAGTCCGAGGTGGCGCGGATCTTCGCGCGACTGGACGACGGGGATGTGGATGTGATGACCGAAATCTTGAAAAGGGCAGAGCAAGGATGAGCGAACTGACCAGAACCCGGCTTGCGGGCCTGACGCCCCGGCATTTCCTGTGGAAGGTCGAGGACCGCGTCGCCACCATCCGGCTGGACCGCCCGGACCGCAAGAACCCGCTGACCTTCGAAAGCTATGCCGAGTTGCGCGACACCTTTCGCGCGCTTGCCTATGCCACCGACGTGGACGTGGTGATCTTCGCCTCGAACGGCGGAAACTTCTGCTCGGGCGGGGATGTGCATGACATCATCGGCCCGCTGGTCGGCATGGACATGAAGGATCTGCTGGCCTTCACCCGGATGACGGGCGACCTGGTCAAGGCGATGATCGGCTGCGGCAAGCCGATCATTGCGGCGGTCGAGGGGATTGCCGTGGGGGCCGGGGCGATCATCGCGATGGCATCGGACCTGCGGCTGGCCACGCCGGATGCGAAATGCGCCTTTCTGTTCACCCGCGTCGGCCTGGCCGGCTGCGACATGGGCGCTTGCGCCATGCTGCCGCGCATCATCGGCCAGGGACGGGCGGCGGAACTGCTGTATAGCGGCCGGGTCATGGGCGCCGAGGAGGGCGCGGCCTGGGGGTTCTGGAACGCGCTGCACGATGCCGGGACGTTGGAGGCCGAGGCGCTGAAGCTGGCCCGGCGCATTGCCGACGGCCCGGTCTTTGCCCACGGCATAACCAAGACCCAGTTGAACCAGGAATGGAACATGGGGCTGGAACAGGCCATCGAGGCCGAGGCGCAGGCGCAGGCGATCTGCATGCAGACCCGCGACTTCGAGCGCGCCTATCACGCCTTCGTCGCCAAGGAAAAGCCGGTCTTCGCCGGAGACTGAACCGGGGGACTGACGGCGCGGGCGAGATGCCCGGCGCCAGGAAAGGATGGATTGGAATGGCGGATCGCAGCTTTCTGGACTGGCCGTTTTTCGAGACCCGGCACCGCGAGCTTTCGGCGGCGTTGGAAGAATGGTGCGCGGGTCATCTTCCGGTCGATCACGGCAACGTGGACGCGGCCTGCCGGGGATTGGTGGCGGCACTGGGATCGGCGGGCTTCCTGCGCCATTCCGGCGCGGCCGAGGGCGAGCGTCTGGACGTGCGCAGCCTGTGCCTGATCCGCGAAACCTTGGCGCGGCACGATGCCTTGGCCGATTTCGCCTTTGCCATGCAGGGTCTGGGAATGGGCGCCGTGTCGCTGTTCGGCACCCCCGATCAGCGCGGATGGCTGGAAAAGACCCGGGCAGGCCGCGCGATTTCGGCCTTTGCCCTGACCGAACCGGATTCGGGGTCGGATGTCGCCAATACCGCGACGACGGCCGAACGGGTGGATGGCGGATGGCGGCTGACGGGCGAGAAGACCTATATCTCGAACGGGGGTATCGCCGATCTCTACGTCATCTTCGCCCGCACGGGCGAGGCGCCGGGCGCGCGCGGGCTGTCGGCCTTCCTGATGCCTGCGGACAGTCCCGGCCTGTCCGTCGCCGAGCGGATCGAGGTGATCGCGCCCCATCCGCTGGCGCGGCTGAAGCTGGACGGCGTGTTCCTGCCCGACAGCGCCCTGATCGGCAGGGCGGGCGAGGGGTTCAAGCTGGCCATGTCGGTGCTGGACGTGTTCCGCCCGACCGTCGGCGCGGCGGCGCTTGGCATGGCGCGGCGCGCCCTGGACGAGGCCCTGGCGCGCGTGAAAAGCCGCCGGATCCAGGGCCAGCCCCTTGCCGGTCTGCAGATGGTCCAGGGCCATGTTGCCGACATGGCGCTGAAGATCGATGCGGCGGCGCTTCTGGTTTATCGCGCCGCCTGGGCCAAGGACATGGGGGCGCCGCGCATCACCCGCGAGGCGGCGATGGCCAAGCTTTACGCCACCGAAGCCGCCCAGCAGGTGATCGACGCGGCCCTGCAGCTGCATGGTGGCGACGGCGTGCGCAAGGGATGCCCGGTGGAAAGCCTTTACCGCGACATCCGCGCCCTGCGCATCTATGAAGGGGCCAGCGACGTTCAGCGCGTGGTCATCGCCCGGAGCGTGCTGGAATGAGCTATCGCCGCCGCATCCCGGTCGAATTCAACCATTGCGACCCGGCGGGGATCGTCTTCTATCCCCGCTATTTCGAGATGCTGAATTCGACGATCGAGAATTTCTTCGCCGACGTGCTGGCCTATCCCTTCGCCCGCATCCATGTCGAGGAACACTGCGCCGTTCCCACCGCCCATATCGACGCGACTTTCCACGCTCCGTCGCGGCTGGGGGAAATGCTGGATTTCGTGCTGGAGATCGAGGACGTGGGACGGTCCAGCGTCCGCCTGGTTCAGCGTGTCAGCGCGGGCGGGCAGGACAGGCTGCAATGCACATCAACCCTGGTCTGGGTGGGCCGCGACGGCCGCGCGGCGCCTTGGCCCGACGCGATCCGCATGAAAATGAAGCACTTCAAGGAGACGAGCGATGCTGCATGAGGTCTTGCATCCGAAGTCATGGAAAGCCACGCCGGGCTATTCCAACGGGATCGCCGCGACCGGGCGGATGGTGTTCACCGGCGGGGTCATCGGCTGGAACGACCAGCAGGAATTCGAGACCGACGACTTTGGCGAACAGGTCCGCATCGCCTTGCAATCCATCGTCGCCATCCTGGCCGAGGCCGGGGCGCGTCCCGAACATCTGGTGCGCCTGACCTGGTACGTCACCGACAAGCAGGAATACCTGTCCGCGCTGAAGCAGATCGGGCAGGCCTACAAGGACGTGATCGGCCGCCATTATCCGGCCATGGCCCTGGTGCAGGTGGTGGCCCTGGTCGAGGACCGCGCCAAGGTCGAGATCGAGGCAACCGCCGTGATTCCCGCCTGACAGGACAGGCGAACCGCGGGTCAGCGCACGCCCAAGATGCCGCCCCGCCCAACTGGGAGACTGCAGATGACCGGCAACCCGCCGCTTGGACCTTCGGCGCATGAAGACACGTTCACGCGCGACAACCTGCCCCCGCCCGAGGCCTGTCCGGACCTGAAGCTGGAAGGGTTCGACTACCCGGAATACCTGAATGCGGCGGTCGAACTGACGGACCGCATGGTCGAAAAGGGGTTCGGGGACCGCACCGCCCTGATCGGAAACGGCCGCCGCCGCACCTACAAGGAATTGAGCGACTGGACCAACCGCCTCGCCCATGTCCTGGTCGAGGATTATGGTGTCAGGCCCGGCAACCGGGTGCTGATCCGGTCGGCCAACAATCCGGCGATGGTGGCCTGCTGGCTGGCGGCGACCAAGGCGGGCGCCGTGGTGGTCAATACCATGCCGATGCTGCGCGCGGGCGAATTGACCAAGTTCGTGGACAAGGCCCAGGTCAGCCATGCGCTGTGCGACACGCGGCTGATGGACGACCTGGTGGCCTGTCAGAAGGACAGCGCCTTCCTGAAGACCGTGATCGGCTTTGACGGAACGGCCAATCATGACGCCGAACTTGACCGTGCCGCGCTGACGAAGCCCGTGCGCTTCGATGCCGTGCGGACCGGGCGCGATGACGTGGCGCTGCTTGGCTTTACCTCGGGTTCGACCGGAGAGGCCAAGGCCACGATGCATTTCCACCGCGACCTGCTGATCATCGCCGACAGCTATGCGAAGGAGGTTCTGGACGTCACCCCCGACGACGTGTTCATCGGCAGTCCGCCCCTGGCCTTCACCTTCGGCCTGGGCGGGCTTGCGGTCTTTCCGCTGCGGTTCGGGGCGTCGGCCGTGCTTCTGGAACAGGCAAGCCCCCCGAACATGATCGAGATGATCCAGGAACACAGGGCCACCGTCTGCTTCACGGCGCCGACCGCCTATCGGGTGATGCTGCGGGCGATGGATCAGGGGGCCGACCTGTCCAGCCTGCGCGCGGCGGTCAGCGCCGGCGAGACCCTGCCCGCGCCGATCTATGAGGAATGGCGGGAAAAGACCGGCAAGCCGATGCTGGACGGGATCGGCGCGACCGAGATGCTGCATATCTTCATCACCAACCGCTTCGACGACCACCAGCCGGGCTGCACGGGCAAGCCGGTTTCCGGCTATGAGGCGAAGATCGTCGGCGACGACATGCAGGAGGTTCCGCGCGGAGAGGTGGGGCGACTGGCGGTGCGCGGACCGACCGGCTGCCGCTATCTGGCGGATCCTGGAAAGCAGAGCGCCTATGTCCGGGATGGCTGGAACCTGACCGGCGACGCGTTTCGCCAGGACGAAGACGGGTATTTCCATTTCGCCGCCCGCACCGACGACATCATCCTGTCGGCGGGCTATAACATCGCCGGACCCGAGGTCGAGGCCGCGCTGCTGTCCCACCCCGCCGTGCAGGAATGCGCCGTGATCGGGGCGCCGGACGAGGAAAGGGGCCAGATCGTTCAGGCGCATGTGGTCCTGGCCGCCGGGCAGACCGGCGACATGCGGATGGTCAAGCTTCTTCAGGACCATGTGAAGACGGTCATCGCCCCCTTCAAATATCCCCGCAGCGTGATCTTTACCGAAGCCCTGCCCAAGACCGCGACCGGCAAGATCCAGAGGTTCCAGCTACGGGCCGTGGGGACCAAGGCAAACTGATGCGCGATCGACGGAAGGTCGTGGTCGAGGAGGATATTCTCTATGGACCCTTGCCCCGCCAGAAGCTGGATCTGGTCCGGCCCGACGGCCCCGGCAAGGGCCTGGTGATTTTCGTCCATGGCGGCTTCTGGATCAGATGCGCGAAATCCGACTGGACCGACCTGGCCCAAGGCACCCGCGCGAATGGCTGGACCGTCGCGGTGCCCGGATACACGCTTGCGCCCGAGGCAAGAATTTTCGAGATCATCTGGGAGATCGGCACCGCAATCGGCAAGGCGGCCGCGCTTGTCGAGGGTCCGATCCGGCTGACCTGTTGAGTAGGCGCCGAGGAAAGGCCGGAATTCCTGCGCCAGTCCCGGCTGATGTCCTTGATCTGGGACGGACAGGCCCGCACAAAGCTGGTCGAGGAATCCGGCCACGATCACTTCTCGATCCTGGAAGGGTTGAAAAATCGCGACTCCGCCATCGTAATCGAACTGCTGGCGGATTGAGCCTGTCGGCCATCTTTCATCGACTCCAGGGACGCCCCATGATCCTTGCTGCTCTTGGCCGCCGCGACCTTCATGCCTCTTGTCCTGTGCCCTCGCCAAAGGGCGCGTCCGGCAATCCCCAAGGCCTGCCCTGTGTCTGCCGGCCGCAGGGCTGGATCACGATCTGGAAGCGGATCGGGCAGGTCCTGGTCCTTGACCCACAGGTTCTTCTTTCCGCCTGACCGTTCGTTTCAGCAACAAGGAAAGCCAGAATGACCTATGATCCCTCCAAAGACGGCGCCCAGACCGATTTCCGGCAGCGCATGTCCTATGGCGACTATCTGCAGATCGACCATATCCTGTCGGCGCAAAAGCCGCTGTCCAAGGCCCATGACGAGATGCTGTTCATCATCCAGCACCAGACCTCGGAATTGTGGATGAAGCTTGCGCTCTACGAGGTCGAGGCCGCGCGGCGTATGATCGCGTCGGACAACACCGCCGAGGCGCTGAAGATGCTGGCGCGCGTGGCGCGCATCTTCGAACAGCTCAATTCCGCCTGGGACGTGCTGCGGACCATGACGCCTTCGGAATACACGCGGTTCCGCGACGACCTGGGCCAGTCCTCGGGCTTCCAGTCCTGGCAGTACCGGCTGATCGAATATGCAGTCGGCAACCGCAACCTTGCCATGCTGAAGCCGCACGAGCATCGCCCCGACCTGCTGGAGAAGCTGGAGGCCGAACTGGCCCGGCCCTCGCTTTACGACGAGGTGCTGCGGCGGCTGGCGCGGCTGGGCCTGCCGGTCCCGGCCGCCGTGCTGGAACGCGACCTGCGCCAGGGCTGGACCATGAACGAGGACGTCATGGCGGTCTGGGCCACCGTCTATCGCGATCCCTCGCGTTACTGGGAAGCCTATGAGACGGCCGAGAAGCTGGTCGATTTCGAGGACTACTTCCGCCGCTGGCGCTTCAACCATGTCACCACGGTCGAACGGGTGATCGGCTTCAAGCGCGGAACCGGCGGCACGGCGGGGATAAATTATCTCAAGCGGATGCTCGGGGTGGAACTGTTCCCCGAACTGTGGCGCGTGCGCACGGAACTCTAGGCTCTGTGATCATGGCGGAATGGCGTGGACCTTCGAAGCGCCGTGGCTATGTCTTGTTCCTGGGGCAGGCCATGGGTCTTGCCTCGTCGAAGTATTTCATAGCCAAAGCAAATTCCACATCCAGGGGCAAGATCATCACCGGACATGGCAAGGCGGTTGATCGTTCCGACGCTGATCTTCAGGATGGTGCCACGCCCTTTGACAGGGCAGCAGCACGCCATGATCATTATGGATGTAAAATTTTATCATGGTTATATGGTATCTTCTGCGGAAGGCTGATGGACAAGGCGCGGATCACCGAAAGTCTCTGCAATCCGGCATGGCGCACCGATCGAAAGGCAAGCAGATGGACTCGAAGGAAATGGCTGCCCCTCTCCATGCGCAAGGTGATGCCGTGCGTCAGCGCCTGCGGCTTTGGCTGCAGATGCTGAAGGCTGTGCGCTATGTCGAAAGCGACCTGCGCGAACGGCTGCGCCAGGGATATGACATGACCCTGCCGCGCTTCGACGTGCTGGCGGCGCTTCTGGCGGCGCCGGACGGGCTGCGCATGACGGAACTGTCGCAGCAACTGATGGTGTCGAACGGCAATGTGACGGGGATCGTGGACCGTCTGGTCGCCGATGGAATGGCCGAGCGCGAGACGATGGAAACCGACCGTCGGGCCTTTCGGATCCGCATCACCGAAACCGGCGCTCAGCTGATGCGCGAGGTCACGGCACGGCATCGGGACTGGATCAACGAGCTTTTCGACGAGGTGACCGAGGCGGACGCCGCACGCGGCATCTCGATCATGCTGGACATCCGCCACAAGGCCCATCGGTAAGGGGACCAGGCCCCCGCGCCATCACGCCGGCCATGGAGCCGAGCAGGGGCGGAAACCGCGGCGCAGGCGCGCCGCGGCACAGCATCACATTTGACAGGACGATACGAAGTTGTCCTGGTAATCCTCGAAGATCGGCTGGACGATCGAGGTGGCGAAGTGGCCGTCTTCGCGCTGGACCACCTTGGTCAGGTAGAAATCCTGGATCGGGAAATGGTTGTCGCCGAAGCGGAAATCTCCCCGCAACGACGTGAAGTCCGCCTGCTTCATCGCCGCGCGCAGCGCCTCGCGGTCATCAAGCTTGCCTCCGGTGATGCGCAGGGCGCTGTCGATCAACATCGCCGCGTCATAGGCCTGCATCGCGAATGTGGCGGGAACGCGGTCATACTTGGCGATGAAGGCTTCGGTGAACGCGGCCGTCTCGGGCGTGTCCAGATCCGGCGCCCAGTTGGATCCCGCAAGGAAGTCCAGCGCGTCGGCGCCTTGGGCGGGCAGCGTGGATTCGTCCACCGTGAAGGCCGAAAGGAAGGGGATCGTCTCAAGCCCGGCCTGGCGGTATTGCTTGACGAAGTTCACGCCCATGCCGCCCGGCATGAAGGCATAAACCGCATCCGGCTGGAAGGCCGCGATCTGGGCCAGTTCGGCCGAAAAGTCCAGTTGTCCCAGCGGCACGAACATTTCCGAGGCGACATTGCCGGAATAGCTGTGCTTGAACCCGGTCATCGCGTCCTTGCCGGCCTGATAATTGGGCGTGATCAGCACGACATTGCCATAACCCTGATCCTGCGCGTATTTTCCCGAAACCTCGTGGATCTGGTCGTTCTGATACGAGGTCACGAACAGGTCGGGATTGCATTCCGCCCCCGCAAGGTTCGAGGTTCCGGCATTGGTGGACACCAGGATCGCGCCGCCCTGCGTCACCGGCTGCAGGATCGCATACAGCACGTTGGAAAAGATCGGCCCGACGACGAAGTCCACCTCGTCGCGTTCCACCATCTCGCGTGCGCGCGTGACGGCCACGTCGGGCTTCTGCTCATCGTCGATGACGATGATCTCGGCTTCCAGGCCGCCGAAGCTGTTGCCCAGCTTTTCGGCGGCCATCAGGAAACCGTCGCGCGACTGTTCCCCAAGGATCGCCGAGGGGCCGGACAGCGTGTAAAGCAGCCCAATGCGGACCTTGCCGTCGGTGCTTGCGGCGTGCAGCGGCAGGGCGGTGGCCAGGGCCAGAGCCGCGCCGAGCGCAATGTTCTTTTTCATTGTTGTCATCCCTGTTGGTCTTGCTGGTTATGCGGAGGGAGGCGGCAGGAAATCGACCTGGTGCTGCGCGGCAAGGCGGACGATCTCGGCGGGGTCGGGCACGTTGTCGATGGCCACGAACAGGTCCCACAGGTTCGCAGTGGGCGAGACCCAGAACAGGCAGGTCGCGTCCTTGCCCGACCGGTTGAAGATCCCGTGCGGCACATCCTGGGGCATCCGCACCAGATCGCCCGGTCCGGCCTTGACCGGGGCGCCGCCGTCCAGTTCCAGTTCCAGTTCGCCGGTCAGGACATAGATGAATTCGTCCTGTGTCGTGTGGATGTGATGGGGCACGAAGGTGCCGTGCGGAAAGGTCGCGTGCCAGGACATCGAGCTTTCGCTGCGGTGCTTGGGCACATAGGTCTGGCCCAGGATGTGCCAGGTCACGTCGTCCACAGATGCCTCGCGCGTGGTCACGCCCGCTGTCATCAGTTCCATCTCGTTTCTCCTTCTTGGGTATGGTTCAGGCCCGGCGCAGGCGCGTCTGGTCCTGCGAAAATCCGGCGGTCGCGGCATAGCCGCGCACGATCATGTGGCGTTCCTCGGGCGTGATGACGGCATCAAGGTCGGCAAAGCCGTCAGGCGCGCGCCGCTCGACCTCGTCGATCACCCCTTCGGGGCCGCCCTTGCGGTTCAGCGCGACGACCTGGGCCGTGGCGGGAAGACGGCTTGCCTCGTAGGCTGCAAGGGCCGAAGGGACATCGCCGTTCTGCACCAGCAGGTCGGCCAGTGCGCGGGCATCCAGGATCGCCTGGCTGGCCCCGTTCGAGCCCACCGGATACATCGGATGCGCCGCATCCCCCAGCAGGGTCACGCGCCCGTCGGTCCAGAAGGGCAAGGGGTCGCGGTCGCACATCGGATATTCGAAGAATTCGGACGTCGCCGTCACCAGGGCCTCAAGGTCGATCACGTCGGTATCGAAGGCGCGCACATGGGGCAGCAGTTCCTCCAAGGTGCCCCGGCGGTTCCAGTCCTCGCGCGCAGGGGGGCGGGCGCCGTCCTGCGCCGCACGATAGCAGATGACCCAGTTCATCAGGACCGTGCCCGCCGCGCTGCCTGCCGCGATCGGATAAAGGACCAGCTTGTAGACGAACCCGCCCGCCACGATCATCGTGCGACCGTCCGCGAAGGCGGGCCATTCGGTGGCGCCGCGCCACATCATGACGCCGTTCCATTTCAGGCCGGGTTCGGACGGATGGATCTGGGCGCGGATCCGCGAATGAACCCCGTCGGCACCGATCAGCAAATCGCCCTGGGCCGCGTCGCCATCTTCGAAAGCAAGCGTGACGCGGTCGCTGTCCTGCGAAAATCCCGTTGCCCGCTTGCCCGTCAGGATCGCCTGCGGACCAAGCCGATCCAGAACCGCATCGTGCAGCATTGCCTGCAAGCGGCCCCGGTGGATCGAGAACTGGGGCACATCATGGCCCGCATCGACACCGCGCGGCTCGCGCCAGATTTCCTGGCCCCGGCGGTTCATGTAGAACAGGTCGCTGGTGCGGATGGCGATGCGGTCCAGGGTCGGCAACAGGCCAAGCTCGGCCAGTTCGCGGATGGCATGGGGAAGGACATTGATCCCGACGCCCAGTTCCCGGATCGCGGGTGCCGCCTCGTAAAGCTGGCAGTCGATGCCCCGTGCGTGCAGCATCAGCGCCGTAGTCAGGCCGCCGATCCCGGCGCCCGCAATCATTGCCTTCATCTGGCACCCTCCTGTTGCAGTGCCGGCTTTGTCCCGGCTTGCCGCCAGTGAAAGGGCCTTGGCGATGCCGCGCTATCACCACAGCGCCAGAACATCGGCGTGGCGCCAAAGATGAAAATTTTGGCACGCCCCGATAAACTTTAGAACTAAAGTATCCGGGGGCCGCCGACGTGCTTGCATTGTTGCGCCTGTGAAGGTGGAATGAAGCGCGGCCTGGTCAGGGGAGGGATCATGCAGCAACGGCAGTTCTGGCGTCGGTCCGATTCGCTGGATGAATTCGAGGCCACGATGTCCGGCCTGCTGCGGCCCTGCCGCGTCCAGGGCCGGGCCCGCACCCGCTACAGGACCGAGATCCTGCATGGCAAGCTGGACTGCGTCGGCCTGACCTCGGTCTCGTTGGGCGGTCCCGCACAGGTTCGCGTCTCGGGGGAAAAGGGAATTTCCCTGCTGCAGATCCCCTTGCGCGGCGGCTTTGCCGCCACTGACGGACGGGGCGCGACGCATCATTTCGTCCGGGGCGATGCGGCACATGTCGTGGCGCCGGACTCGTCGGTCCTGCTGGATTTCCAACCCGGCACACGCATGTTGATCGTCGATCTGAGGCAGCAGCAACTGGAAGCCATGGGTGGGGCTGCGCTTTTCACGCGCATCGCCCGGGATCGTCCTTCTGTGGCCCTGTCCTCTGTAACGGCTGCGCGGATGCTGCGCCTGCTGGAGTATCTGCTGGCCGAGATCGAGATGCAGCAGACGGAAGGGCAGGCTGGTCAAGGCGCCGAGGCCGCGATGGAGCAGGCGCTGATCACCGTGATCGGCACCGCCCTGGACGCGGAATGTGCCGGTTTGTCCCTGCCGGGCGCCGATCCCTGTCCCGACATCCTTCGCAGGGCCGAACGCTTCATGGCAGCCCATCTGGACATGGACCTGACCCCCGCGCTTATCGCCGAGGCCGCGGGAACCAGCACCCGCAGCCTTTATCGCGCCTTTCGCAGCCATCGCGCGACGACGCCGCTGCTGGCCCTCAAGGCGCTGCGCCTTGATCGCGCCCGCGCCGAGATCGAGGCCGGACGGATCGGCGGCGACGGCCTGACGGGCCTGGCGATGCGGTGCGGATTTGGCCACATGGGCCAGTTCTCATCGGATTATCGCCAGCGGTTCGGCATATTGCCGTCCCAAGCCGCAAAGGCGCATGGCCGTCGCTGTTTGCTTCAAAAGTAAAATAGAAAGACCCCGCGCCGTTTTCAGGTGAAGTCCTTGCAGGGCCCAGTCTTCGGCAACGCCGCGCCGAACGCCTTCAGGTTCATCAATCTCCATCCGGCGAGATATTTTTCTTGCATTTTGGAAACTTCATGTATGAAATTGTTTCAAGCAATAAACGATAAAGCACCCAACAGGAGCTTGCCTGATGCGCCTCATGGCCCTGTCTTCCGCGCTGATGCTGTCCGCTGCATCGGTCGCCCTTGCCGACGAACCGCTGAAGATCGGCGTGCTGGTCACGCTGTCCGGTCCCCCTGCCGTATTGGGCGAACATGCCCGTGACGGCGTGCTGCTTGCCGAAAAGGCACTGGGCGGCAAGGTCGGCGGGCGCGAGGCCGAGATCATCGTCATCGACGACGAGGGCAAGCCCGACGTGGCCGCCCAGAAGGCCCGGGAACTGGTGGAAGGCCAGGGCGCGGATTTCGTGATCGGGCCGATCTTCTCGAACATCATGACCGCCATCGCGGCACCGGTGACCCAGGCCGGCGGCATCCTGGTGTCGCCGAACGCAGGGCCGTCGAACTTCGCCGGCAAGGACTGCAATCCCGACATCTTCGTCGTGTCCTATCAGAACGACCAGATGCCGCAGGTCTTGGCCGAGCACATGAACCAGCAGGGCATCGCGAATGTCTATCTGCTGGCGCCCAACTATCAGGCAGGGCAGGACAGCCTGAACGGCTTCAAGGCGCTCTACAAGGGAGAGGTCGCGGGCGAACTGTTCGTGCCGCTGGGCCAGCTGGACTTCTCGGCCGAACTGGCCCAGATCGCCGCCGCCCAGCCTGCCGCCGTTTACGCCTTCATGCCGGGCGGGATGGGCGTGAACCTGGTCAAGCAATGGGGCCAGGCGGGCCTGTCCTCGATCCCGCTGATGTCGGCCTTCACCGTGGATGAAACCACCTTGCCCGCCGAACAGGACGCGGCACTGGACATGCTGACCGGGTCGAACTGGGCGCCGGACCTGGACACGCCCGGCAATGCCGAGTTCGTGGCAGGCTTCAAGGACGCCTATGGCCGCGTTCCCTCGCTTTACGCGATGGCGGCCTATGACTCGCTGATGCTGATCGACAGCGCGGTGGAAGCTGCCGGGACAGAAGACCGCGAGGCGCTGCGCGCCGCGCTGAAGGCCGCCGATTTCCCCAGCCTGCGCGGCGAGTTCGCCTTTGCGGCCAACAACTTCCCGATCCAGGACTTCTACCTGACCAAGGCCATCAAGGATGACGAGGGCAACTATCGCACCTCGGTGGTCGAGAAGGTCTTCACCGCAGCGTCCGACAGCTATGTCGATGAGTGTCCGATGAAATAATGCCTCCTGCGGGCGGCGGAACCGACGGTCCGGCCCTTTTGCGGGGCCGGACGGACCCTGCGTGCGAACCAAGGACGACAGATGTTCAATCTCTTCCTTCTGCAGCTTCTGAACGGCGCCCAGTTCGGGATCCTGCTGTTTCTCGTGGCTGCCGGCCTGACGCTGGTCTTCGGCATCATGGACTTCATCAATCTGGCGCATGGCGTGCTGTACATGGTGGGCGGCTATGTCATGGCCATGATGATGGGCACGACAGGCAACTTCTGGCTGTCGCTGGCGATGGTGCTGCCGCTGACGCTGGCGGTCGGGCTGGTGCTGGAACTGCTGGTCTTCCGAAGGCTTTATGACCGATCGCACCTGGACCAGGTTCTGGCGACCTTCGGCCTTGTGCTGGTCCTGTCCGAACTTGTCCGCATCCTGTGGGGCTCGGCTCCGCTGTCGGTCGCCATGCCCGAGATGCTGTCGGGTTCGATCCCGTTGGCGGGTCCGATGCGTTATCCCGTCTATCGGCTGGCCGTGATCGGCCTGGGCCTTGCGGTCGCCCTGGGTCTCTGGTTCGTGATCGCCCGCACCCGTGTCGGCATGCTGCTGCGGGCAGGGGCGGCGAACCGGTCGATGGTTTCCGCGCTTGGGACCGACATCAACCGCTTGTTCATGCTGGTCTTTGCGGTCGGGGCCATGCTGGCGGGCTTTGCGGGGGCCATCGTGTCGCCGATCCTGTCGGTCGATCCCGGCATGGGGGACAGCATCCTGATCCTGACCTTCGTGGTGATAGTGATCGGCGGCGTGGGCTCGGTCAAGGGCGCCTTCTGCGCGGCGCTTCTGGTCGGCATCGTCGATACGCTGGGCCGGATGTTCGGGCCCATCATCCTCAAGTCCATGATGGACCCGGCCGCAGCCGCGCAGGCGGGCCGAACCATTGCGCCGATGCTGGTCTATATCCTGATGGCGGCGGTGCTGTTCTGGCGTCCCGCCGGTCTGTTCGGGCGGATCGTGGCGCGATGACCGACATGACCCAGACCCTTGCGCCCACGCGCCCCAGACTTGCCGGACGGCTGAAGCTGGCGCTGTGCATCTTTGCCGTCATGGCCGTCGTTCCGCCGGTCGCCCACTTCCTGGGCGAACCCTTCCTGATCGTTGTCGCGACCCGCATGATGGTCTTCGCCATCGCCGCGCTGTCGCTGGATCTGATCCTCGGCTATGGGGCCATGGTGTCTTTCGGTCATGCCGCCTATCTGGGCTTCGGCGCCTATGCCGTGGCGATCCTGTCGCGGGCAGGCGTGAACGACCTGGTCCTGCAACTGCTGGCCGGGGTCGCCGCATCGGCAATCTTCGCCACCGTCACGGGCGCGATCAGCCTGCGGACGCGCGGCGTCTACTTCATCATGATTACGCTGGCCTTTGGGCAGATGGCGTTCTTCTTCTTCGTGTCCTTTTCGGCCCTGGGCGGCGACGACGGGGTGGCGCTGACCGCCCGCTCGACGATCCTGGGAATGCCCTTGCTGCAAGGGGCGCAGGGCATGTTCTACACCACACTGGTGCTGCTGGTCCTGGTCTTTGCCGGGCTTTACCGGCTGACCCTGTCGCGCTTTGGCCGCGTGCTGACCGGCACCCGCGAAAGCGCGCTGCGGATGCAGGCTATCGGCTTCAGGCCTTTCCCCTATCAGCTGACGGCCTATGTCATCGCGGGCTGCATCTGTTCCGTCGCCGGCGTGTTGCTGGCCAACCAGGCGATCTATGTCTCGCCCGCCTACATGAGCTGGCATCGCTCGGGCGAGATGATCGTGATGCTGGTCCTGGGCGGCGTGGGAAGCCTAACCGGCGCAATGGGCGGCGCGCTTCTTACCATCGCGCTGGAGGAAGGGCTTGCGCGCTTTTCCGAACACTGGCGCCTGGGCTTCGGCCTGATCCTTGTGGCGGTGGCGCTGTTCTCGCCCGGAGGGCTGTCGGGCCTGCTGCGCCGTCTCAACCTGACAAGGGACGCGAAATGACCGAGCCGCTGCTGAGCGTGCAGAACCTGAGCAAGTCCTATGGCGCGCTGAAAGTCACGCAGAACGTTTCGCTGGATGTCCACGAAGGCCAGCTTCACGCCATCATCGGACCCAACGGCGCGGGAAAGACCACGCTGATCTCGCAACTGTCGGGGCAGCTTCGGCCCGACAGCGGGCGGGTGGTCTATGCGGGGCAGGACATCACCCGGCTGGACATGGCAGGCCGTGTGCGCCTGGGGCTGGCGCGGTCGTTTCAGCTGACCACGCTGCTGCCCAGCTTCAGCGTGCTGGAAAACGTGGCGCTTGCCGTGCAGGCGCGCGAGGGGTCGTCGTTCCGTTTCCTTCGCCCCGCCGCGTCCGAACAGGCGCTGAACGACCAGGCCATGGCCTGTCTGGCCGATGTCGGACTTGCGGACCGCAGTCGCAGGCTGGCCGGATCGCTGAGCCATGGCGAGAAGCGCCAGTTGGAACTGGCCGTGGCGCTTGCCACGCGGCCCCGGCTGCTGCTTCTGGACGAGCCGCTGGCCGGCACGGGGCACGAGGAAGCCGCCCATCTTGTGGACATGTTCGGTCGCCTGAAGAACCGCGTGACGATGGTCCTGATCGAACATGACATGGATGCGGTCTTTGCCTTGGCGGACATGGTCTCGGTGCTGGTCTATGGCCAGATCGTTGCCAGCGGCACCCCGTCCGACGTGCGCGCGGATGCCAAGGTCCGCGCAGCCTATCTGGGAGAGGAGGCGGCCTGATGCTGACGGTTGAAGGGTTGCAGGCGTCCTATGGCGACAGCCGGGTGCTGTTCGGGATCGACCTGTCGGTCGCGCGCGGCGAGGTGGTGACGCTGCTGGGCCGCAACGGCATGGGTAAGACGACCACGGTGCGGTCGATCTTCGGGCTGCTGCGTCCGCGCGGCGGGCGCGTCAGCATCGACGGGCGCGACCTGACGGCGGCGGCCCCCCATCTGATTGCCCGCGCGGGCCTGGGCCTCGTGCCCGAAGGCCGGCAGGTCTTCGCACCCCTGACGGTCGAGGAAAACCTGATCGCCACTGCCCGCGCGCGGGGCAAGGCCAAATGGACGCTGGACAAGGTTTATGCCCTGTTCCCTCGGCTCAAGGAACGCCGCCGCAACATGGGCGACCAACTGTCGGGCGGCGAACAGCAGATGCTGGCAGTTGGCCGGGCGCTGATGACCAATCCCGCTCTGATCGTCCTGGACGAGGCGACCGAGGGCCTTGCGCCCCTGATCCGCGAGGAGATCTGGTCCTGCCTGCGCCATCTCAAGGCCGAAGGCGAGGCGATCCTGATCATCGACAAGAACGTGGACGCGCTTGCCCGCTTTGCCGACCGCCACGTGGTGATCGAGAAGGGCCGCGTGGTCTGGACAGGCACGACGCCCGAACTGATCGCCACCCCCGACGTGAAGACCCGCTTCCTGCACGTCTGACCCTGCGGCGAATTATGCCGGACGCGCTCGCCTGGATGCGACTTCGGCTGTGAAGAGAGTTTCTCACGCCTTTACCTGTACGCCTGGGAAACAGGATCGCAGGCCAAGGCCGCAAGCAACCACTGGATCACCTTTTACAACCACCAGCGGCCTCACGCCGCCCATAGCGGACAACCGCCCGCCGTGGTCTACTTCAACAATATCGAAACCGATCAGCAGGCCCAGGCAGTAGCTTAAATCAGCCGGAAAGCTGTCCAGGATCGGGGAGTAGCTCAGGAAACTGTGCGAATGACCTTGCTACCCATGATGATTGATGTGTTCGAGCGGGAGAATTCTTGCCTAGCTGTTTCCGTATAGCACTTCCGTTGACCGTAGCTATGTCGTCAAGCTTTGCGGCGACTTCGGGCAAGTACGTGTTTATACGCCAACGATCATCCTTTATGTACCGGGCAAGTTCAGTCGGATTGTGCCTGATTTGAACATACTGCTCAAAGAACGGCGTGCTCACAGGATCAACTCGGTCTAGTGGCGGCCATTCTGCCCTCACAGGGCTAAGACTTCCACGCTGGGTTTTCGTAGATATCGTGATAGCTTTCAGCGACGACATATTTCATCTGGAGCGCCTCGAAGAATGGCTTTCTGTGAAGACTGCCGTTATTCGGCGTATCAACAAACCAAGTTGGCGCTTTGCACTCCGGATTGGTCTTTTGGAGGCGCGCACGTTCCAGAAAGAGCCAGCGCAGAAAATTCTCGTCCTTGCTGAAGCTGAACCCGAAATTACAAGCGGGCAAAAGAAGAGGACATCCAGCCATTCGCGCCGCGCCAATTGGCTTGAACGTTCTTGGTCGACTCTCGCAGACCTCATCGCCGTACACCCATTGCCGCGCACGCTGAACCGAGCCCATGTAATGCGTGAGGCCGAGGCGGATGCTGCGCTTGTAGTGCATCATGCCGTGAGCGTGCCAGATCGCGAATTCTGATCTCGGAGCAGTGATCGACTTGTCCGAAAAATAGCAGTTCCACGGATAGTAGTCGGTGGAGGGCGTGCCCAGCCATTGTCGCCGCGCCTTCGCTGCGCGAGACAGATTTTCATCGAAGTTAACAGTGATGATCGGACGGCGATGACGCTGCGCCTACCCAACGATTGACTGATGATGCTGTGCGGGCCTCCAGTCCCTCATCGTCTCACAGAATTTCGCTTGAAGACTGCTGCGATCTTCGGCAGGTCGAGCAAGATCGAGAATGTCGAACAGTTCGGTGTTTGACATCTCGCGAACTTCTTCATCGGTGAAGTCAACGCCAAAGTCGCGCATGAGCCCTCGAAGCAGGTCGTCCCAGCTGGATTGCGCATTATTCTTGTACCGATTAATCCCGTTCCCGACGAAGAGAGCCGGTTTTGCGGGGCTTGCGAGGATTTCGGAAAGTTGCGGCACCGACAGGTTCCTTCGATCATGCTTTGGTCTAATAATTCTTATCGGGCAGGTATCCCGTGCGTCCTATGCAGTAAACGAGTAGTTTCGCACGCAACCGCTGCAAACAGGCTGATCGGGCAGACCTCTGCTTCAGGTGGCGCTAACGGTTGCTTCAACAGAGTTTCTGCATCTGCTGTGCTGCGGTGCCGTCAGACAGCTTCCCGCCCTTTGCGACGTTCAAGTTTTCAGATGACGCCAAGACTGGTAAGCATCAGACCGTCTCAACGCTGACCCGTGCCCGTTCGCCGCCCAGGGCCGCGAAGGCCCGCTGGCGGCAGGTCAGGACCAGGATCTGTTGGTCCTGCGCCACGCGGTGCAGGGCGGTGAACATCGCCTCGATCCGGTCGTCGTCGCTGTGGACCAGGGCATCGTCGAGGATCACCGGCACCTGGGTGCCCGCCCGCGCGAACAGCCGCGCAAAGGCCAGCCGGGTCAGGATCGCCACCTGTTCGCGCGTGCCGCCCGACAGGATGTCCAGGGCCTCGGCCTGGCCGTCACGGGTCAGGGCAGCGGGCAGCAGGGTCTGGTCGTCGATCTCCAGCGTGGCGCCGGGATGGATCGCCCCCAGCAGAGGCTGCAATTCGCGCAGCACCGGCCCGAGATAGGCATCCCGCGCCTGGCGCCGCGCCTCGTCAAGGGCCTGGCGCAGGCGGGTCAGGGACCGCACCTCGGCCGCGTATCTGGCGGCGCGGGCTTCGGCGTCGGAAAGCCTGCCGCGGACCTCGTCCAGATGTTCCTCAATCCCTTCCTCGGCCAGGGTGCCGATGGATCCGTTCAGCATCGCCAGGTCCTCGCGCAGGCGGTCGCGCTGCGCCTTGGCCTGGGCCACGACCGACTGGGCGCGCGACAGGGCGGCGCGGGCCATGTCCAGGTCGGGGGCGGCCCGTTCCAGATGCGCGCACTCGGCCTGGGCATCGGCCAGCCGGGACTGGTGGCCCGTCCGGGCGTCACGCAAGTCGCGCAGCCGGTCCGTCAGCGCCGCCGGATCTCCGGCCTCGGCGGCCGCGGCGTCATGGGCGCGGCGCGCGGCTGCAAGCGTGGCCGCGGCTCCGGCCCGCGCCTC
>NZ_NWMQ01000219.1:0-433 GCF_002901215.1 Paracoccus sp. SY | reverse complement strand
GACATCTATTACCAGTGGCTCGAGGGTCCGGAACCTGAAGTTCTGAAGGCCTTCGACAGGATCCAGTCAGACGATCGGCATGGTGGTGTCGAGGTCCTGGACCGCCAGCAGACGGGAACCCGCAGCTTTCCGACGTGGTCGATGGGCTATGGCAACTCGAAGACGACGTCGCTCTTCGATTGGGCGGCCGACAACAATGCACCTCTTCACCCGCCGCGGGCATCCGATATTCNGCCGCACGGCAGGCGTGAGATGTCGATTGCGGCCTGGCCTGGGCCGCAGCTGTCAGCGCTTGGGAGCACTGCGAGGCCTTGGGAACCGGCGAGTGCCGTTTACGCTGCCGCGAGCCGCCGTCGTCTGCCTTTTGCCGCACCCACCGCAATCGCCGCGGCAATGTCATGGCAGGCCGTGATCCCCTGCACGAAGGGCCGGT
>NZ_NWMQ01000218.1:0-450 GCF_002901215.1 Paracoccus sp. SY | reverse complement strand
CTTTTTACTGACACCTGGTGAAGTTCTAGCTCTACCCCTGTAACCACCCTCGGTGCTGCATGTTCGGTTCTCACCGAGGGGGATTGCTTTATGCTAGTGCGTTTTCTCCTTGCTTCTGCTCCTGCAAAGCCATGCAGTGCCTCCCTTTGCCTTCTTCATGTCCGCCGCAACGCAGTCTTACCCAGGGCAGAGACAAGGTCTTGGGTCCGACCCAAATCCACAGCGAGAAAAACTCCTCCATAAATCAACTTGCAGTTGTCTATTTGGATAAGTTGCCGGACGCGTCCCCCTCCGGCATAACCGTCCCATTAGCCGAGCGGCCTTTTGTATTGTCTGTTTTCGAGTTCTCGCCGCTCGGGTGGAAAGCTTCTCCCTCGATTACAGTTCGGCGGCCTCGCGTAGGGCATGGTGCATCCGGATCTGCCAACCAGGGCCGCTGGCCTTGAACCG
>NZ_NWMQ01000217.1:0-464 GCF_002901215.1 Paracoccus sp. SY | reverse complement strand
GTCTTGGTCAGCAGCCACTCCACCCCTTCTTCGCCGATGCGCTTGCGCCAGCGTGTCAGCGAGGACGGGTCGATCGGCGGGCGGTGCTGAAAGAACGCCTCGCCGGTGAAATGTTGATAGTAGGGATTTTCGACCCACCGGGCGACGACGGCCTCGTCCGAGAGCTTGAAAGCATGCTGGAGATACATCAGCCCCGCCACCAGGCGTGGAGATGTCGCCGGCCGCCCTTGGTGCGAAGGGAAGAAGGTTGCCCACTCCCGCTCGAAAAACTCCCAGTCGATCAGCGCGGCGAGCTTCACCAGCTCGTGGTGCGCATCGATCATGTCGACCAGTCTCGGACGGAGCAGGTCATCCTGTTCAGGGGCGCGGGAATGGGGCTTCATCGGCGACCAGAATTTGCAGGGTTTCTGCTCAAAGCATACGAAACCCTGCAATTCAAAGCGAATGAAACCGCATCTTCAGCA
>NZ_NWMQ01000216.1:0-466 GCF_002901215.1 Paracoccus sp. SY | reverse complement strand
TGCGCCGGCACCGGACATGGCGGCGAACCATGAGGAGGACCTGCGCCGGATTGCTGCAGAAGGTATCTATCCGGCCTGGCACTGGCCGGCGGGCGTTTTCGACATGCCAGAGCTCCCGCGGCGCGTGGACCATGTCGCACGGACCTGATCCACAACCCCGGGCAAACTGATCACGCTCTGAAGCCGGGTCACATTGCGGTTCCGCAGCCAGTAGCGAGGCCGACACACCAATCAGGCTTGCGTCACTCATCAGCGCGACGAATCCCTGCTGGCGGATTGATTCCGATTTGTCATTGGACCTGCCGGGAGCCCAGGCGCAGACTCTTGGCCATGATGCTAGAAACAGGCCGCAGCGCTTCCTCGGACGGTAATCCGGGCGACGACCGGGACCGGCTCCAGGCGTGGCCTTGCGCCGAGACCTTCCGTTGTTGTGGCAAAGCCCTCGGCAGCAGGCCTTATACCCTTG
>NZ_NWMQ01000215.1:0-466 GCF_002901215.1 Paracoccus sp. SY | reverse complement strand
GGGTTTCCCCGGCCTTCCTCCGCCTGCGGCTGCGTGCAGGCCGGGTGATCCCCCTCCCCTTCGCCCCTGACGTCCAACCTTGCGCGGGTCCCCCTCCTGCCCTCGCCGGGAGGCAGGGTTTCAGGAGAGGCGCGCGCTTCGCGCTTCCTCGCCAGAAACCCCGCCCGATGATCCGGCACCAGACCGGCAAAGGGCAGCACCACAAGGAGGCCACACATGGCTTTGTTCGAGATTGTCACCATGACCGACGACTGTGGCATGACCCGCATCGTGACCGATAACCTTGCCGCATGGGTCGAGGACATGGGGACCGAAATCACCGGGACCGAGACCCGCACCCGCCTGCGCCCCGAGTTGCAGGGCCAGCCGAAAATCGCAGGCTTTGTCGGCCCCTGCTGGGGCGGCCTGTCCAAGNGGCACCGGCGAACCCATCATCCGCTACGAAGATCGCGGCACCTATGCCGCC
>NZ_NWMQ01000214.1:0-467 GCF_002901215.1 Paracoccus sp. SY | reverse complement strand
GAAGGCCGCCTGACGGTTTTGGCGCTTAAGTGATAGCTCCGACCTTATGCGCGACCTTAAATTCGAACCCCCGATTGAAGTTTTGTCCGCGGCGGATGGTGTACGCCGGCGACATTGGAGCGATGCGGACAAGGTCCGGATTGTCGAGGAGAGTTTCGCCGGAAACCGCCAGGTGAGTGCCACGGCAAGACGGCATGGCATTTCGCGGTCTCTGCTGACGGTCTGGCGCCGACAATACCGCACCGGGGAGCTTGGTGGCGACCGTTTGCCCTCCTTTATGCCACTGACGGTTTCTGCCGAGTTGCCAGGCACGATGTCCCCAAGGCCTGTGCCCCCGAACCCGGAAGCCCGGGTAGAGATTGCCCTGAGGAATGGCCGCCAGCTTGTTGTGCCGGCCAACGTGGACCCGGAGGCGCTGGCCCGGCTCCTTTCCGTGGTAGATGGCCGATGATCGCGTTTCCGGCGGG
>NZ_NWMQ01000213.1:0-475 GCF_002901215.1 Paracoccus sp. SY | reverse complement strand
TGCGCCGGCACCGGACATGGCGGAGGATCGGGAGGAGGATCTGCGCCGGATCGCGGCAGAGGGCCCCTATCCGGCCTGGCACTGGCCGGCGGGGGTTTTCGACATCCCGGAGCTTCCGCGGCGCGTGGACCATGGCGCACGGACCTGATTCACGACGCCGGGCAAACATTGATCACGCTCCGCCTGCTTGGTCGTACGGTGGTTCTGTCGTGTGTCGTCCGGCCGGTACGCAAGCGATCTATATGATCCATCAGCGAGACAAATCCCTGCTGGCGGATTGATTCCGATTTGTCATTGGACCTGCCGGAAGCCCAGGCGCAGATTCTTGGCAATGATGCTAGAAACAGGCCGCAGCGCTTCCTCGGACGGTAATCCGGGCGACGACCGGGACCGGTACTGCGGCTCCAGGCGTAGCCTTGCGCTGAAGCCCTGCGGCCTTGCCAAAGGTTTTCCGGCAGCAGGCCTTATACCCTTG
>NZ_NWMQ01000212.1:0-478 GCF_002901215.1 Paracoccus sp. SY | reverse complement strand
GACATCTATTACCAGTGGCTCGAAGGGCCGGAACCTGAAGTTCTGAAAGCCTTCAACAGGATCAGGTCAGACGACAGGCACGGTGATGTCAAGGTCTTGGACCGGCAGCAGACGGAAACCCGCAGCTTTCCGACATGGTCGATGGGCTATGGAAACTCGAAGACGACGTCGCTTTTCGACGGGGCGGCCGATCACGATGCACCCCTTCACCCGCCGCGGGCATCAGATATCTNGCCGCACGGCAGGCGTGAGATGTCAACCGCGGCCTGGGCCGCAGCTGTCCGCAATGAGGGCACCGCCAAGCCTGAGGGAAGTTCATCAACCTGTTGGAACAGCAACTCTGACTTCTCACCCTTGCGGACCCGCGAACTCCCTTATGCTACCACCGCCAGTCGCCGTCGTCTGCCCGTTGCCGCGCCCGCTGCGATAGCTGCGGCAATGTCATGGCAGGCCGCGATCCCCTGCACGAAGGGCCGGT
>NZ_NWMQ01000211.1:0-482 GCF_002901215.1 Paracoccus sp. SY | reverse complement strand
TTGTCATAGGTTTCGGTGTCGTTCACCTCGGGCTCCTTGCCCTCCAGCATGGCGTTGACCATGCCGACCGTGACCTTGGCCAGTTCGCGCGTGTCCTTGAAGACCGTCGAATACTGTTCGCCGTCGATGATCGCCTTGATGCCGGGGATTTCCGCGTCCTGGCCGGTGATGATCGGCATCTTCAGGTCGCCTGAGCCGTAGCCCACGCCCTTCGCGGACGAGATGATCCCGCGCGCCAGCCCGTCATTGGCCGACAGCACGCCATGAACCTCCTTGTCGCCGTAGTTCGCGGACAGGATGTTGTCCATGCGCGCCTGCGCCGTGGCCGCGTCCCAGCGCAGCGTGCCGACCGTGTCCAGCCCCATCTGACCCGAGGGGATCACGATATCGCCCGAATCGATCAGCGGCTGCAGCACGCTCATGGCGCCGTCATAGAAGAAATAGGCGTTGTTGTCGTCCGGGCTGCCGCCGAACAGTTCGAC
>NZ_NWMQ01000210.1:0-497 GCF_002901215.1 Paracoccus sp. SY | reverse complement strand
GCCAGGCGCTCCTTGTCCTCGAGGACGTAGGGAGGCGGAACAAAGAGGATGTCCGACAGCGGCCCAGACCGCGTCCGGGCGCGGGCCGCCGCAAGGCAGAGCTCGCGGTGCACGATCCACCAGCTGCGTCGCCCGTAGGCCTTGCGCCATGTCGTCAGTCCCGCAGCGTCCCAAAGATAGTGCAAAAGGGCAAGGAGCCGCAGCCTGCGCGGGCTGGCGGTCACCGATACGGTATCCGCTTCACCCTCATCGGTGGGCGACGACGGCCTGCTGCCGCGCAGGGACAGCGAAAAGCCGAGCCTGAGCATCGTGTCGCCTGCCTCGTCCGTGACGATGGCCTGCCCGGAGAGTGGCCCAAGCCCGGAGAGCTCCGGGGGTGGATCGAAGGACGGGCAGGCAAGGTCATGCGTATGTCCCGTGCCGGGCATACGCTTGAGATGAAACACACCATTGATCAGGGCCACATACATGGGCGGTTCGGCCTCGCAGCACTGGCA
>NZ_NWMQ01000021.1:0-55377 GCF_002901215.1 Paracoccus sp. SY | reverse complement strand
GGGGTCGAGAATGTCCGCAAGCCCGTCACCGAGGCACGCTTGATCGCAGCATTGCAGCGGGTGCTGCGATAAGAACGGTGCGGATGCACCGCAAGGCACGGCGGCCAAGGATCACGTCATGGATGGGGGGGCGGCGCAGCAGGCCGTCAGCCTGTTCCCAGCAGCCGGGGTTTCGCCCTGGTCGGATGGGCTTGTGCGGCCAGGAAGGGCTTTCGTCGATGAACCGGCCCGACGGCCTCAGGCGCTGACCGCGTTGATCGCTGCCATCACGGCTTCCGGGCTGGTCTGGTGAACCATGTGGCCGCAGCCCGGAACGATGTGGAGACTGCTTTGGGCAATCGTCTGATGAAGCCGGTGCGACTGCGCGGCAGGATCGATCAGGCGATCTTCGGCACCCACAACGATGGCGACCGGCATCGTCAGCCCCGCATAGCCCTTGCACATCGCGGCGGCAGACGGGATCAGAAGGGCGGACTCGGCGGCTTCGGCCCGGATCTGCAACGGGCGCACGGCCATTTCCTCGGGGAAGGCCCCGAACTTGTCAGGGACGGGCGCGGGGCCGAAGATCTTGCGCATGAGAAGCGGCCAGATCAGCCTGCTGGCAAGGGGTGCGATGGTATGGCGCGCCACGTCACCCAGCAGCGGCACGGCCGGGCCGGAGAGAAGCGCCATGTCGATCCTGTTGGTCGGGAAATAGTAGCCGGACGCCAGCACCAGCCCCCGCACCATCTGCGGATGGTTCAGCGCCATCGCCAGGGCCACCGATGCGCCCCAGGAATGTCCCAGGATCACGGCCTGCGCCACGCCAAGCCGGTCAAGCGCTGCCCGGAACAGGTCGGCCTGGGCCTGCGGGCTACACACCCGACCGCGCGGCCGCGGGCTGTGCCCATAGCCGGGGCGGTCGAAGACGATGACGCGGTGCTGCCGGGCCGCCAGGTCGACAAGCCCGCTGGACAGGAAGTCCTGGATCATGCTGCCGTTGCCGTGCAGCAGGACCAGCGGCGGTCCCTCGCCGCGCTCAAGGCAGTGAAGGCGAACCCCGTCCACCTCAATGAAGCGCCCGGCCGGAGGGTTGCGCTTCTCGGCCCGCTTGGCAAGCTGGTGGTTGACCACGGCCGTGGCCGCCAGGACGCCCGCGACGGCAAGTCCCAGCCGCCGCCTTCGCGCTGTCCGTCCGAAACCGGGTCGCCTGACCTGTGCAAGGGCCTTGAAGGAATGTCCTGCCATGCGATCCGTGCTGGTTGAGGAAGAACCCGTACGGGTCCAGGAAAGGCCGCCCGCGAAAGCCGTCAGGACATCAGGGATGCCCCGAGGCCCCGAGCGACTGCGGAGGAGATCGTCAGGCCCCATCCTGCGCGTCCCGGCATTCCTGGCCGCAGGATTGCCGCTGCCGGCACAGGCAGCCCTCAGCGGCGCGCGACCAGGATCCCCAGCAGCAGGCCGATTCCCGCCGCGATGCCCAAGGCCTGGGACGGATGGCTGCGCGCCCAGTCGCGGACTTCCTCATAGCCCAGTTCCGCATAGAAGGCGGCTTCCTCGGCCCGCCGGTGCCCGGTCTGGTAGACACCCTCGGCAAGGTTCTGTCCCGCCTCTCGGATGCGGCCGGCATATTCGCGTCCCGTATCCAGGGTATCGTTCACGGTCGTGGCAGCACGCTCGGCCAGATGGGAAGCCCCGGACTTGAGATCGTCGAGGACCCCGGTTGCAGTCGTCCCAAGGCCTTGTTCGTGTTCAGCAGTCTGGTTCTGTGCCATTCTCAGGTTCTTTCTGCAGTGTGTTCTTGCAACAGGAACAACAAGACACGCCGCCACTCGTTCCATGATGCGGTCGCGCAAGGTCGGAATAGGAGGGCACTGGCCGTCCGAGATCCGGTCAGGCCAGCCGCCGACTGAACCTGCAATGGCCTTCTGCGGACAGGATGGTCAGCGAAAAGGCAGGTCCTGCCCGTTTGGACATGCCGAACCACCTGCAGGCGGGTCGGCGATCACTGGGGCGTGATCGGGCAGGAACCTTTGCCGCGCAAAGCCGGTTTTCCTCGCACATGGCTGTTGGGGAAGCGATCATGCTGGGCAAGAACCGGACGAATGAAACAAGGCAGGACGCAGCCCAGGATGCTGCAGGCACAAGGCCGCAGCCGGTCCCCGAGGCAGGGTCGGACACGAGGCTGCGGGCGCTTGCCGCGCAGCGCATCGCCATCGAAGGGGTGTCGATCGAGATCGACGGTGGCCGCTTTCCTGCCAAGGCCGTCGCGGGCCAGCCCACGGTCATCGAGGCCGACATCTTCTCGGACGGTCACGATTCCATCGCCGCGGCGATCCGCTGGCATCGCGCGGGCGATGATGGCGGCGCGCAGGAGGCCCGCATGGCCTTCCTTGAAAACGACCGCTGGGCCGGGACCGTCACCTTTCCCGAAAACGGCTTTTTCGACTGCACCATCCTCGCCTGGCGCGACCTGTTCACCACCTGGCACAAGGAGGTGACCAAGAAGCTGGCAGCAGGCCAGCGGATCGGGCTTGAGCTTGAGGAAGGCCGCAGGCTGGTCCAGTCCGCGGTCGATGAGGGCGCCGGCGGCGAGGCGCGGGCGACGCTGGTGGGGCTGCTGGCGGCGGATGCGGCCTATGCCGAGGCGACGGGCGATGACGCAGCGGTGGATGCGGCGCGCTTCGCCCGGATGGGCGATCCCTCGGTCCTGGCCCTGATGCAGCAGGTCGGGCCGCGCACCAATCTGACCGAATACAAGACCCTGACCGTCTTCGCCGACCGCCGGGCCGCCGCCTTCAGCGCCTGGTACGAGATCATGCCCCGGTCCCAGTCGGGCGACGTGAACCGCCACGGCACCTTCGACGACGTGATCGCGCGGCTGCCCTATGTGCGCGACCTGGGCTTCGACGTGCTGTATTTCCCGCCCATCCACCCCATCGGCAAGACCAACCGCAAGGGCCGCAACAACAGCCTGACCGCCCAGGAAGGCGAGCCCGGCAGCCCCTATGCCATCGGCAGCGAGGCGGGCGGGCACGACGCCATCCATCCCGAACTGGGCAGCTTCGAGGATTTCCGTCGCCTGATCGCGGCCGCGAAGGACCACGGACTTGAAATCGCGCTGGATTTCGCCATCCAGTGTTCGCCCGACCATCCCTGGATCCGCGAACATCCCGAATGGTTCGACTGGCGCCCCGACGGCACCATCAAGTTCGCCGAGAACCCGCCCAAGAAATACGAGGACATTGTCAACGTCCACTTCTATCGCGGCGCGCTGCCCGACCTGTGGTATGCGCTGCGCGACGTGGTGCTGTTCTGGGTGGACCAGGGCGTGCGGATCTTCCGCGTGGACAACCCCCACACCAAGCCCTTCCCCTTCTGGGAATGGCTGATCGAGGAGGTGCGCCGCAAGGACCCCGGCGTGATCTTCCTGGCCGAAGCCTTTACCCGGCCCAAGGTGATGAAGCGGCTGGCCAAGCTCGGCTATTCGCAGTCCTATTCCTATTTCACCTGGCGCAACGAGAAGCAGGAGATCATCGAATACCTGACCGAACTGACGCAGGAGGAATGCCGCGAATACATGCGGCCCAATTTCTTCGTGAACACGCCCGACATCAACCCGCGCTTCCTGCAATCCAGCGGCAGGCCCGGTTTCCGCACCCGGCTGGTGCTGGCCGCGACCCTTGGCGGCAATTACGGCGTCTATAACGGCTTCGAGATCTGCGAGGCGGCGGCGGTGCCGGGCAAGGAGGAATACCTCAACTCCGAGAAATACGAGATTCGCGCCTGGGACATGAACCAGCCCGGCAACATCCAGGACGACATCCGCCTGATGAACCGGCTGCGCCGAAGCCATCCCGCGCTGCAGGACTTCACCAACGTGAAGTTCTACAACGCCTCCAGCGACAAGGTGCTGTCCTATGGCAAGCAGACCGGCAACGACTTCGTGCTGATCCACGTCAACCTGGATCCCCACAACACCCAGGTCTTCGAATTCGAGGTTCCCTTGTGGGAATTCGGCCTGCCTGACGAGGCATCCGTCGAGGTGCGCGACCTGATCCACGGCAATAGCTTCACCTGGCACGGCAAGAACCAGTGGCTGGAGCTTGAGCCGCACAGCCGTCCCTATGCCATCTGGCAGCTTTTCGCCCCCGGAGTTCCCCGCTGATGAACGATCTGACAGAGTTCATGGTCCTGGACGCGCCGGACGGACGGGTGGCGACGGCCCTTGAGGGGCGCGCGGGGACACAGTTCAAGACCGAGATCCTGCCGAAATGGCTGCCGCTGCAACGCTGGTTCGCGGGCAAGGACAAGGCCATCGGTGCGGTCGCCATGGCGCCATTGGGCGACCTGGCCCAGGGCGAGCATCAACTGGTTTCTGTCGATGTGACGGTCGGCGACGAGGATCAAAGCTATCTGCTGCCGATCTCGGTCCGCTGGGGGGATGAGCGTTCCGGTGCGCCCAAGCCGTCTCATGCGCTGGCCGGGATCCGCCATGCCGGCCGGGCAGGCACCCTGATCGACGGCGCCTTTGACGAGCGTCTGCCGCAACTGCTGCTGGACGGGCTGAAGGAAAACCGCCGGGACGGATCCCTGCGGTTCGAGGGAACGGATGCCCTGCGCCGGATCGGGGATCCGGGCAATCTCCGGCAGCTTGGCGCGGAACAGTCGAACCTGTCCATCGCCTTCGGCGACAAGATCATCCTGAAGCTTTACCGCCGCATCCGCGAGGGCGAGCAGCCGGACGTGGAAGTCGCGAAGTTCCTGACCGAGGTCGCGGGCTTCGGCCATACGCCCCGCTTCCTGGGCCAGGTCGCGCATGGATCGACGACCCTTGCCGCGGCCTTTGCCTTTGTCGCGAACCAGGGCGATGCCTGGGCCGGCATCGTCGATGCGCTGGAACAGGAAGCCCGTGCTTCGGCCGGCGCGGGGCAGTCCACGGCGGACGCATTCGGCTTCCCTCTCAACCTGGGGTCGATCCTGGGACAGCGCACGGCGGAACTGCACAAGGCCTTGGCGGCAACCACCGACGATCCGGCCTTCGCGACCGAGGATCTGACGCCGGACCAGCTTGGCACATGGGCAGGCGATGCCGTGGCCGAGGCCGAAGCATTGATCGCGCGCCTGGAACAGGCCCGCCTGCCCGAGGATGCCGCCCCCTTGGCGCAGTCCCTGCTGGCACAACGCGAAGCGTTGCTGTCCCGGCTGCGGGCGGTGGCCGATCTTGCGCCCGGCTGCAAGCTGTCGCGCATCCATGGCGATTACCACCTGGGGCAGGTTCTGCTGGCCCAGGACGACGTCGTCATCATCGACTTCGAGGGCGAGCCTGCCCGCACCCTTGCCGAACGGCGCGAGAAATCCTCTCCGCTGCGCGACGTGGCGGGGATGCTGCGGTCCTTCGACTATGCCGCGATGACCGTGATCGCGCGGCACGACGGCGACAAAGCTGGGCTGGACCGGATCGAGACATGGCGGCAGTCGGTCATCCGCGACTTCCTGGATGCCTACCGCCTGCATTCGGAAGGCGCGGCCAACCTGCCGTCCGACGAGGGATCGCGCGAAACGCTGCTGGACTTCTTTCTGCTGCACAAGGCGATCTACGAGGCGGGCTACGAGTTGAGCAACAGGCCCGCCTGGATCGGCATCCCGCTGAAGGGAATCCTCGACCTGCTGGAAGGAAAAGACCAATGACCAAGGCTTCCGCATCGGAAATCGAAGCCATTCTGCGCGGCAGCCATCCCAACCCGTTCGCGATCCTCGGACCCCATGACGGCGAGGTGCGGGTCTTCGCCCCGCAGGCGGCCGAGGTTGCGGTCCTGGCCGACGGCAAGCGCACGCCGCTGGAACGCGTCCACCCCGAGGGCTTCTTTGCCGGGCCCTTCGACGGCGACCGCTATCAGCTTGAGATGACATCCGGCGACCATAGCTGGGTGGTCGAGGACCCTTATCGCTTCGGCCTGGTCCTGGGCGAGATGGACGAATACCTGATCGCCGAAGGGCGGCACCGCCAGCTTTACGAAAAGCTGGGCGCGCATCCGATCACCCACGGGGGCGTGGACGGCGTGGCATTTGCCGTCTGGGCGCCCAATGCGCGGCGGGTCAGCGTGGTGGGCGATTTCAACGCCTGGGACGGCCGCCGCCATCCCATGCGCAGGCGCTTGGGACCGGGCCTGTGGGAACTGTTCATCCCCGGCCTGTCGGTGGGCGAACTGTACAAATACGAGATCATCAGCGCCCATGGCGAACGGATGCCGCTGAAGGCCGACCCGGTGGGCTTCCTGCATGAACAATCGCCCGGCACGGCCTCGATCATCAGCGGCCTGCCGGATTATTCCTGGCACGACAAGGACTGGATGGCGGACAGGGCCGCGCGGCAGGACCGCACCGCCCCGATCTCGATCTACGAGGTCCACCTGGGATCCTGGCGGCGCGGCGGCGAGAACGAGATCCTCGATTATGACGCCATCGCCGATCTGCTGGTTCCCTATGTCACCGAAATGGGCTTCACCCATGTGGAATTCCTGCCGGTGTCGGAACATCCCTTCACCGGATCCTGGGGATACCAGCCCATTGGGTTGTTCGCGCCCACCAGCCGCTACGGCTCGCCCGAGGCTTTCGCGCGGCTGGTGGACCGGCTGCACGCGGCAGGCATCGGCGTCATCATCGACTGGGTTCCCGCGCATTTCCCCTCCGACGCGCACGGGCTTGGCCGCTTCGACGGCACCGCGCTTTACGAACATGCCGATCCGCGGCAGGGATTTCACCAGGACTGGAACACGCTGATCTACAACTTCGGCCGGCGCGAGGTGGCGAACTTCCTGCAAGCCAGCGCGCTGTACTGGCTGGACAAGTTCCACATCGACGCGCTGCGCGTGGATGCCGTGGCCTCGATGCTGTATCTGGATTATTCGCGTCAGCCGGGCCAGTGGATCCCCAACCAGTTCGGCGGGAANCACCGCGCTTTACGAACATGCCGATCCGCGGCAGGGATTTCACCAGGACTGGAACACGCTGATCTACAACTTCGGCCGGCGCGAGGTGGCGAACTTCCTGCAAGCCAGCGCGCTGTACTGGCTGGACAAGTTCCACATCGACGCGCTGCGCGTGGATGCCGTGGCCTCGATGCTGTATCTGGATTATTCGCGTCAGCCGGGCCAGTGGATCCCCAACCAGTTCGGCGGGAACGAGAACCTGGAGGCCATCGACTTCCTGCGCGGCGTGAACGAACGCGTCTGCGCCGATTACCCCGGCGCCATCACCATCGCCGAGGAATCCACCGCCTTTCCCAAGGTCAGCCGCCCCGTCAGCGACGGCGGCCTGGGCTTCGGGTTCAAGTGGAACATGGGCTGGATGCACGACACGCTGGGCTATTTCCGGCGCGATCCGATCCACCGCCGCCACCACCAGAACGACCTGACCTTCGGAATGGTCTATGCCTGGTCCGAGGATTTCGTCCTGCCGCTGAGCCATGACGAGGTGGTCCACGGCAAGGGCTCGCTGATCCGGCAGATGGCGGGGGACCGCTGGCAGAAATTCGCGAACCTGCGCGCCTATTTCGGCTTCATGTGGACCCATCCGGGTAAGAAGCTGCTGTTCATGGGCGGCGAATTCGCGCAGGACCGCGAATGGAACCACGACCAGTCGCTGGACTGGCACCTGCTGGACGATCCGCTGCACGCGGGGATGCAGCGGCTGGTCAGGGACCTGAACCACCTGTACCGCGACCTGCCTGCGCTGCACAGGCTGGACTGCGATCCCGAAGGCTTCGAATGGATCGACGCCAGCGATGCGGATCAAAGCGTGCTGGTCTTCATGCGGAAATCCGACGACGGTGCCCCCCCGGTGGTGGTCCTGTGCAACCTGACGCCGCAGGTGCATCACGATTACCGCATCGGCCTGCCGCAGCCCGGCGACTGGCGCGAGATCCTCAACACCGACGATGCCGATTACGGCGGATCGGGCGTCGGCAATGGGGGTTCGCTTCGGTCAGAGGATATCGCATGGCACGGGCGCAAGGCCTCGGTCGCCCTGACGCTTCCGCCGCTGGCGACGATCGTCCTGGCGCCCGAGTGACCGGGTTCGTTCCGCGCGGGCCGGGCCCCGGGACGCACGGCATTGCCGAGGAACTCCCTCCAGGCTCTGCTGTTGTTTCGAAGAACGTGAAGATGGGATTGCCTTCTATGACCACAGCGCCGGACAGCGATACGATCGACAAGCTGGTCTCCTTGTCGATGCTTCATCAAGCACGTCGCCTGGCCGAAAACTATGGCGGGAAGGGGCGGATGTGGCAAAATCCCTATGCCGATTCCCGGCCGCGCGCCGCTTCGGCCATCGCCCCCGTGTGGTTCACCGCCTATCCGCCGTCGGTCATCACGCGCCCCGGCGAATCCGTCCTTGGCACGCTTGGCGATCCCCGTCTGTGGTCGGCGCTGGCCTCGATGGGGGTCCGGGCGATCCATACCGGACCCACCAAGCAGGCGGGGGGCTACAAGGACGGACGATACACGCCGACGATCGACGGGAATTTCGACCGGACCGGCTTCGCAACGGACCCCGCCTTCGGCGCAACCGAGGAATTCCAGGCGATCAGCCGCATCGCGGCCGCCCATAATGCGGTCGTGATCGACGACGTGATCCCCGCCCATACCGGCAAGGGTCCCGATTTCCGACTGGCTGAAATGAACCATTCCGGCTATCCCGGCCTCTACCACATGGTCGAGGTTCCCGAGGAGGAATGGCCCGTTCTTCCCGACGTTCCCGAAGGGCGCGACGCCGTCAACCTGTCGCCCGCGATCGTCGATCACCTCAAGGAACGCGGCTTGATCGTCGGGCAGTTGCAGCGGGTCATCTTCTTCGAGCCGGGCGTCAAGGAAACCGACTGGAGCGTGACCGGACCCGTCACCGGCGTGGACGGAAAGGTTCGCCGCTGGGTTTACCTGCATTATTTCAAGGAAGGCCAACCCAGCCTGAACTGGCTGGACCCGTCCTTTGCGGCGCAGCAGATGATCATCGGCGACGCCCTGCATTCCATCGACCAGATGGGGGCACGGGGGCTGCGGCTTGATGCGAACGGCTTCCTGGGGGTCGAGCGTCGGACCGAAGGTCCGGCCTGGTCGGAAGGCCATCCCCTGTCGGTCACCGGAAACGCGCTGCTGGCCGGCATGATCCGCAAGGCCGGGGGCTTTTCCTTCCAGGAACTGAACCTGACCGTGGACGACATCGCCACGATGTCGAAGGGCGGGGCCGATCTGTCCTATGACTTCATCACCAGGCCTGCCTATCACCACGCCATTCTGACCGGGGATACAGAATTCCTGCGCATGATGCTTCGGATGGTGCATGATTTCGGGATCGACCCGGCATCCCTGATCCATGCCCTGCAGAACCACGACGAACTGACCACGGAACTGGTCCATTTCTGGACGCTGCATGCCGACGACATCTATACATTCGCCGGCCAGACCTGGCAGGGGCGGACGTTGCGGATGCATCTGCGCGACGAGATCCGGGAAAGGCTGACCGGAACGAACGCCCCCTACAACCTGCCCTTCGTGACGAACGGAATTGCCTGCACGACGGCCAGCGTGATCACCGCCGCCCTTGGCATTTCCGATCTGGACGAGATCGGCGACGAAGATATCGAGCGCATCAAGAAGGTTCACCTGCTGCTTGTCATGTACAATGCCTTCCAGCCGGGGGTATTCGCCTTGTCGGGCTGGGATCTGGTCGGTGCGCTGCCCCTGGAGCCCGCGCAAGTGCAGGACCTGATGTCGGACGGCGACACGCGCTGGATCGAGCGCGGCGCATACGACCTTACCGGACAGGCGCCGGACCAGGAGTTTTCACCGGATGGCATACCCCGGGCCCGTTCCCTGTACGGTTCGATCTGCGAACAACTGGAACAGCCGGATTCCTTCGCGTCGCAATTGAAGCGGCTTCTTGCTGTCCGGGAATCCTATGGCCTTGCCGCCAGTCATCAGACCCATATTCCCGACGTGTCCGCGCCAGGTCTTCTGGTCATGGTCCATGTCCTGCCCAACGGGCGGGGAACACAGGTCACCGCCTTGAATTTCAGCGGTGAGGCCCTGGAGGAGGTTGTCCTGCTGACCGAGGTCCAGCCCGGCCCTGTGGTCGACATGGTCGCCGAGACGATCGTGGGGGATCTGCACGAAGACGGTGCCCTTACGATCAAGCTCAGCCCCTATGAGGGGCTTTCGCTGCGCATCGTCAGTACCTTGCCGTCGCTCTAGCGCAGACCGCCGCGAAGGTTGTCCTGGGATGCCTGCCCCTGTCGCGCGGACCACGGCAGCCGCGCGGCTGGTCTGCTTGCCGCACGACCAGCCTACACCGCCCGGTATAGAAGGCAGTCGCGCAGGGCTGAGGTTCACGGAAACATGGCCGGTCCTTGCCTGCCCGGGCAGGGGACCGATTGCCACGACTGCATGGACGGATCCCGGTTCATGGCGTTGCAGCCGGAAAGGGCCGCAGGCTGGCAACAGCGGCCCGCAAGTGCAGGCCGCCGCAGGCTGTTCCTTCGGAAGCGGAAACTGGCCGGCAATCCGATGCCAGGCCAAAGGCGGCTACTTGCGCCGGTTGATTGCGCCTTGGTCGCGGCGCAATCAACGTCGGCCTGGCGCAAGCCCCGACCCTGTATCAGGACCCGGAGCCGAGGCGTTCGGATGGGCTGCCGGGCCTGGAGGTGGCGTCGGCATCGGAACCTTGGCGGGCACCATCATCGTTACCGTCGGTCAGTTCCTTCTTCGCCGCCGCAGTCACCTGGGCCGCAGCCGTTTTTGCCTCCTCGAGGCCTGCGGACACGGCATTCTGGACCTTGGCCTTTTCTTCCTCGAAGATGCTTTCGGCCTCATGGAACAGCTGATCGCTGTAGCTGCCAAGCATCTCGTCCTCTTGCCGGGTCCGGGGCAACAGGCAGGCAAGGCCTGCACCGATGGCTGCGGCCGCAGCGCCGAAGACCAGGGGTTCGCTGTCATAGCCCCTGGACACCGTGCGGCTGCTTTCGCGAAGGCGGCGCGCTGCGCTGTCGCGCGCCTCGACGGCGCGACGGCGGGCGTCATAAACCCGGCGCCGGGCTTCTTCGCCAAGGCCTTCGGTGCCTTCGTTCAGCCGGTGATGCAGGCTGCTGGTGCCTTCGCTGATGCGGTCCTTCCAGTCATGGGCCTTCTGGCGCAGCGTGTCGGTCATGCCGCCCAGTTTGGAACTAACCCCCGAGCCTGAGTCCGAGCCGTGCGAGGTTCCGGTCGAATTCCATCCACCGCGTCCGGAAGAAGGCACCGGTTGGATACCGATATTGCCAGTGCCGTCAGCATCGGTGCCGGTGCGACTGACATGATATGGATCTGACGTCCTGTCCCAATCCCTGCTGCGGCGAATGGAACGGTAATCCGTGGCCCGGTGCGTGGGATCATAGCCGCGCCCGAAGATCAGCCAGGCCAGCCCCACCCCCGTCAGCGCAAGCGCCACCGGGTTCGACCGCGCCGCATGGCTGGCGGTATTGGCCCATTCGGATCCGTTTTCGCGGAACTTGTCGGTCAGGCGGCGCGCAAAGCCGTCCAGCGACAGTTCGTCCTGCAGGTCGTCCAGGGTGCGGCGCAGCGCATTCCGGTCCTGCTCGATCTCACGCTCGAGGCGTTCGGGATTGTCTGTCTCATTTGTCATTGTAGGCCCCCTTGATGGCTTGGGCGTCGCGCTGCACGTTCTGGACGGTGCGCGACGGCATCAGTGCTTCGGGCTTCAGGTCGTTCATGCCCTTGCGCAGCAGGACATAGGCCAGCACCGCCAGCACGACGCCCACGATGACCGCGCTCCAGATCGGGCCAAGCTCGGTTTCGGCAAGCGCTGCGACCAAGGCGGCCACCAGCACGTTGATGGTCACGATGGCGATGACGGCCGCGGCGGCGACAAAGCCCAGCGCGACCGCCACCCGCTGGATGTTCTGGCTGAGTTCGGCCTTGGCAAGGGCGACCTCCTTGCGGACAAGGTCGCCCGACAGGCGGATCGCCTCGGAAGCCAGGGACGCGGGGTTCTGCGGCCTGGCCGGATCGTCGATGCGCCCGGCGTTGTTCGAATAGTCAGACATCCCGACCTCCATTCCGATCAGTGGCGGACGCATCGCGAGAGGACTGCCCCTGGGTGCCAGAAGTGCCGCCCGTGCCGGCAGACTGCGACGACAGGTCACCGCCAACCTCGCTGCCCGCGCCACTGCCGCCGATCGCGCCCCCGGATGTTCCCATCGCAGGCGACATGCTTCCGGTGCTGCTGCTTGGGGACATGGTGCCGGACCCGGTGCCACCCGTGCCTGCAGAGGTTGTTCCGAAGCCAGAGGTGCCTCCGCCGGCGGCCGTGCCGGATGTTCCATATCCGGTGCCGGTGCCGGACCGCCCGGTGCCGCTGTCGCTCATGCCGGCTTGCCCTGCACCGGTCCGGGTCTGTCCGGCCCCCGACATGCTGCCGGTCATGGCACGCGCCTGGCTGCCCGACTCTCCCATCGTTCCGTGGGACCGCGACGAACTGCCAGGATAGCTGGAACCTGACGAACTGCCCGGATAGCCGGACCCGCTGTGGCCGCCGCTGCCGGTCCGGTGGCCATCGGGTGCGCTGGCCAACAGGAAGCGTGCGGCCGCAAAGCCGCCCAAGGCGCAGATGCCGAGGAATGCGCCGGGACGTTCGCGGGCAAAGTCGCGGACGCCATGCACGATGTCGCTCGTGTCCGTCGAGTTCATGCTTTGCGCAAGGCTGCCGACGCTGTCGGCGGCATAGTCGAACATCCGGCCGATGCTGGAATCCGGATCGACTTCGGACCTGGCGGATCGCAGGGCCGAGGCCAACTGGTCCGCCTGCCTGGACAGGCCGCTTCGAAGGCCTTTTTCGCGCCGCGCAACTTCATCCTTCAGGGTATCGGCAGCCTGGCTGACCTTTTCGCCCGCCTGCTCCTTGAGATTGCCCAAGGTGGACTGGTTCTGTCCTGCCGAAGCGTGGTGATCGTCTGAATTCATGGGAAGCCTCCCGATGTCTGAAACGTCGGGGCCGAGGATGCGGCGCCCGAACCTTGTCATAGGGGTCACAACGACACAATTTGCCGAATGTTCCACGACGGCTTGGCAAGACGGTCCGTGGAACCAACGGCGGCTTTCCAGGCGTTCCACCGCAGCGACGCAATGCGCTTTCCCCGAAGGTTTGCAGATGCGCCCGCTTCGCCCCGCTGCACCGGTACTGAAGGAACAGGCCATGTCACGACAGGATCGCAACAATCCCGGCAGAAGCGCGGAAACGCCGGCCCGCATCCCGGCCGCCGGGTGGAAGCAGATCCTGTGGCGGGTCAAGGACGAGATTTCCCAGGATCACATCTCGGTCGTGGCGGCGGGGGTCGCCTTTTATGCGCTGCTGTCCATCTTTCCCGCCATCGCGGCCCTGGTTTCCATCGCAGGGCTGGTCCTTGACCCGGCGGACATTGCGGGCCAGCTGGACACCGTGGTGGCGATGTTGCCCGAGGAAGCCGCCGGGATCCTGCAGGACCAGGTTGCGAAAGTCACGACCGGCAGCGAGACGGGGACAGGGCTGGTCGCGTTGTTCGGGGTGGCCGTGGCCCTTTACGGCGCCATGAAGGGGGTGATGACCCTGATCGAGGGGCTGAACATCGCCTATGACGAGGAAGAAACGCGCGGCACCATCAAGCTTTACCTGACGGCCCTGGCGATCACGATCGGCGCGATCCTTGGGACTGCGGCGGGGCTGGGGCTGATGATCCTTCTGCCTTCGCTGGTTGCCTGGGGCAACCTGCCGCCGATCCTCGAGACGGTGATCAACGTCCTGCGCTGGCCGCTGATGGCGGCGCTGGCGATGCTGGGACTTGCGGCACTCTATCGGTTCGGACCTTCGCGCGCGGAACCGAAATGGCGGTGGATCAGCATCGGGGCCGTTGTCGCGACGACGCTGTGGATCGTCGGCACCCTCGGCTTTTCGATCTATGTCCGGAATTTCGGCAGCTATACCGAAACCTACGGCACCCTTGGGGGCGTGATCGTGCTGCTGACCTGGCTGTGGCTGTCGGCCTTCGTGATCCTTGGCGGCGCCGAACTGAACGCCGAGACCGAGCAACAGACGGAAAAGGACACCACAACCGGCGCACCCCTGCCCATGGGCCAGCGCGACGCGGTCAAGGCCGACACGCCCCCGCCCGGCGAACAGGGCCGGTCCGGGCAGGGCCGGGCTGGACAGAACCGTGGGCAGAGGGCCCGAAGCGGAGCCGCGGCGACCTCGCCGACGACCGACCTGTCCTTGGCGATGGTGCTGATGGGGAATGCGGCCTGGAAGATGTTGCGGCGAAATCGCTGACAAGGCCCGCGTGCCGGGCGTCTGTCAGGCGGCGGTGTCCTGTGTCGGGGCTAGGTCCGGGGCGGGCGCCCTGGAACGGGCGGCCTCGTCCTCGCGCTGGGTGCGGCGCAGGACGATCAGGCCGGAGCCCACGATCAGGGCCGCCCCTGCGATCATGCCGGTGGCCGGAACATCGCCGAACACGATGAAGCCTAGCAGCGCGCCCCAGACCAGCAGCGAATATTGCAGCGGCGCCACCACGGACGCATCGGCCAGCTTCAGCGACCGCGTGACCAGCATATGCGCCCCCGTGGCGACCAGCCCCAGCAGGAACAGCAGGCCCAGGTCGCCCGCGGACCGGACCGGCTGCCAGTCGAAGGGCGCCAGCAACAGCCCGGCCACCAGTGCCGCCGCAAGCTGGAACAGCACCAGGTCGCGGTCGGGGGTTTCGCGCAGGGACCGGCCCAGGATGACCATCGCGGCAAAGGCCGCCGTGCCCAGCAGGGCGAACAGGACGCCCAGCCCTGACACCTGCAGCGACGGGGCCAGCAGGATCAGGACGCCCGCAAAGCCCACCGCGACGGCGGTCCAGGTCTTGGCCGACACCCTTTCGCCCAGCAGAAGCGGGGATACCGCCACGACATAGATCGGCGCGGCCATCCAGAAGGCCATCACATCGACCAGGGGCATGTAGAAGACGGACAGGTAGAAGCAGAACACCTCGGCCGTGGCGCAGATCGCGCGCAGGGCCTGCAGGCCGGGACGGGGGGCCGACTTGACCCGCGCCACGATGCTCTTGCCGCGCAGGAAGAAGGGCGCCATCAGCAGGCAGGCCGCGACCGACCGCAGCAGGATCACCTGCGCCACGCCGTAATCGGCCACCAGCCACTTGCCGATCGTGTCGTTCAGCGCGAAGGCCGCCATGCCCAGAAGCATCAGCAGCGCGCCGGCCAGATTGCCTGACATCATGTATCCCGCCCAAGCCCGTTTCTTGTCATGGCCGCGCCGCCGTCACCGGCGGCGCGGGCTGTCTTGAAGCCGCGGGATCAGTTGCCCGCGCGTAGGTCCGCCAGGGCCTTTTGCACCTGATCCACGACATCGGCGCCGATGGCGTCCTTGTGCTTTTCATAGACGACCTGCGATTTCTGCAGCATCTCCTCCTGATCCTCGGGCGAGATGGTGTTGAACTTCAGGCCGGCCTCTTGCATCTTCGCCAGCGAATCCTGGTTCAGCTTCTGGATCGCCTCGCGTTCCACATCGCGCCCGACGATTGCGCAAACGCGCAGCGCCTGCTGTTCTTCCGGCGAATAGGTGTTGAAGATCGCCTTCGAGAACAGGAACAGGAACGGCGTATAGGCGTGCTTCGTCTCGCTGATGTATTCCTGCACCTCGTAGAACTTCGAGGTGTCGATGGTCACATAGGGGTTTTCCTGCGCGTCGATCGCCTTGGTTTCCAGGGCCGAGAAGACCTCGCCAAAGGACATGGGCGTGGCATTGGCCCCGAAGTTCGAGAAGGTGTCCAGGAAGATGTTGTTCTGCATCACGCGGACCTTCATCCCCTCGAAGTCTTCCCATTTGGTAATGGGCCGCTGAGAGTTCGACATGTTGCGGAAGCCGTTTTCCCAATAGGCCAGGTTGACCAGGCCCACCTCGTCCAGCTTCTGGTTCAGCATGTCGCCGAATTCGCCGTCCATGATGGCATAGGCTTCTTCCGGGGTGCGGAACAGGAAGGGCAGGTCGAAGACGCCAAGCGCCGGCACCATCCCCACCAGAGGCGAGGACGAGGTCACGACCGCTTCCTGCAGGCCGCTGCGCAGCGCCTGCGTGGCCTGCAGGTCGCCGCCAAGCGCGCCGCCCCAGAAGCCCTGCATCTTCATCTTGCCGCCGGTCTTTTCGTCCAGGCAGGCCTGCATCGCCTGCATCCCGGTATTGACCGGGTGGTCTTCGTTGATGCCGTTCGACACCCGGAAGGTGCGTTCCTGGAACTGGGCCAGGGCCGGGCCGGCTGCGGTCAGTGCGGTGGCCGCGCAAAGGGCGGCGGTCAGGATGGTGTGTTTCATGGTTTTTTCCTCCCGTTTCGTTTGGTCTTGTCAGTCAGTGGAACCAGTTTGCCGGAACGATCACGATGCTGGGGAACGCCACCAGCAGCAGCAGAACCAGGATCTGCGCGACCAGGAACGGCCAGACGCCGATGATCACCTTGCCCAGCGGCACGCGGCCGACGCCGCTGACGACGTTCAGCACGACGCCGACCGGCGGCGTCAGCAGCCCGATGCAGCAGTTCATGATGAACATGACGCCGAAATAGATCGGGTCGATGCCCGCCTGGGTGATGATCGGCATCAGCACCGGGGTCAGGATCAGGATCGTGGGCGTCAGGTCCAGGGCGGTGCCGACGATCAGGATCAGGATCATGATGGCCAGCATCAGCAGCTTCGGATTCTCGATCAGCGGCTCGATATAGCCGGTGATCTCGGCGGGGATGTTGGCGGCGGTGATCAGCCAGGCCGACACCAGGGCCGCGCAGACCAGGAACATGATCGCAGCCGTTGTCCGCCCGGCCGAGATCAGCACGGCGGGCAGGTCGGCCAGCCTCAGTTCGCGATACACGAACATGCCTACGAACAGCGCATAGAAGGCCGCGATCACGGCGGCCTCGGTGGGGGTGACCACGCCCAGCTTGATGCCGCCCAGGATGATGACCGGCATCCCCAGCGCCCAGGCCGCCCGACCCGAGGCGCGCGCCCGGTCGGCCCAGCTTGCGCGGGGCAGGGTATCCACGGGGTCGTTGCCGGCCACGATGATCCAGGCCACGGCAAGCGACAGGCCCATCAGGATGCCCGGCACGATGCCTGCCATGAACAGCTTGGAGATCGAGACGTTGGCCGCCACGCCGAAGATGATGAAGGCCATCGAGGGCGGGATCACCGGCGCGATGACGCCCCCCGCCGCGATCAGCCCCGCCGAACGCGGCACGTTATAACCCGCGCGCGCCATCATCGGGATCAGGATCGCCGCCAGGGCGGCCGTGTCCGCGGCGGCCGACCCCGAAATCGAGGCCATGATGACCGCCGCGATGATCGCCACGAAACCCAGCCCGCCGCGGATATGGCCCACGCAGGTGATGGCAAAGTCGATGATGCGCTTGGACAGGCCGCCCGCGTTCATCAGCTCGCCCGCGAGGATGAAGAACGGGATCGCCAGCAGCGTGAAGGTGTCCGCCCCGATCAGCATGTTCTGGGCGATGATCTGGGTGTTGAACATGCCCATGTAGGACATCAGCACGACGCCGCAGAAGATCAGCGCGAAGGCGACCGGGGCGCCGATGGCCATGGCCCCCAGCAGCGAAACGATGAAGACCAGCAGCGTCATTCCATGTGTCCCCGGGTGCTGCCGTCCGGCAGGATGTCGTCATGGTCGCCGCCGAAGGCGGCCACCTCGGCCTCGGTGATCCTGCCGGTCAGCAGTCGGAACAGCCGTTCGGCCGTGATGACGATGATGCCGATGCCGGTGAACAGGCCGATGCCATAGACCCAGGCCATCGACAGGCCCGTGACCGGCGCGCTCATGCTGGCGTTGATGGGCAGCTGCTTCCAGGTGCCCACGGTCAGGACCCCCGCGCAGCCCAGGATCAGCAGGTCCGACAGGCCCATCAGCACGGTGCGCCCGCGCCGGCCGAACCGGGCCACCAGGGTCTCCATCCCCATGTGCTGGTGGTGGTGATGCGCCACGACCGCGCCGATGAAGGTCAGCCAGACAAAGGCGAAGCGCGACAGTTCGTCCGACACCGCGATGCCCGAGTTCATGGCATAGCGCATCACGACGTTGACAAAGACCATGATCGCCATTCCGGCCAGCAACAGCGCCAGAAGGATGTCGAGGAAGCGGAAGAACAGGTGCACCGCGCGCGCCATGTCAGATCCTTTCGCCAAGGCCGCGCCCGACCAGGTTGCGCATCAGCGCGCCGACGCCGAAGTCCCATGGGGGGCAGCGGTCGGTCCGGTCCACCCAGTTGACCAGCCGGCCAAGGCGGGGGGACGCGATCTCGACCCGGTCGCCGACCTCGTGGGTGAAGCCTTGGCCCGCGCCTCGGCGATCCTTGACCGGGGCGAACATGGTGCCCAGGAACAGCACCGCCCCGTCGGGATACTGGTGCGATCGGTTCAGAAGCTGGCCGACCAGGTCGGCGGGACTGCGGCTGATCGCCTCCATCGGGCTTTCGCCGGTCATCACGAAGCCGTCCTCGCCCTCGACCCGCAAGGACACGCGCAGCCGGTCCAGGTCGCCTTGGGTGAAACCGTCGTCGAACAGGCGGATGAAGGGGCCGATGGCGCAGGATGCGTTGTTGTCCTTGGCCTTGCCCAGCAGCAGGGCCGACCGCCCCTCGACGTCGCGCAGGTTCACGTCGTTGCCAAGCGTCGCGCCCAGGATCGTGCCGTCGGACCGCACGACCAGCACGACCTCGGGTTCGGGGTTGTTCCATTCGGACATGGGATGGATGCCGACCTTGTCGCCGCAGCCGACCGCCGACATGGGCTGGGCCTTGGTGAAGATCTCGGCGTCCGGGCCGATGCCGACTTCCAGGTATTGCGACCACAGGCCCATTTCCTGCAGCAGCGCCTTGACCCGCGCGGCCTTTTCGGACCCGGCCCGGACGCCGCGCAGGCTGTCGCCGATCACCGGGGCCAGGCGCGCGCGCACGTCCTGAGCGCGGGCGCTGTCGCCGCGGGCCTGTTCCTCGATCACGCGTTCCAGCATGCTGTCGGCAAAGGTGACGCCCGCGGCCTTGACGGCCTGCAGATCGACCGGCGCCAGCAGGCGACCCGCCGTGCCGTCCAGGAAATCGTCCAGGGCACCCAGATCGGGCAGGCCATCGGTCGCGACCGCCGCCATCAGGTCGTGCCGTTCCAGAAGGCCGGACATGGTGGCCGAGATGCCTGACAGGTCGAACAGCCGCCCGTCGCGCAGCAGGACAGGGCAGGGGCCGCCCAGTCGGTCGGACCAGACCCGGCCCAGCAGGATCGCGCGATCCGCATCGTCCGGCAAAAGCATGGCTGACGTCAGCGCCTGCATTGAAGCCACGTATTCTCCTCCCTCGCGTCGGTGCCCTCCAGCACCAGGGTTGTCGATGTCAGACAACCGTATGATCGGACCATAATTGCGATGACGGCCCGTTGTCCACGGGAAACTTTCCCATACCGCCGGACGGGCCTCAGGCATAAACCTCCAGTTGCAGGGCCACCCGTTCGGCCGAATTGCGCATATGCGTCCGCATCGCCTCGCGTGCGCGCAGCGGATCGCGCGCGGCGATGGCGTCGCGCAATTCGCCGTGTTCGCGCCGCACCACCGCCACGATCTCGTCCAGTTGCAGCCGTTCGCGCGAGGCGACGATGGTCTGCATGATCCGGTCGGAAATGGCGCCCAGGAACTGGACGAAGTAATCGTTGCCCGTCGCCATCGCGATGGTCCGGTGGAAATCCAGGTCGGCCACGATGCCGTCATTGGCATTTTCGCCGGTCGCCGTAATGCGGGCCAGGGCCTCGTCCATCTGCTGCAGGTGTTCGGCCCGGTGATAGGTCGCGGCCAGTCCCGCGGCCTCGATCTCCAGCGGGACGCGCAACTGGAACAGGTCGCGGAAGGCGTGCTTGTCCATCTGCCCGCCGTCATCCAGACGGATGTGGCGGGTCGGGCGTTCGATCACGAAGGCGCCGACGCCCTGGCGGGTCTCGATCATGCCCTCGTTGCGCAGTTGCGCGATGGCTTCGCGGATGACGGTCCGGCTGACCCCGAAGCTTTTCGACATGGCCAGTTCCGTGGGCAGCTTGTCGCCGGGCTTCAGCGCGCCCTTCTGGATCTGCCGCGAAAACTGGGTGGCGATGCGGGTCGGCAGGTGTTCGGTACGCATGATCTGGGTAAAGTCGCCGTTCATCTTCCAACTCCTTTTGGGGTATGCCGGCGCCCGATCAGGAAGGATCGACCTGGCAGCCGGGATTCATCGTCATCTTCGGGTCCAACGCGTTCTTGATCAAAGCAAGAAGATGACGCCTTACCGCAGGCAGGCGGTCGTCGAAATCGGCTTTCTTCAGCCGCCCGATGCCATGTTCCGCGCTGATCGAGCCGTTGTATCGGTCCAGCACCTCGTTCACGATCTTCTTTGCCGTCAGGATCTGGGCGTCGATGCCGGCGGGACCCTGGGCAAAGTCCGGCAGGACGTTCAGGTGGACATTGCCGTCGCCCACATGGCCATAGGACACGCAGATGCAGCCCGGCATCCGCGCGCTGACCGCGGCCTCGGCCTCGGCCACGAAATCGGCCAGGCGGGACAGGGGCACCGACACGTCGGTCCGCAGGTGCCGGCCACGCTGGGCCTGGCCCAGGTTCATGCCTTCGCGGATCGCCCAAAGGTTGCGGGCCTGCGCCCGCGACTGGGCCACCACCCCATCGACGGCAAGGCCTGATTCGAAGGCGGATTCCAGAAAGCGGTGCATCAGGTCGTCGATATCGACCAGGCCCGACCCCGAGATCTCGATCAGGGCATAGGCGGGATGGGCGGCGTCCAGCGGGATCGGCAGATCCGGCATCGCTTCCCTTGCCAGGTCGATGGCCAGGGGCGGCATGAACTCGAAGGCCGACATCAGGTCGCAGCAATCCCGGCGCGCCCGGCGGTAAAGCTCGATCGCGTCCTCAAGCCGGGACAGGGCGACAAGGGCGGTGGCGACCTTTTCGGGGGCGGGCAGCAGCTTGATCGACACGGCGGTGACGATGCCCAGCGTGCCTTCCGCGCCGATGAACAGCTGCTTGAGGTCGAGGCCGCTGTTGTCCTTGCGCAGCTGCGACAGCCCGTCGAACAGCTGGCCGTCGGGCAGCACCACCTCCAGCCCCAGAACCAGTTCGCGCGTCATGCCATAGCGCAGCACGTTCACCCCGCCCGCATTGGTGGACACATTGCCGCCGATCTGGCAACTGCCCTGCGCGCCCAGGGTCAGCGGGAAATACAGGCCCACTGCCGCCACGGCCTCCTTGACCTGTTCGAGGACCGCCCCCGCCTCGACCACGGCGGAAAAGTTGTCGGGGTCCAGGCAGCGGATGCGCGACATGCGCTCAAGCGTGACGACCACCTGCCGGAAAGGCTGGTCGGGCAGGGCGCCCAGGACCAGCCCGGTATTGCCGCCCTGCGGCACGATCTGCAGGTCCAGGGCCACGGCCGCGCGGACGCAGGCCTGCACCTCGGCGGTGTCGCGGGGGCGCAGGACCGCAACCGCGTCGCTTTGCACATCGCCATGCCAGTCGCGGCAATAGGGCAGGACCGCGTCCCCGGTCAGCACCATGTCGGGGCCCAGCATCGCGGTCAGCCGTTCTGCCAGGGGCAGGTCTTTTTCACCGGAAACCCCGGCCGCCATGTCAGGCAGTTCCTGTTGATCGTGCATCGCCGTGCCTTACGGATATTTATGTTTGCAGGTCATCAGACAATCATACTAATCTAAATCGTCCGGTTTTCCAGCCGGATCTGGAAAGGGAGGGCGCGAATGCATGTGCTGACCATCGGGGCGGCGGGGATGCTGGGCCGCAAGCTGACGCAACGGCTTGTGCAAATGGGCGAAATCGCCGGAACCCCGGTCAAGGAGATGACCCTGGTCGATGTGATCGCGCCCGACATGCCGGAAGGTTTCGCGGGACAGGTCCGGCTGCTTGCCGCGGATCTCTCCGCGCCCGGCACCGCCGCCGAACTGATCCAGGGACGGCCGGATATTATCTTCCATTTCGCAGCCATCGTGTCGGGCGAGGCCGAGGCCGATTTCGAAAAGGGCTACCGGATCAACCTGGACGCCACCCGCGACCTGTTCGAGGCGATCCGCCATGCCCATGCCGCCGACGGCTATTTCCCGCGCGTGGTCTTCGCCTCGTCCATCGCGGTGATGGGGGCGCCGCTGCCCTATCCGATCCCCGACGATTTCCACGCGACGCCGCTGACCAGCTATGGCACGCAGAAGGCGATCACGGAACTGCTGCTGGCCGACTACACGCGCCGCGGCTTCTTCGACGGGATCGGCATCCGGCTGCCCACGATCTGCATCCGCCCCGGCAAGCCCAACAAGGCGGCCTCGGGCTTCTTCTCCTCGATCCTGCGCGAACCTCTTGTCGGGCAAGAGGCCGTCCTGCCGGTGCCCGACAGCGTCCGTCACTGGCACACCTCGCCCCGGTCGGCGGTGGGCTTCATGATCCACGCGGCCAGCATGGACCTGTCCAAGGTGGGGCCGCGGCGCAACCTGTCGATGCCGGGCGTCAGCGCCACCGTGGGCGACCAGATCGAGGCCCTTCGCCGCATCGCGGGCGAAGACGCGGTCCGGCTGATCCGCCGCGAACCGGACCCGGCCATCACCCGGATGTGCGAAGGCTGGGCGCCCGGCTTCGAAGCGAAACGCGCCCGCGAATTGGGCTTCGTGTCCGAAGACAGCTTCGACGACATCATTCGCGCCCATGTCGAGGACGAACTGGGCGGCACGCTATGACCCGGATCGCGTTCCTGGGGACCGGTCTGATGGGCGCGCCGATGGCGCGGCGCCTGCTGGGGGCGGGCCACCATGCCGCCGTCTGGAACCGCAGTCCCGAAAAGGCGCAGGCGCTGGCCCAGGCGGGCGCCGTGCCCGCCGCCGATCCCGCGCAGGCCGTGGCCGGCGCCGAGGTGGTGTTCACCATGCTGGCGGACGGGGCCGCGGTGGCCGATGTGCTGTTCGCGCGCGGCGTCGTTGATGCCATGTCCGGGGACGCGGTGCTGGTCGATACCTCGTCCATCGCGCCCGCACAGGCCCGCGACCATGCCGCGGCCCTGGCCGCCAGGGGCATCGCGGCGATCGATTGCCCGGTCTCGGGCGGGGTTCCGGGGGCCGAGAACGGCACGCTTGCGCTGATGGCCGGGGGCGAGGCCGGGGTGATCGCCCGCATCGCCGATGTCATGGCGCCGCTGGGCCGGTTGACGCATGTCGGGCCGGCGGGGGCGGGACAGGTCTGCAAGCTGGCGAACCAGCAGATCGTCGCCATCACCATCGGCGCCGTGGCCGAGGCGATGATGCTAGTGTCATCCGGCGGGGCCGACCGCGCCAAATTCCGCGAGGCGATCCGCGGCGGCTTTGCCGAAAGCCGCATCCTGGACCTGCATGGCGGCCGGATGGTCGCGCGGGACTTCCGGCCGGGCGGGTCTTCCCGGTTCCATTTGAAGGACCTGAACGCCGTCGCCGATCTGGCGGCGGGCGCGGGGCTGGCCCTGCCGCTGACCGAAACGGTGCGGACGGCCTTCAGCGATTTCGTGGCCTCGGGCCATGGCGACACAGACCACAGCGGGCTGCTGCTTCATCTGGAAGCGATGAATGGCGCGCATCCCGAAGCGAAGGACGACCGATGACTGACACCCCGCCCCGCCGCCTGCGTTCGCAGGACTGGTTCGACAACCCGGACCACGCCGACATGACCGCGCTTTATCTTGAACGGTTCATGAACTATGGCACCACGCCCGAGGAATTGCGATCGGGCCGCCCCATCATCGGCATCGCCCAGTCGGGCAGCGACCTGAACCCCTGCAACCGCCACCACCTGGATCTGGCCCGCCGGGTGCGCGACGGCATCCGCGACGCGGGCGGCATCCCGATCGAGTTTCCCAGCCACCCCCTGTTCGAGAACTGCAAGCGCCCCACCGCCGCGCTGGACCGCAACCTGGCCTATCTGGGCCTGGTGGAACTGCTTTATGGCTATCCCTTCGACGGAGTGGTGCTGACCACGGGCTGCGACAAGACCACGCCGTCCGCGATCATGGCGGCGGCGACGGTGGACATCCCGGCCATCGTGCTGTCGGGCGGGCCGATGCTGGACGGCTGGCACGAAGGCAAGCTGGCGGGGTCGGGCACCGTCATCTGGCAGTCGCGCCGCAAATACGCCGCCGGAGAGATCAGCCGCGACGAGTTCCTGCAGACCGCCTTGGACAGCGCGCCGTCCATCGGCCATTGCAACACGATGGGCACCGCCTCCACGATGAATGCCATCGCCGAGGCGCTTGGCATGTCGCTGACCGGCTGCGCGGCGATCCCCGCCGCCTATCGCGAACGGGGCCAGATCGCCTATCGCACCGGGTTGCGCGCGGTGGAACTGGTGCGAGAGGATCTGCGCCCGTCGCATATCCTGACGCGCAGGGCCTTCCTGAACGCGATCCGCGTGAACTCGGCCATCGGCGGGTCCACCAACGCCCAGCCGCATCTGATGGCGATGGCCAAGCATGCGGGCGTGGCGCTGGATCCGTCCGACTGGCAGACGCACGGCTATGACGTGCCCTTGCTGGCCAATGTCCAGCCCGCCGGCGCCTATCTGGGCGAACGCTTCCACCGCGCGGGCGGGGTGCCCGCGATCATGTGGGAACTGATGGGGGCTGGCTTGCTGGAAGGGGACTGCCCCACCGTCACCGGCCGGACCATGGCCGAGAACCTTGTGGGCCGCGAGGCCACCGACCGCGAAGTGATCCGCCCCTTCGACGCGCCGCTGATGGACCGCGCGGGCTTCCTGGTGCTGAAGGGCAACCTGTTCGACTTCGCGATCATGAAGACCAGCGTGATTTCCGAGGATTTCCGCGCCCGCTACCTGTGCCAGCCGGGCCACGAGGGCGTGTTCGAGGGCACGGCCTTCGTCTTCGACGGATCGGCGGACTATCACGACCGGATCAACGACCCGGACCTGCCCATCGACGAGAACTCGATCCTGGTGATCCGGGGTGCAGGGCCGCTTGGCTGGCCCGGCGCGGCCGAGGTGGTGAACATGCAGCCGCCCGACCGCCTGCTGAAGCGGGGCATCCGCAGCCTGCCCACCCTTGGCGACGGGCGGCAGTCGGGGACGGCGGACAGCCCGTCGATCCTGAACGCCTCGCCGGAAAGCGCGGCGGGGGGCGGGCTTGCCTTCCTGCGCACGGGCGACCGGATCCGCATCGACCTGAACCACGGCCGCTGCGACATGCTGGTGGACGATGCCGAGATCGCGCGCCGCAGGGCCGAGGGGCTGCCGCCCGTCCCGCCCTCGGCCACGCCCTGGCAGCGGATCTATCGTGAAACGGTGACGCAGCTTGAAGACGGCGCGACCATCCGGGGCGCCGAGGATTTCCGCCGCATCAGCGCGACCCTGCCCCGCCATAACCACTGATGCGGCGCGCGCCCCTGTCCGACCAGCCGTCCGAGGAGAGATGAAGATGTCCATTTCGCTGTTTGACCTGACCGGCAGGACGGCCCTTGTCACCGGTTCTTCGCGGGGGCTGGGGCGGGCCTTCGCGGAAGGACTGGCCGGGGCGGGCGCGCGCGTCATCCTGAACGGCCAGGACCCCGACCGGCTGGAAGCCGCGGCCGCCGCCATGCGCGCTAACGGGCATGACGTGCTGACGCTTGCCTTCGACGTGGCCGACGAAGACGCCATCGTCGCGGCCTTCCGGCACCTGGACGCCCAGGGGATCGAGGTGGACATCCTGGTGAACAACGCAGGCATCCAGTTCCGCCGCCCCATGCTGGAACTGGACAGCGCCGATTGGCGGCGGGTGATCGACATCAACCTGACCTCGGCCTTCGTCATCGGCCGAGAGGCGGCGCGCCGCATGGCCCCGCGCGGTCGGGGCAAGATCATCAACATCGGCTCGGTCAATTCGCAGATGGCCCGCGTCACCATCGCCCCCTATACGGCGGCCAAGGGCGGCATCGTGATGCTGACCAAGGCCATGGCCGCCGAATGGGGCGAAAAGGGCATCCAGGCCAATGCCATAGGTCCCGGCTACATGGTCACGGAGATGAACAAGGCCCTGCTGGAAAACCCCGATTTCGACGCCTGGGTCAAGGGACGCACGCCGATGCGCCGCTGGGGCCTGCCCAGGGAGCTGGCTGGCACGGTGATATACCTGGCATCCGACGCATCCAGCTATGTGTCGGGCCAGATCATCTATGCCGACGGAGGCATGACCTCGGTGCTGTGACGGGCACCGCCAATGTCTGGACCGCCATGTCCCTGGACGAGGAAAACGGGCTGGTCCATCTGCCCGTGTCCAGCCCCGGTGCGGATTACCACGGCGGCACGCGGCTGGATCAGATCCCGCTTGCGACCTCGGTCACGGCGCTGGACGGCGAAACGGTCTGGTCGCGCCAACTGGTCCGTCACGACATCTGGGACCATGACACCGCTTCGGCCCCGACGCTGGTGGATCCCCGGCGAGGGCGGGGCCATCTCCGCCTTGATCCAGCCGACCAAGATGGGCTTTGCCTTCGTCCTGAACCGCCTGACCGGCAAGCCGGTCTTCCCGATCGAGGATCGTCCCGTCCCGGCGTCAGACGTTGAAGGTGAGAGGGCCGCCCCGACCCAGCCCGTGCCCACGCTTCCCGCCCCACCACGGGCGACGGCTGGGGCGGGGTGTTCGGCCCGGCCGACATCGCGTCCCTCGGCCATTGCTCGCGACGGTTCGGGGAGCTGCGCTATGAGGGCCGCTATGCGCCGCCCAGCCTGCAAGGGACGCTGGCCATTCCGGCCACGGCGGGCGGCAATTCCATCATCAAGCCGCAGGTCGCCGACCAGCCGGTCGCCTTTGCCCTGCCGGAATGAGGGGACGGCAGGGGCCGGAGGAAACAGGGTCATGACGATCCCCGCTTTCGGTCCCTGAGCCCGGGCGCGCGTCCTAAGGAACCGAACTGCCAGCCTGTTCCTGTCCTATCCAGGCCAGAAAGGCTTCGCGTGCCCGCCGCCTGCCGGCATCGCGGGGCGTCAGGTTGGACTGGATCAGGTAATAGTCGAATTCATCCAGAACCGAGCTTTCGGACAGTTGCACCAGCCGCCCTTCCTTCAGGTCCGGCCCGACCATGGCAAGAGAGCAGAGCGCCACCCCCTGACCGGCCAAGGCGGCGGCACGCAGCAGGTTGAAATCCTCGAAGATGGCTCCTGGCAGGCGGTCGGGGACCACCGTCGATGAACGCGCCAGCCATGTCTTCCAGCCGGACAGGTCGCTGTCGTGCAGCAGCCCGACCCCCAGCAGCCATTCGGCGGACAGGGTGACGGGATCGGTCCCGACCAGGGCGGGGCTGGCGACGGGAACGCTGCGCCCGGACAGGAACGGTTCGGCCAGGACCCCCTCGGCCACGGGGCGGATATCGGCAAAGGTGAACGCCACGTCGGTGGCCGTGAAGTCGATCTCGTGGCCATGATGGGCATAGATCACGCGCAACTGCACATCGGGATGCAGGGCCCGGAACCGCGGCAGCCGGGGGATCAGCCAGCAGACCGCCACGGAAGGGATCGCCGCCACGACCACCGCCCCGTCCGCGGATGCGGGCCGCGCCCTGCGGCAGGCCGCATCGATCCCGTCGAACGCCGTCGTGAGATCGCGGGCCAGGGCGATGCCGCGCGGCAAGAGCCGGGGCGTCCGCCCGCTGCGGTCGAACAGCGACACACCCAGCCAGTCTTCCAGATGCTTGATCTGGTGGCTGATCGCCGATTGCGTCACGCACAGATCCTCGGCCCCCGCGCGAAAGCTTCCCGTCCGGGCCACGGCCTCGAAGGCGCGAAGCGCATTCAGCGGAGGTTGGGTCATCCGTCTGCCTTCACATGAGAATACCTAATCACCGCTTTATAAATGGTCCTTTGACTGCTGCATACCTTCCTCGCATCCTCCAGGAAATGTCATGGAAGGAGGAATGCCATGAGCGAACGCGAAAGACTTCAGGACTTTGTCGGCAACGGGGACAAGGCAAGGGGCACCTTCTCGGATGCCGAGATGCAGCGCCGGCTGGATGCGATCCGCGCGCACATGGCCGGCAACGCCATCGACGCGGCATTGTTCACGTCCTATCACAACATCAACTATTATGCCGATTTCATGTTCTGCCAGTTCGGGCGGCGCTATGGCTTCTTCGTCGATCATGACCACGCCACGTCGATCAGCGCGGGCATCGACGGCGGCCAGCCCTGGCGGCGCACCTTCGGGGGGCGGAACCTGACCTATACCGACTGGCAGAAGGACAACTATTTCCACGCCATCCGCCAGGTCATCGGCGGCGCCAGGCGGATCGGGATCGAGTTCGACCACGTCAACATCGACCTGCTGGCCCAGCTGAAGGCGGAATTCCCCGGCGTCGAGTTCGTGGACATCGCCGCCCCCGCCATGCGCCTGCGCATGATCAAGTCGGCCGAGGAGATCGCCCATATCACCGAAATGGCGCGCATCGCCGATATCGGCGGCGCGGCCTGCGTCGAGGCCGCGGCCGTGGGCGTGCCGGAACACGAGGTGGCGCTGCATTCCACCGCGACCATGGTGCGAGAGATCGCGAAGTCCTGGCCCGAGGGCGAGCTGATGGACACCTGGACCTGGTTCCAGTCGGGCATCAACACGGACGGCGCCCATAACCCGGTCACCTCGCGCCGGATCGGACGCGGCGACATCCTGTCGCTGAACTGCTTCCCGATGGTCGCGGGCTATTACGTCGCGCTTGAACGCACCCTGTTCGCCGAGGAAGCCAGCGACGACCATATCCGCCTGTGGGACTTCAACTGCCAGGTCCACGACCGCGGCAAGGAACTGCTGGTGCCCGGTGCGAAATGTTCCGACATCGCGGCCGAACTGAACGAGATGTATGCCGCCCAGGATCTGCTGCAATACCGCAGCTTCGGCTATGGCCACAGCTTCGGCGTGCTGTCGCATTATTACGGCCGCGAAGCGGGGCTGGAACTGCGCGAGGATTGCGACACGGTCCTGGAACCCGGCATGGTCGTCAGCATGGAACCGATGATCACCATCCCCGAAGGCCGGCCGGGCGCCGGGGGATATCGCGAACACGACATCCTGGTGATCGAGGAAGGCGGCAACCGCAACATCACCGGCTTCCCCTATGGTCCCGACCACCTGATCGTCAGGAAGGCGGGCAAGGCCAAGGCCGCCTGAGACAACGACCGGCGGGGCGCAGACCCCGCCGGTTTCGCTTTCGGCAAGACGCCAAAGCCGTCGGCGCACCGGGAGGGTCGGGCCGGCAACGATGACACCTGCCATCATCGGTCCACATGGGAGGAGACCATGACCATGACCGCCATGACCATGCCCGCCGCGGCGGGACCTGACACCAGTGCGGATGCCAAGGCCACGCCGGCCGTCCTGCGCAAGGTCCTGACCGCCAGCTTCATCGGCAATTTCGTCGAATGGTTCGACTATGCATCCTACGGCTATTTCGCGACGGTGATCGCCGTCGTCTTTTTCCCCGAGATCGCGCCCTCGGCGGCGCTGCTGGCGACTTTCGCGGTCTTCGCGATCTCGTTCGTCATCCGCCCGGTCGGCGGCATCGTCTGGGGCAGCATCGGCGACCGTGTCGGCCGCAAGACGGCGCTGTCCTGGTCGATCCTGATCATGTCGGGGGCGACCACCCTGATCGCGCTTCTTCCCGGATACGCACAGATCGGGATCGCCGCGCCGATCCTGCTTCTGGTCCTGCGCATGGTGCAGGGGTTTTCCGCATCCGGCGAATATGCGGGCGCGGCGTCGTTCCTGGCGGAATATGCGCCCCCCGAAAAGCGCGGCTTCTATACCAGCATGGTTCCCGCCAGCACCGCTGCGGGGCTTCTGGCGGGATCGCTGATATCGGCGCTGCTGTTCTCGGTCCTGGACACCGAACAGTTGCAAGGCTGGGGCTGGCGCCTGCCGTTGCTGCTGGCCTTTCCGATGGGGCTTGTCGGCCTTTACATCCGGCTGAAGCTGGAGGACACGCCCAAGTTCCGCGAGATGGAGGCCCGGCACCATGTCGAGGCCACCCCCACGCGCGAACTGTTCACCACCTATCGCAAGCCGATGGTGCGGGCCTTCGCCGTCACCTGCCTCAACGCGGTCGGCTTCTACCTGATCCTCAGCTACATGCCGACCTATCTGATCACCGGGATGGGCATGGACGAAAGCGCGTCGTTCTTGGCCAACAGCATCGCGCTGACCGCCTATATCTTCCTGATCTTCCTGATGGGCACGCTGTCGGACCGGTTCGGGCGAAGGACCGCGCTGATCAGCGCGTCGGTGCTGTTCATCCTGCTGACGGTGCCGCTGTTCGGGATGCTGGACGGCGCAAGTTTCGGCATGATCGTCCTGATCCAGGTCATCTTCGGCGCCCTGCTGACCGTGAACGACGGCACGCTGCCCTGCTTCCTGACCGAGATCTTTCCGACGCGCGTGCGTTATTCGGGCTTCGCCTTCAGCTTCAACACCGCCAATGCGCTGTTCGGCGGCACCGCGCCCTTTATCGCCACCTGGCTGATCGCCGCCACGGGCAGCAAGGCCGCCCCCGCCTGGTTCCTGGTGGCCGCGGCCGTGGTGGCCCTGATGGCCATGCTGTCCTGTCGGGAAACCGCCGGGAGGCCCCTGGAAGACTGACGCGGCATCGTCCCGGGCGGCCGGGCCCGGCCCGGTCGATGGGACGATACCGGATCGGGCATGAGTGTATCTCATCATCCGATGAGGAAAGCTCCTTTGACAGAAGGTGCATTCGGACGCTCCGCTTTGGGAAAAAGACAGCCTCGGGCCAAGACCGGCCAGGCTGATGACATCCACATCCAGCAGGGGACGCATCATGAAGACATCACTCATCCTCAGCACCGCACTGGCGCTGGTCGCGACAGCAGGCATGGCGGACCAGATCACCGTCATGTCCTGGGGCGGCACCTATAGCCAAAGCCAGGTCGAGGCTTACCAGAAGCCCTTCACGGCACAGACCGGCATCACCGTCACCTCCGTGGACAGCGACAATCCCGCCATCCCCATCAAGGCCCAGGTCGGGGCAGGCAATGTCACCATCGATGTGGTGGACATCGAATATGCCGACGCCATCCGCCTCTGCGATGAAGGCCTGCTGGAGGAGATCGACCCCGCCATCCTGCCCCCCGCGCCCGATGGCACGCCCGCGACCGAGGATTTCCTTCCCCAGGGTCTCAGCGACTGCGCGGTGGGTTCGATCGTCTTCTCGACCGTCTATGCCTATGACCGCACGCGCTTCCCGGACAACCCGCCTTCGACCATCGCCGACTTCTTCGACACCACCGCCTTTCCCGGCAAGCGCGGCCTGAAGAAGGCACCCAAGGCATTGCTAGAAATGGCCCTGATGGGCGACGGCGTTCCGGCCGACCAGGTCTATGACCTGCTGTCCACCCCCGAAGGCGTCGATCGCGCCTTTGCCAAGCTGGACGGCATCAGGAACGACGTCGTCTGGTGGGAAACCGGGGCGCAGGCGCCGCAGCTTCTGGCCGACGGAGAGGTGGTGATGTCCACCGCCTATAACGGCCGGATCTTCAACGCCGCCCTGTCCGAAGGCCGTCCCTTCGACATCGTCTGGGACGGACAGGTTTATGAATACAACCTGTTCGCCATTCCAAAGGGCGCCCCGAACAAGGACGCGGCCCTGGAATACATCGCCTTCGCCACCGGCACGCAAAGGCTGGCGGATCAGGCCAGATGGATCAGCTATGGGCCGGCCCGCAAGTCGTCGGCGCCCCTGGTCGGCCTTTACCAGGACGGCAAGACCGAGATGGCCCCGAACATGCCGACCAACCCCGACAACATGAAGAACGCGCTGGGGTCGTCCTATGACTTCTGGGTCGATCACGAGGCCGAGTTGACGGAACGCTTCAACGCCTGGCTGTCGGCGGGCTGAGGGCGGGCAGTCCCCTTGGGATACGGCGGATGCGCGGCAGACCTCTGCGGTCTGCGCGCAGCGCGAAGCCGAGGGCCGGCGGCATGAACCATTACCTCCTTCAGGCGTGAGCGCGGGAATCGCGGGTTTCCGGTCCCAGCGGCCGGATGCCGGGCGCCTTGGCTGTTCGGGACAACGCGATGGGGCGCAGATAAGGATGCGCGTACCGTTTCGGGCGTTTCGCGCGTTGGGTGCCGTCCGTGTCACGGTGCGGACCTCCGCCGGGCCGTTCCAAGCCCATCAGCGCCATCCGAACACGCGGGAACCGCCGCCCATGACCGCAGACCAGACCGCCACCCGGCCCCGGCTTCTGTCCATCGCCACGGCGGTGCCGCCCCATCCCATGCACCAGGACGACATCCTGCGCGAATCCCGCGCGCTGCTGCAATCGCGCTTTGCACAATTCGACCGCCTGGCGCCTGCCTTTCGCAACGCCGGCATCGACTGGCGCCATTCGGTGGTGCCGCTGGACTGGTTCCGCCAGCCGCATGGCTGGGTGGACCGGACGGCGGCCTTCGCGGCGGGCGCGGCCGACCTGTTCCGGCGGGCCGCCGGGGCGGCGCTGGACCAGGCGGGGCTGCGGGCCGATCAGGTGGACGTGATCGTCACGGTCTGCTCGACCGGGATCGTCACCCCCACGCTCGAGGCATTGGTGGCCCGCGACATGGGCTTTCGCGCCGATGTCACGCGCGTGCCCATCTTCGGCCTGGGCTGCGCGGGGGGCGTGTCGGGGCTGTCGGTCGCAGCCGACCTGGCGGCGGCGCGGCCCGGCGCGGTGGTCCTGCTGGTCGCGGTCGAGACCTGCACCCTGCTGTTCCGCCTGGACCGGCTGGCCAAGGCCGACATCATCGCCACGGCCCTGTTCGGCGACGGCGCGGCGGCGGTCGTGCTGCGGGCGGGCGTGGACGCGGATGGCGGCAGTCCCGTGATCGGCCGGGGCCTGCAGCACATGTGGCCGGACACGCTGGGCATGATGGGCTGGACGGTCGAGGAAACCGGCCTGGGCGTGATCTTCGACCGCTCGATCCCCGACTTCGCCGAGGCCGAGCTGCGGGCGGCCCTGGACAGCCTGGCCCCCGACCGCGACGTGGACCGCTATGTCTGCCACCCCGGTGGCGCGAAGGTCATCACCGCCCTGGAGGCCACGCTGGATCTGGCGGCGGGGACGCTGGATGTCGAACGCCGGGTGCTGGCCCAGAACGGCAACATGTCCGCGCCGACCGTGCTGTTCGTTCTGGCCGCCGTGCTGCGCAACAGTCCGCCGCCGAAGCTGATGGCGATGGCGTTGGGACCGGGCTTCACGCTGTCGGTCTTGCCGATCATGGTGGCCTGAGATGGACCCCCACCTTCCCGCCCTGGCATTCATCGCCTTTCTGCTGCTGCAGCGGGGGGCGGAACTGGTCATCGCCCGCCGCAACACGCGCCGCCTTCTGGCGCGGGGGGCGGTCGAACACGGCGCCGGGCATTACCCGCTGATCGTCGCGATGCACGCGGCCTGGCTTCTGGCGATCGCGGTCCTCGGCTGGTCGAACCCGATCCATCTGGGCTGGCTTGCGGCCTTCGCGGTCCTGCAGGTCTTGCGGCTCTGGGTGCTTGTCAGCCTCGGATCCCGCTGGACCACCCGCATCATCGTCCTGGACGAACCGCTGGTCGCGCGCGGCCCCTATCGCTGGGTTTCGCACCCCAACTACATGGTCGTGATCGCCGAGATCATCGTGGCGCCGATGGTCCTGGGATTGTGGCCGGTGGCCGCCGTCTTCACGATCCTGAATGCCCTGATCCTGCGCATCCGGATCCGCGAGGAGGCCCGTGTCCTCGGCCTGCGCCCATGACGGTTGCACCTTGGTTGGTGCAATCATCGCGTGCGGGAATCACCTAAATCTGCTATGCTGGCGTCTCAAGGACGGATCGGCCCGAAAAGCGGGGCAGAGGCCGGGCCTCCGGCGGATACCTCGGTCTGGCCGACCCCTGCACGGGGAGGATGCAGCCATGACAGGAAGAACCATCGGCAACCCGGTAAGCTGGAGCGCGCAGAAGCTGGCCGGCATGGGGCGGGGCGTGGGACATGCCATCGACGGGATCGGCGGCCATCAGATCGCACGACCACAGGTCAACCGGATCGAACTTGCCGATCTTCGCATGGCCCTGAGGGAAGGTGCCCGCGACTTTGCCGCATTGCGGTCGGACGTGATCTTCCTGGTGGCCCTTTATCCGGTCATCGGCTTCATCCTGGCGGTCTGGGTCTTGAACGCCGGTCAGGTCCACCTGCTGTTTCCCCTTGTGGCGGGCTTTCCGCTGATCGGCCCTGCCGCCGCCGTCGGCCTTTACGAGATGAGCCGCCGTCGCGAGGCGGGCTTGCCCGCTAACTGGGGCGCCGCACTCTCGGCCTTGGGCGGGCGGGTGCTTGGGCCGGTGCTGATGCTTGGCCTGCTTCTGCTGGTGGTCTTCGTGCTGTGGCTGAACACCGCCCATGCGATCTGGTCCGCGACACTGGGGCCGCAGACCTATGACAGCCTTCTGGTCCTGCTGCGCGACTGCCTGACGACCCAGGCGGGCCAAGAGATGCTGATCCTGGGGGTCGCCACCGGCTTTCTGTTCGCCGTCCTGGTGCTTTCCATCGGCATGGTGTCCTTCCCCATGCTGATCGACCGGCCCGTGGGTGTCCCCATGGCGCTTGCGACCTCGCTGGCGGTGGCAAGGGCTAATCCGGGCGCCACGGCCGCCTGGGGGATGATCGTCTGCGGGGCGCTGTTGCTGGGGATGATTCCGTTCTTTGCCGGGCTGATCGTGGTGCTGCCGATTCTGGGCCATGCGACCTGGCATCTTTATCGCCGCGCGGTGACCTTCCCAGACCCCGCCGCCGGATGATTGCCCGTCGCGGCGGCCAGCCGACGGATGGTCGACACGCACCTGTATCGGGCAGCCTCTGAACCCGCCGCGTGTCGAAAGGATTCCGTGCTGTCGAGGCGCCGGTGATCGACGGATGGTGACAGGGGGCCTTGGACACGACCCAATGTTCCCGCCCCTTGCTGATGGCGGTGGCACGCAGTTGACTTTGATGGCCCGGATCACCATCTATGAAGCATGGCTATCATGTTGAACCATAACCGGCGCCGGCCGAGCATCAAGGGTCCGATGCTGAACCGCGGCTGACCCCGCAGGGGGCGGAGTTGCATCCGGCCACCACTGCGGGGACCTGGAACATCCTTCTTCACATTCGGGCAGCCAAGGGACCGCGCGCAGGCGTGTCGGTCGCAAGCCGCCCCGGGGTTCAGCATCGTCGTTGCACGATCCGTCGATCGGACCTGCAGCGGCCCGATGACGCAGGAGGCCGTCATGCCACATGATTCAGGACCGTGGGATCCGTTTGCCGCGCGCATCCCTTTTTCCTCAGGAAGCACCGCAGGGATCATCCCTTCCTTGCGACAGCGCGTCAGGGCGGCGCTTCGCCCGCTTTACAGGCGCCGCGCGATCCAAACGCTCCAAGGCCTTGATGATCGGCTGCTCCATGACATCGGCCTGCCGCGGCATGAGATCGGCCGGGTGGCCGACGATCTGTTGGCCGACGATCCGCGTCCGGCGCAGGTGCTGCGATCCGGCCGGACCGCATCGGCCCGCTAGAAAGAAGGTCCATGCGGCTGTGCCCGGAAACGGGGGCACGGCCGCATGGCTTGCAAACGCTGCCCGCCCAGCCTAGGTTTTTGGACATGATGATCTTTGCCCATATCGCGAGGTTCCGGATCTATTCCGGGTCTTTGCTGACGCGCTCTCTGCCCCGGGCAGAGGCGGGCGACCGCTGACGCCTCTTCCCGGGCGCGACTTCCTTTCACCGTGTCAGTCAACCGGGCCTCAGGCCCGACCGGGATCATCATGCGCTACACTTCTCAGGACCGGCTCCGGAACGGAGCAGGGCTTATCGCCCGCCAGCACAACCACCTGCCCGCCTTGCGCGACATCTCCATGCTCAGGCCGATCCGCGCCCGGCTGGGGACCTACGATTATTGGCAGCTGAACGAACACAGGCGCCGCTTTCAGGAAATCGGCACCGCGCCGTTCCTGCGGCTGGCGCAACTGATCCGTGCCAAGATGGCCGATGCCGAGGTCGTCAACACCCGCGATGTCGGTCCCGGTGTCGTGACAGGCGCGTCCCGCGTCAGCTTCGTCCTGGGGGCCGGGCAGCCGCAGACCCGGACGCTGTATCACTGGACCTATCCCGACCATGACCGCAGCCGTCTGGCCGTCGGCACCTATCTGGGGGTGACGCTGATCGGTCTGCGCATCGGGCAGGGCATGGCCCTTCTGGACAGCGAGGACGTGCTGGGCACGGTCACGGTCCTGGCCGTCCAGGATCCTGCGGACTTTTGTTCAAGCCTGAACGACTGAAACGAAATCACATTCATGACCTGAAAGGAGACTGCCATGTCTCGATCCCCACGCCGCATCCGTGCGGTCATCGACGCCGATCATGTCGGCCGTCTTGAATCCCTTGCCGACGCCGCCGATGCGGGCTTGCCGGAAGTGGCTGAACCGCTTCTGGCAAAGCTTGCCGCAGCCAAGGTGGTCCCTGCCAGGCAGATGCCCGCGGAGGTGGTCACGATCGGAACGGCGCTGACCTATCGCAACGATGTCACCGGCCGCGAACAGGACGTCACCCTGGCCTGGCCCGAGGACGCCGACATCAGCCAGGGCGCCATTTCGGTGCTGACCCCGATCGGGGTCGCGCTTCTGGGCCTGCCTGTCGGGACCAGTGTCGGCTGGACCACGCGCACGGGCCAGAAAGGTGCCCTGACGGTGCTGCGGCTTGGCCTGCCGCTGGCGGCCGCATGATCCGGGGTTCGCCGTCCCCCCATAAAGCTTCACCATAAAGGATACCCGATGTTCCGCCGTCTTCTTCCCGCGACCTGCTCTGCTTGCCAGGCAAGGATACCCCGTTCTGCCGCCGGGCGTTGCCCGCTGTGCCGGACCGAGTTCGTTGCCGTGACCCAGGCGGCAGCATCGCCGCGAGGGGGGGCGCTGCGGACCTCGAACGGGGAAGGGGATGGCCATGCCATGCTGCGCGATGCAAGGAGGCGGTCTTGAAGCATCTCCGCCGGCTACTTCCACCGGCCGCGCTGTTTGCGATCCTGGTCGTTCTTGGCCTTGGCGGGCCGGGCATCGGGCTGCGCCTGGGCATCGGCGAACCCCCGGAAAATGCCGGGAATGCGTTGCATTTCGCCATCTACCTGTCGCTGGCCTGGCTGCTCAGCAGGATCTCGGGCCTGCTTCTGGGCAACCTGCGACCCCGCAGCAGGCCGATCCCGAAGCTGGTGAAGGACCTCGTGTCGGGACTGCTGTTCCTGATCGCCATCGTGTCGGGCGTCATCCTGATGCTGGGTCATGGCGCCGGCGGCGCCCTGGCCGGGTCCGGGGTGGTGCTGGCGCTGATGGGATTTGCGATCCGGAACGTCGTTGCGGATACCTTGTCGGGGATCGCGCTTGGACTGGAAGGGCCGTTCCGCATCGGTGACTGGGTCGATGTGGAGGGTCTGGGACGCGGCCGCGTGATCGAGATCGGCTGGCGCACCACCCGGCTTCTGACGCGGGATTCGACCTATGTGATCCTTCCCAACAGCCAAGTCTCTCGGCAGCGGATCGTGAACTACAGCGCGCCCAGTTCCGTCTTTCGCGCCCAGGTGGAACTGGTCCTGGATCACGCCATTCCCGCGGAACGGGGCGTCGAGATCCTGCAAGAAGCGTTGTTGCAGGCGCCGATGATCAAGCGGGTGCCCCGGCCGGACGTGCGGGTCCAGTCCATCGGGACCGACGGCGTCCATTACGCGCTGCGATACTGGCTGGACAGGTTCGACCGCGAGATAGAATGCCGCGACGCCATCTGGCGCCAGGTGGACAAGGCGCTCCGAGAGGCCGACGCGACCACGCCCTTGCGCCGGATCACCGTCATGGGTGCGCCGCCGGAGCCCGCCGGCGACATGCCGGCGAAGACGCATGTCCTTTCGCCACAGGCAAGGTCCGCCTGACCTTCACGGCGCCCTGGACCGTTCACAGGTCGTGCCCGGCACAACGGGCGGTGTTCCGGATATGCTCCTGCATCCTGCGGCAGGCCGCCTCGGGGTCGCGGCTGGCCAGGGCTGCAAGGATCAGGCGGTGTTCGGCGATGGACTGTTCCATGCGCCCGGGATCGGTGTTCGGGATCGGCTGGCGCTGGGTTTCGCTCAGCAGATGCTTGAGGTTGCCGTAAACGCTTGCAAGGACGCGGTTGGGGCAGGCGTCGGCGATACCCTGGTGCAGGGCCAGATCGGCTTCGACATGCGCGACCAGATCCTGCCGGTGCCAGGCGTCCTCGAAGGCATCGGCCGCGGCGGTCAGGCCGGTAACCGCCGCTGAATCGATCGCATTGGCAGCCAGGCGGCACATCTCGCCCTCGACCAGAAGCCGGGTCTGGAACACGTCCCGCAGGGCATGGGCATCGTCATAACGCCAGGTCGTCCGCGGCGCTTGGGACGCAGGGTCCAGCACGAACGTCCCCCGCGCGGGAAGCGTCTGGATCAGGCCCAGCGTTTCCAGCGTCATCAGCGCCTCGCGCAGGGTCGGGCGCGACACCTGCAACTGTTCCGACAGAATCCGCTGCGACGGCAGCTTCTGCCCGGCCTTCAACTGGCCCGACCGGATCATGTCCTGCAACCGGCTGGCGACGCCCTGTGCCACCGGTCCCTTGTCCCACATCAATTCAACTGCCCTTCAATCCGGCGACGTCTGCCCGTCCTTATCCATATGCAACGGCATGGTTGCCAAGCGGGAAAAACCATGGCCATATTGGTCAGACCGGTTTGTCCGGTCAATCCAAAAAACAAGACAGGGAGATGTGGATGTTCTGGAATGGGGTTCGTGTCGCAGCCGTCACCGCCACCTTGCTGGCGGGTTCAGCCCTTGCGGCGGCGGCGCAGGAGAAACTGACTGTCGGGGCGAATATCGGCAACGTGCCTTGGGAATTCCAGGACGCGTCGGGCGACTTCGTCGGCTTCGAGATCGATCTTGTCGCCGCCGTGGCCGAACGCCTGGGCGCCGAGGTCGAGACGGTGAACATCCCGTTCAACGGCCTTTTCTCGGCCGTCCAGTCGGGGCGGATCGACATCGCCACCTCGTCCATCACCATCACGGACGAGCGGCTGCAATCGGTGTCCTTCGCGCAGCCCTATTATGACAGCGACCAGTCGCTGACGGCGCTTGCCACCGGACCCAAGTCGCTGGCCGAGATGAAGGGCAAGGTCGTGGGCGTCGATACGGGATCGACGGGCGACATGTGGGCGACCGAACATCAGGGCCAGTACGAATTCGCCGAGATCCGCCGCTATGAAGGGCTGGCGCCTGCCATGCTGGATCTGACCGCTGGGCGCATCGACGGCTATGTCTCGGACATTCCGGCGCTGCAGTATTACGTCAAGGACAAGCCCGAACTGGCCGTGGTCGAACGCATCCCGACGGGTGAGAAATATTCGATGATGTTCGCCAAGGATGCCGAACTGGCAACCCAGGTGAACGCCGTCCTGGACGACCTGAAGACGGAAGGCGTTCTGGCCCAGTTGCACGAGAAATGGTTCGGCGTGGCGCCCGAGGCAAGCTCCTCGACCGTGACCGTGCTGCCGATGCCCTCGCTCGACTGATCTTTGACGCCGGGTTCGGGGGGAATGGCCCCGGACCCGAAAGGATCCCATGGATATCTTCGACACCTTCCTGAACGCCGAGGTGATGCGGCGGACCTTTCCCATGCTGCTGCAGGGGCTGTGGATCACGCTGCAACTGGGGGCCGCCAGCATCGTCGCGGGCCTGGTTCTGGGGCTGGGCCTGTCGATGCTGCGGCTTTACGGACCCGCGCCGGTCCGCTTCCTGACGCGCGTCTATATCGACATCTTCCGGTCGATCCCGCTTCTGGTGCTGCTGATCATCGTCTATTACGCGCTGCCCTTCGTGGGCTTGCGCCTTTCGCCCTTCGTGTCCGCCATGACCGCGCTGACCCTGGTCTCCGGCGCCTATACAGCCGAAATCTTCCGCGCCGGGATCGAGGCCATTCCGAAGGGCCAGTTCGAAGCCTCGGCCGCTTTGGGTCTCAGCGGGCGGCAGACGATGGCGGACGTGATCCTGCCGCAGGCCGTCAAGATCGTCATTCCGCCGCTGACGAACAATTCGATCAACGTGGTCAAGGACACGGCCTTGGCATCGGTCGTCGCCATGCCCGACCTTCTGAAACAGGCGACGCAGGCGCAGGCCCTGGCGGCCAATCCGACGCCGCTGATCGTCGCGGCAGCGATCTATGTGGCTTTCCTGTGGCCGCTGGTGGCGCTGGTGTCGCGCATGGAACGCCGCTTCGCGGCCAGGAGGCGCTGAGATGGCCGGTTTCGTCAGCATCCGCAACCTGCGCAAATCCTATGGCAGCTTCGAGGCGCTGAAGGGCATCGACCTGGACGTCGCCAAGGGCGAGGTGGTCTGCATCATCGGCCCCTCGGGGTCGGGCAAGTCCACCCTGATCCGCTGCATCAACCGGCTGGAAAGCTTCTCGCCCGACAGCGAGATCCGCGTGGACGGCATTCCCGTCACCGCCGGCCGGGCCCTGGCGAAGGTGCGGGCCGAGGTGGGCATGGTGTTCCAGTCCTTCAACCTGTTCCCGCATCTGACGGTGCGCGAGAACGTCATGCTGGCCCCCCGCCGCGTGCGCGGCGCGTCGCGCGCGGATGCCGCAGCCCAGGCCGACCGCCTTCTGGCGCGCGTGGGCATCGCCAGCCAGGCCGACAAGTATCCCGAACATCTGTCGGGCGGCCAGCAGCAGCGCGTGGCGATCGCCCGCGCCCTGGCGATGGAGCCGCAGGTGATGCTGTTCGACGAACCGACAAGCGCCCTTGACCCCGAGATGGTGGGCGAGGTGCTGGACGTCATGCGCGATCTGGCCCGCACCGGCGTCACCATGATCGTCGTCACGCACGAGATGGGCTTTGCATCCCAGGTCGCCGACCGGGTGATCTTCATGGATGGCGGCCAGATCGTCGAACAGGGCCCGCCGTCGCAGGTCTTGTCGAACCCGCAGGAAACCCGCACGCGCAACTTTCTGGGCGCTGTCCTGAACCACTAAGGAAAAACAAGAATGACGACAGAATTGGACATGGCCTATGTGCAGGCGCAATTTCCCGGCCTTGCCAGCGACTGGGTCTTTTTCGACAATGCCGGCGGCGCCCAGATCGCCAAGCCCGCTTTGGACCGGATGGTCGAGTTCCTGACCCACCGCAACGTCCAGATCGGCGGCAGCTATGCCGTGTCGCAATCCGCGGCCGAGGCGCTGATGACGGGCCGCCGGGCCGCCGCCACCCTGGTCAACGCCGCCCGCCCCGAGGAGATCGTCTTCGGCCCCTCGACCACGGTGCTGATGGGCAACCTGATGCAGGCCATGCGCCGCCAGTTCCAGCCGGGCGACGAGGTGATCGTCACCATGGCCGACCACGAAAGCAACATCGGCCCTTGGATGCGGCTTCAGGAATTCGGCGTCACCATCAAGGTCTGGCCGCTGAACGCGCAGACGATGGACCTGCAACTGGCCGACCTGGAGCCGCTGATGACCGACCGCACCCGGCTGGTCTGCGTCACGCATGTGTCGAACATCCTTGGCAAGGTTCATCCGGTCGCGGATTTCGCCCGCTTCGTCCACGACCGGGGCGCGCGGATCTGCGTGGATGCGGTGGCCTATGCGCCGCACCGGTTGATCGACGTGCGGGCCTGGGATGTCGATTACTATGTCTTCAGCCTTTACAAGGCCTATGGCCCGCATGGCGCGCTGATGTATGGCAAATACGACCTGCTGGCCGAACTGGACGGGCTTTACCATTACTTTTACGGCAAGGACAAAGTGACGGCCAAGCTGGAGCCGGGCAATCCCAGCTATGAGGCGGCCTATGCCACCGACGGCATCCTGGAATACCTGACCGACCTTGCGCGGCACCATGGCGCGACCGGCGACGACCGTGCCCTGCTGGAGGCGGCGTTCCGGCTGATCACCGCGCAGGAAGACGCGCTGACCGACCGCCTGCTGGCCTGGCTGTCGGGGCGCAACGACTGCCGCATTATCGGCGAGGCGTTGAACCGGAACAGCACCCGCGTGCCCACGATCGCCTTCAAGTTCGACGGCGTGGATTCGGGCGCGATGGCGCGGGCCATGGACGATCACGGCATCGCCATGCGCTTTGGCGATTTCCATTCCCGCCGCCTGGTCGAACACCTGGGTCAGGATCGGGACGGGGGCGTCCTGCGCGTGTCGATGGTCCATTACAACACGGTGGAACAGGTGGACCGCCTGACGGACGCGCTGACCCGGATCCTTGCGGATGCTGCCGCATGAGCCAGCTGGATCTGGTGATCTCGGGCGGGACCGTGGTCACGGCCGCCGACAGCTTTCCGGCGGATGTCGGCATCAGGGACGGCCGCATCGTCCAGATCGGGGAAGGCCTTGCCGGGGCCGACCGGATCGACGCCACCGGCCTTCTGGTCCTGCCGGGCGGGATCGACGCGCATGTGCATCTGGACCAGCCGACGTCGGACGGCACGCTCATGGCCGACGGCTTTGCCAGCGGCACCCGGTCGGCGGCGGCCGGGGGCAACACGACCGTTTTGCCCTTCGCCCTGCAGATCAAGGGACAGTCCCTGCGGTCCTGCGTCGAGGACTATCATCGCAAGGCCCAGGGAAACTGCCATACCGATGTTTCCTTCCACCTGATCGTCAGCGACCCGACCCCGCAGGTGCTGGGACAGGAACTGCCCGCGCTCGTGCGGGACGGATATACCTCGTTCAAGGTCTTCATGACCTATGACGACCTGGTGCTGAACGACGCCGAACTGCTGGACGTGTTCGAGGTCGCGCGGCGCGAACGGGCCCTGGTGATGGTTCATGCCGAAGGCCATGACGCGATCAAGCATCTGACCCGCAGGCTTGAATCCGAGGGCCGCACCGCGCCCTTTTACCACGGCCAGGCCCATGCCCAGATCGCCGAGCGAGAGGCGACCCACCGCGCCATCAGCCATGCGCAATTGATCGACCTGCCCATCGTCATCGTCCATGTCTCGGGCCGCGACCCGATGGAGCAGATCCAGTGGGCGCGCGCACGCGGCCTGCGGGTCCATGCCGAAACCTGTCCCCAATACATCGCCCTGACCGCCGACGACCTGCGCGGCCTGAACATGGATTTCGAGGGCGCGAAATACGTCTGTTCGCCCCCGCCGCGCGACGCCGACAGCCAGGCGGCGATCTGGCAGGGGTTGCGCGACGGGACCTTCGACATCTTCTCGTCGGATCATTGCCCGTTCCGCTTCGCCGGCGAGGCCAGCAAGGACAATCCCCGTGCCCGGACATCCTTCCGATGGGTTCCGAACGGCATCCCCGGCGTCGAGACGCGCCTGCCGATCCTGTTTTCGGAAGGGGTAATCAAGGGCCGCATCAGCCTTCAGCGTTTCGTCGCTCTGACCTCGACCAATCCCGCGCGGCTTTACGGGCTTTATCCGCAAAAGGGCAGCATCGCGGTGGGGGCCGACGCGGACCTGACCCTGTGGGATCCCCGGACGACGCGGACGATCCGCCAGGACGACCTGAACCACGGCTGCGACTACACGCCCTATGAAGGCATGGAGATCACCGGCTGGCCCGTCCGGACCCTGTTGCGGGGACGAACGATCGCCCTGAACGGCCGGCCCATGGGCGATCCCGGGGGCAGGCACCTGGCGCGCAGGACCAGCGAGGCGTTTGGCGAGGGTTCCGGGCAGGGACCGGACCGGGGCCGCGAAAGGCTGCTGCCTTCGTCCTGGGGATAGCCGCTGCCCCCTGATCGCAGGCGCAGGTCACCAGCCGCCTGTATCAGAACCCGGCGGCTGGCCCTTTCGCCTCGGCAAAGGATTTCACCAGAAACTCCAGCAAGGTCCGCGTCCGCCGGGGCAGGCGGCGTTGGGGCAGATAGACCGCGTGCATGTTCAGGCAGGGTCCGTGAAAGCGCGGCAGGACGCGGACCAACCGACCCTCGGCAAGATCATCCCTGACAACGTAATCGGGACAAAGCGCGATCCCCTCGTCCCGCACTGCCAGGTCGCGGGCGATCCGCGCGTTGTTGACCTGGAAGCCACCGGTCACCCGGACGCGATGTTCCTGCTTGCCGTCCCTCAACGGCCAGCTTCCATCGCCGCGCATGTTGGTGTCGCAGATGCAAAGGTGGTCAGCCAGGTCGCCCGGTGTTTCGGGATGGCCATGCCGGTCCAGATAACCCGGCGAGGCGACCGCAAGCAGCGACATCGTGCCCAACTTGCGCGCGATCAGCGACGAGGCCTCCAGATGCCCGATGCGCAAGGCCAGATCGACCCCGTCCGCCACCAGGTCCACGAAGCGATCCGACAGGCGCAGGTCGATGACCAGGTCGGGATGGTCCGCCCGGAAGCGCCGCAACAAAGGTGCGACCACAAGTTCCCCGTGCGTCACCGCGGCCGAGACACGGATCGTCCCCGACAAGCCGCGCTGCGCATCGCGCAGGTCGGCGGTCATTTCGTCCAGCAGGCCCAGCCAGGCAGGGGCCTGGGCCATCAGCCGTTCGCCTGCGGGCGTCAGACCCAGGCGGCGGGTGGTGCGATGAAGAAGCTGCGTGCCCATCCGCGCCTCAAGCTCGGCCATGTATTTCGAGGCGAGCTTCGGCGTGATCCCCACCCGACGCGCCGCCCCTGCGAAGGAACCCGTTTCGACAGCCGACACGAAGACCCGCATCCCATCAACCAGATCCATCCCGTACCTCATTCGGAACAAAGCGGCGATTATCATACGCCAATACCGCCATTTCTGCCACAGGCCGCCGATGGCATATTGTCTGCATGAGATCAGCGCCGGGACAGGACAACCGTTCCCGCCGGCCATTTGTCAGGAGAAACACCATGATCGACCACAAGACCGCCCCCATGGGCATCCTTGCACTGCGCGTCACCACGGGTGCGCTGTTCCTTGTCCACGGACTGGTCAAGCTTTTCGTCTTCACGCCGGCCGGAACCGCGGGCTTCTTTGAATCGCTGGGCCTGCCGGGCGCGCTCGGCTATCTTACCATGCTGTTCGAGATCCTGGGCGGCCTGGCGCTGATCCTGGGCGTGAAGGCGCGGCTGGTCTCGGCCGCCTTTGTGCCGGTCCTGCTGGGCGCGGCGATCTTCGGGCATGGCAGCGCGGGCTTCAACTGGTCCAATGCGGGCGGCGGCTGGGAATACCCGGTGATGTGGGCCGTCGTGCAGGCCGCGCTGGCCCTGTTGGGTGACGGTCCCTATGCCCTGGCGCCCACGCAGAAGCGCGCCTGAACCTTTTGGCCGCGCCGCCCGTTGCGGCGCGGTTCCCCCTTGATGACGGAGAACGACATGCTGGTGAACGGAACATGGACGACGGATTGGCACCCGGTGCAGGCCAAGGACGACCAGGGGCGCTTCGTGCGGCAGGTGTCGTCCTTTCGCAACTGGATCACGCCCGATGGCAGCCCCGGCCCGACCGGCACGGGCGGCTTCAAGGCCGAGGCCGGGCGTTATCGCCTGTATGTGGCGCTGATCTGCCCCTGGGCGTCGCGGACGTTGATCGCGCGCAAGCTGAAGGGGCTGGAGGATCTGGTGGCCGTGACGGTGGTGAACCCGGTCCTGACCGACCAGGGCTGGGCCTTTGGCGGCCATCCCGGCGCGGATGCCGACCCGCTGCACGGGGCGGGGCATCTGCACCAGCTCTATACCCGCGCGGATGCCAACTATACCGGCCGCGCGACTGTGCCCTTGCTGTGGGATGAACGAACCGACACCGCCGTCAGCAACGAAAGCGCCGAGATCCTGCGCATGTTCAACAGCGCCTTTGCCGGTCTGGTGCCGGACAGGCCCGATCTTTATCCCGCCGACCTGGCGACCCGGATCGACGCGCTGAACGCCCAGATCTATGACGGCCTGAACAACGGCGTCTACAAGGCCGGCTTCGCTTCCTCGCAGGCCGCCTATAACGAGGCGGTGGCGGGCGTCTTCGAGATGCTCGACCGGCTGGAGGATCGGCTGGATGGCCCTTACCTGTTCGGCGAGCGATTGACCGAAACCGACATTCGCCTGTTCGTGACGCTGATCCGCTTCGACGCGGCCTATCACGGGCTGTTCAAGGCCAACATCCGCCGCATCGCGGATTATCCCCGCCTGTCGGCCTATCAGGAACGGATCCTGCGCCTGCCCGGCGTGGCGGAAACCGTGAACCTCGACCACATCAAGGCGGGATATTACTCGATCAAGGCGCTCAACCCCACCGGGATCGTGCCTGCGGGGCCCGAGCATGTGATCCGAATGCTGGAGCAGGCGCGGGGATGACGTCGCCGGATCGGATCCGGCGGATCAAGGCTGGCCGGCCTTTGTCAAAGGGCTAGGCCCTGCCACCACGCTGTTCGGCCCAGGTCTTGTAGATCACCGGGTCGTTGCTGTCTTCCGGCGGAAGATGGGTGATCTCGGCCCATGATTGCTGGGACAGCGGCACCGACAGGTCTTGCGTGACCTGTGCCGTGGACAGCCCGTAGGGCGCGCCGTTTTCATTCGAATAGGCAAAGACGACCCGCGTCACGCCGGCAAGCCGCATTGCCGCCAGGCACATGGGGCAGGGCTGTCCGCTGGCATAAACGGTGCAGCCGTCAAGCCGGGTGCTTCCGGTCGCCGCCCCGGCGGCGCGAAGCGCCAGCAGTTCGGCATGCGCCGTGGGATCCTTGTCGGCATCCATCCTGTTCACGCCACGGGCGATGATCGCGCCGTCCCGGACCACGACCGCGCCGAACGGGCGGCCTTTCGCGGCCAGGTTGTCTTTCGCCAGATCAATGGCTTCTTGAAGAAAGGACGTGTCGGTCATCATGCACCCGAGGTCAGAGGATATCACGAAAGGCCAGGACGGCGCGTCCGTCCTATCCTTCGTCCTTAGCCGTCCTGCCCTGCTTGCTCAAGCGGCGGCAATCAGGCGGCGCATCGCCGTCGTGCCGCATGTGCGGTCGTCGTGTTGCAGTTCCGGCAGCATGAGGGTGGTGGCCTTTCTCTGGCGGTGGTCCGCCATGGCCTGCTTCCGTTCCGCAAAGGGATCGCACCGTCACGCTATGGGATCAGGGGGGCTGTCGGAACGCCATCGGGCGACGGGAGGGACGACGGTTTTTCCATGGCTCGTCGCCCGATGTGCCGCAAGGCCGACGCCGGCTGACCCGGTGCGTCCGCGCCATGAATGTCCTTCATGACAAGATCATCGCGTGTCGTCGGGAACATCGCCGTCGGGAAGCCTGCGGCACCTTCGTGGCTGGCCTTTCGAAATCGCGCATCAGGAACCGGCAGCGCCGCAGCCCCGTTTGCTGGGATGAGCAGCAAAGACACCAATCTCTCCGACCTTGTGGGCGACCTGCGCGAGCTTGGAGAACAGCAGGATCAGGTCAGCGTCCACGATATCCACGAGGCCTTGGGCGAACGCAGCTTCGGCCCCTTTCTGGCCATTCCCGCGCTGATCGAGATCACCCCGATCGGCGGCATCCCCGGCCTTCCGACGGTGATCGCCCTTGTGATTGCCCTTGTCTCGGCCCAGCTTCTGTTTGGCCGCGATCACCTCTGGCTTCCCGGACTTCTCGAGCGCCAGACACTGAAGGGCGACCGCATCAAGAAGGGGATGGATTGGCTGGAACGGCCGGCAGGCTGGATCGACCGGGTGCTGCGGCGGCGGCTTTCCTGGCTTTCGGGAAAGGCAGGCCTGCGCGTCGTTGCGCTGCTTTGCATTTTCCTGTGCATGACCGTTCCGCCGCTGGAACTTCTGCCCTTTGCCTCCTCGATCCCGATGGGTGCCATCGCCTTGATGGGCCTGGGATTGATGGCAAGGGACGGGCTCGTGATCCTTCTTGCGGGTTTGGGCGCCCTTGTCGGATTGGGCGCGCTGCTTCTGACCACCCTGGGGGGTGGCTGAGCCTGTCACGAAGGCTGGAACCCTCGGCAGTCCGGGTCAGCAAATGAAGGCTGAGGAATCAGCATCGCTGGACGGACCGGGCGGACTGCCCCTTTCGGGACAGTCCGGGACGTAAGCCGGCGGTCAAACCCCGGTGGCTTCAAGGGGTCTCGGGCTTGTCTTCCCCGGACACCAACTCCCGCAGGGCTGTCACAAGCGTCTCGCGGCAGGCCGCATCGTCCTGGCCCGCCTGGGCCCTTGCCTCGTCCAGCGAGGCGCGGAGCCGCTGCACCTGATCGCCGGCCTCGGGCGGGGGGGCATGGCCCGGTGCCTGCGGGGGCTGGGGATCCTGCGCCGCCTCGGTCGCGGTCGCGTCATTGCCTGGGGCCTCGGTGTCGGTCATCGCCCGGGCCTCGCGGGCACCGGCGACGCCCTGCCCGCCCGATGACGAGGCGATGGACTCTCTCGATGCCTGGTCCAGGACCTCGTCCATCAGGTCCAGATGCGACGCGCAATCGGCCGCAGCGGCTGTCCCGGCAAGGGCCAGGAGCGTGGCGGTCAGGGCAGACCGGAAGGGGATCATGGCTCTCTCCTAGCTGGTCAGTTGATTGCCGACCGGCAACCGGCGGATGCGCTGGCCCGTGGCGGCAAAGATGGCGTTGACGATGGCGGGGGTGACGGGCGGCAGGCCGGGTTCGCCGACGCCGCCAAGGGGTTGGTCGGGATCCTCGCCGCCAACCAGGTGGACGTGGATTTTGCGCGGCGCGCTGTCCATGCGGGGCACCAGATAGCTGTCGAAGTTGTCCTGCTGCGCCCGTCCTTCGGCAAAGGTGATCTGCGACATCAGGGCCTGCCCGGTGCCCATGATCACGGCACCTTCCATCTGCGACCGGATCCGGTCGGGGTTCACATGAGGGCCGCAGTCGATGGCGATATGGACGACGGGAACGCGCACATTGCCGTCCTCGCCCACCTCGACCTCGGCGGCCACCGCGACATAGCTGACAAAGCTGTAATGCGCGGCAAGGCCCAGGCCGCTGCGGGCCGGCATCTCCTTGCCCCATCCCGCGGCATCGCTTGCTGTCTCGATCACCCGGCGAAGGCGGCCGGTGTCAATGGGATAGCGCGCCGGATCCTCGCCATAGTTCCAGACATCGCCCTGTTCGGTCGGGTCGATCTTGCGGGCGGGTCCGATCACCTCCAGCAGGTAGTCGCGGTGATCGCGGCCCGCCTCGTGCGCCAGTTCGGCGATAAAGGACTGGATCGCGAAGGCATGCGGGATGTTGGACACGGACCGATACCAGCCGATCCGGGTATGGGCCTGGGCCTGCGGGTTCTCGGCCCGGACATTGGGGATGTCCAAGGGCATGTTGGTCAGCCCCATGCCCAGTTCGAAGGGCAGCTTTTGCATGGGATCGGGCGCGAAGATCGACCCGATGGTCGGCGCCGCCGTGCGGTGAAGCCAGGCGACGGGGCGGCCGTCCTGATCCAGCCCGGCCTGCAGATGCTCGACCGAGACGGTGTGATAGAAGCTGTGATGCAGGTCGTCTTCCCGCGTCCAGGTGACCTTGACGGGCCTGCCGTCCATTTCGCGGCTGAGAACGGCTGCTTCCAGCACGAAGTCGGGCTTGGACTTGCGCCCGAAGCCACCGCCCAGCAGGGTCACGTTCACCGTGACGTCCTTGGGATCGAGGCCCAGCTTTTCCGCCACCCGCACGCGCGTGACCTGGGGCGCCTGCACGCAGGCCCAGACCTCGCATTTGCCGTCGCGGATCATCGCCAGGGCTGACGGAGGCTCCATCGGTGCCTGCGCCAGATGGGGGATGTAGTATTCGGCCTCGAACCTGCGGGGCGCTTCCTGCAGGGCGGTCAGCGCGTCGCCCTGGTTGCGCACGACCGCGCCGTCGGTGCTGCGCGCGGCTTGTTCCAGTTCCCCCCGGAACGCCTCGCTGTCATAGGCGCCGTGGTCGCCGTTGTCCCATTCGATCACCAATGCCTCGCGGCCGCGCATGGCTGCCCAGGTGTTGGTAGCGATGACGGCAACCCCGCCAAGGGGCTGGAATTCGGACGGCTGGGGCGGGGGGTCGATCACCACGACCCGCTCGACGCCCGGCACCTCCAATGCGGCGGTCGCGTCATGGCTTGCGACCCGACCGCCGATGACGGGCGGGCGGGCAATGACCGCGAACAGCATGCCGTCGGCCTTGGCGTCGATGCCATAGACGGTGCCGCCGGTGACGATGGCGGGGTTGTCGATCAGGCCGATGTCGTCGCGACCGATATAGCGGAACTGGTCCGGCGATTTCAGCGTCAGGTTTTCGCGCGCCGGAACCTGGCCGCCCGCCGCGCGGGTCGCCATGTCGCCATAGCCCGCCTGCCGCCCGGATGCGGCATGGGCAAGGATGTGGTTCTCGGCCGTGACCTCGTCCACGGGCACGCCCCATTCGGCCGCCGCCGCTTCTCGCAGCATCTGCCGGGCGGCGGCGCCTGCGCGGCGCATCGGATGGAAGAAGTGGCGCAAGCTGCGCGAACCGTCGGTGTCCTGGTTGCCGAAGGTCGGCTCGTCCCCCGGCGCCTGTGCGACGCGCACGCGCGCCCAGTCCGCGTCCAGTTCATCCGCCACGGCCATGGCGATCGAGGTGCGGACCCCTTGTCCCATTTCCGATCGGTGCACGGTCACCGTGACCGTGCCATCGGGGTCGATGGCGACAAAGATGCGCGGATCGTCCTGCCAGCCATGCGGCATGGCATCGGCCCCGAACTTCAGCGGTTCCTCTTGCGCGGCAGTGGGCAGGCCAAGCGACAGGACCAGGGCGCCTGCGCCCATGCCCAGCAGAACGGCACGACGGCTGACGTTTTCCAGCACGGCCATCACCCTGCCTCCTGCCCGGCGGCGCGCTTGATGGCGGCGCGGATGCGTGGATAGGTGCCGCAACGGCAGATGTTCTGGGCCATCACGCCGTCGATGTCGTCGTCCGTGGGATCGGGCGTTTCGGCCAGCAGGGCCGCGGCCTGCATCATCTGGCCGGACTGGCAATAGCCGCATTGCGCCACGTTCAACTCCCGCCACGCAACCTGGACAGGATGGCTGGCATCGGGCGACAGGCCCTCAATGGTGACGACCTCGGCACCCTCGGCCACCGTCATCGGGGTGACGCAGGAAAAGCTGGCCACGCCGTCGATATGGACCACGCAGGCGCCGCAATAGCCCGCGCCGCATCCGAACTTGGTGCCGGTCAGGCCCAGTTCATCGCGCAGATACCACAACAGCGGCATGTCAGGGTCGCCCCCGAAGTTGCGCGCCTGTCCGTTCACGGTCAGATCCATGATGTCCCCCTTGCTGGTGCAACCGATCCGGTGTCGGCCGCGTCTGGCATTTGGCTGCTCGTGCCATCTGCAGGCGAGCGGGCCAAGCTCTGTAAACCCGAAAGTGGCAAGAGTGTTCCAGCACTCCGATCCGTAATTTCAGGCGGCCTGGGGGTGGCCGTGACGTGGGTTCAGACAAGGCCCGGCTACCGGCGGGATGCCGGGGCCGGGGATGTTGGGCGACATGACCCTGTTGCCGTACCCAAAGGATCCAGCCTGCAAGGAAGGTGTGCAGGGTTGTGCGGAACTCTGCTTCCTTTCGGAAGGTTTGGTTGCGGAACTGCTGTGCAGGGCATTGGAAGGATCCCAAAGTGCTCGACCTTCTTGCCTCGACTTATGCCAGGCGCGACGACCTGGGCTGCGATGCCTCGGCCGGCATCCATGACTTTGGAGGACCAATCCAGAAGCACGATCCGGTCCATGTCATCGTCCAAGGGACAGGCTTTGTTCTTTTTCTGGACCTCATCCGATCGGTGCCCCTGTGATCCCACCCCTTCCGCCACGCGGCAGCGGGCCGCTGATCCAGTCCCAGCAAGGCGATCTGCTGCGCCTTGCGGCGGGCCTTGTGATCTCAGCCATCATCGTCGCCGCCCTGTATTACGGGCAGGCGGTGCTGATCCCGCTGGCCATCGCCTTCCTGATCAGCTTTGCCCTGGGACCGGTGGTCCACTGGCTGGTGCGGCGGGGCTTGTCGCGCATCCTGGCGGTCGCCCTGACCATGGTGCTGGTGCTGACCGTGCTGGGCGCGGTGGGCACGCTTGTCGGCATCCAGATGCGGTCGCTCAGCGCGCAGTTGCCGACCTATCAGACCACCATCCGCAGCAAGATCGAGGATCTGGGCGCCCGGATGAAGGGGCCCGGCATCCTGGAAGGCGCGATGCAGACCGTGGACACCGTGCAGAAGGAAGTGGCCGAGGTGGTGGGCGGGGGCGAGGAGAACGAAGTCCCGCCCCAGCGGGTGCGGGTGATTCCCGAACCGGTTTCGCCCTTCGAAACGGCGCTGTTGTGGCTGTCGCCGTTGCTTGCGCCCCTTGCCACGGCCGGCATCGTGCTGGTCTTCGTGGTGCTGATCCTGCTGGACCAGGGGGATCTGCGCGACAGGCTGTTGCGGCTGCTGGGCGGCAACATGTTCCGGTCCACCGACGCCCTTGAGGAAGCAAGCAGGCGCATCTCGAAATACCTGCTGATGCAACTGGTGGTGAACGTCACCTATGCGATCCCGATGGCCCTCGGGCTTTGGCTGATCGGGGTGCCGGGCTTCATCCTGTGGGGCACGCTGGCCGCCGTGATGCGCTTCATCCCCTATGTCGGGCCGATCCTGTCGGCGGTCTTCCCGCTGAGCCTGGCCTTTGCGGTCGATCCCGGATGGAACATGGTGCTGATGACCGCAGGCCTGATCCTGGTGCTGGAGCTTGTCTCGAACAACGTGATCGAGCCGCTGCTCTATGGCACCAGCACGGGGCTTTCGGTGCTGTCGCTGATCGCCGCCGCGACCTTCTGGACGGCGATCTGGGGACCGGTGGGGCTGGTCCTGTCCACGCCGCTGACCGTCTGCCTGCTGGTCGTTGGCCGCTATATCCCGCAGCTGTCGATCTTGGAAACGCTTCTGGGATCCAGTCCCGCCCTCAGTCGTCACACGCGCATCTATCAGCGGCTGATCGCCAACGATCCCGACGACGCCATCGACATCGCCGAAGATGCGATCGAGGAAACATCCGTCACCCAGTTCTATAACGACGAGGGGATGGAGGTGCTGTGCCAGGCTAGCATCGATTATATCAACAACGCCCGCGCCGAACACAGGCTGCGGATCGCCAACGGCATGGACGAACTGCTGGAAGCGATCCGCGAGGACCATCCCGCCGACCTGCCCGAAGGTGCCGCGCCCCGCGTCGCCTGCATTCCCGGCAAATGGGAAATCGACCGCCAGGCCTGCGAGATGCTGGTCCACAGCCTGCAACTGGACGGGGTGCCGGCGGTATCCAGGGCCTATGGCAGCACCACTTCGCGCTATGTCGCCGGGCTGGAACTGGAAGGGGTCGAGATCGTGGTGCTGAGCTTCTTCAGCAGCGAACCCGACGCCGCCGCCCGCAACCTGACCCGCCGTCTTCGGGCGCGGTGGCCCCGGCTCAAGATCGTGCTGGGCCTGTGGGGCGTGCCCCTGGAGGAACTGGACCGGCACGGCGCCGAGATGCTTGGCGCGGATGCCGTCGTGGCCTCGATCAACGAGGCGGCGCGCCGCATCCTGCTGCTGTTGCGGAACGCAGAGGACAAGACGGTCGGGATCGTCCAGGATCCCCAGGCGGTCGAAGCCCGGAACGAGACCCTGAAGAAGGTGCCGCTGGACGATCCTGACTTGCGCGAGGATCTGAACGATCTGGCAATCCGGGCCGCCGATGTGTTCGACGTCAAGACCGCCGCCATCATCGCCATCGGCCCTCGGCAGGAACTGCTGATCGGGGCCAATCGCGAACTGCCCGGCCTGGGCATCGACCCTCAGGCTAAGGTCATGGTGCTGCCGCAGGATGCCTCGATGGCCTCCTTGCTGCTGGCGGAAGCACGGTCCTTGATCGTTCCCGACATCGAACGCGACCCGCTGCTTGCCGAGAATGCCGTCCTGCGGGCCTGGTCCGCCCGTGCCCTTGCCGCCGCGCCGATGCGCCAGGCGGATGGGGTTGTTCTGGGCGCCCTGTGCCTGATCCATGACGAGGTGCGCGACCTCGAGGACAAGGAACGCGAGCTTCTTGAAACCCTCGCGGCCGAAGTGGCCGAGCGCCTGACCGGAGAGGCGGCCCCCCCGACCGAAAACCCCGCCGAGCCGTCCTTGTCGGCCACCGTGGGACAGCAGGTGCCGGAATAGAAGCATGGCGCTTCGCCTCTGAAGGACCGGAAGCCAGTTTCGAATACGATGATCTGCGAGGCCAGGGCTTGTGCGCCCAAGCTTCGCATGACGGTGTCAGCGGCAGTGGACGGTCCGGGGCAGCTTCGCTGGCGGAGCTGTCCGGGCCTGATCTTGTCGTTTCCTGCAAAGGCAGGAGGGTCTTGGCGGTCTTTGGCCAATGGAAACATCGGGCAGATCTCAGCTCGGCATTTTCAAGAACGCGCTTTGCTGGTTGAGGGAAAAGAAGCAGCCTGGCCGGATGGCCTCAACAAGAGCTTTCCGGTTCGGTGCGGATTTGCATGATGATCAAGGCACCCAGGGGTCAGAAGCATCCCGGGAAACGACAAGGAAGAACAAGGGCAGTGATATGAACCTCAACTTGAAGGCGCGGGTGTGCTTGACCCTGGCCGCGGCTGCGCTCGTGCTGTCGGGCTGCGGCTTCGGCTCCCGCATGTCAGAGCAGGAGTGCATGGAACGGGCCATGTATTTCGAATCGAACCGTTCCAGCCGGGACGGCATGATCGCTGTCGGCAGCGTCGTCATGAACCGGGTCCAATCGGGGCAGTATCCCCGTTCGGTCTGCGGGGTGGTGGCCCAGAAGAACCAGTTCGCGCCGGGGATCATGAAGCGCAAGATGAACCTCAAGACGGCGCCGCAGGTGCGCGAGGCCGCCCGATCCGTCCTGCGCGGTGAGCGTCACCCCCTGATCGGCAATGCGATGTTCTTCCATACTGCGGGACACCGTTTCCCTTATGACAACATGCATTACGTTCTCGTGACGGGCGGCAACGCCTTCTACGAGAAGCGCCGGAACTATCTTGTGACGCGCCCTGTTCCGCCGCAGCTGATCGAGGGGATCACCCGGCGATAGCCGGTCGTTGCCGGTGAGGTCAGCCTGCGGCTTCTTTCCTGTGCATGTCAGATCACGCGCGGGCTGGATGATTCCGAATGAGCAGCGTCAGCTGGCGAAGCACGGTTTCCATCGCGCCAGCGGCCCGTTCCCGGGCAGATCCCGTTGTCCTTAAGGCCGTCATGGCTCCAGTTCAGCCCGGAATTCGCCGGAAAGCCCTGTTCCGAAGGCATCGGAACGCCCACCGGAAAATAATTGTCCGCGGGAAGAAATTTCCCCTTGCAAGTTGGGGATT